>JAKSVG010000002.1 GCA_024408105.1 Bacilli bacterium | reverse complement strand
GTGATAAGTCATCGGAAACATATCAACAGGTTGAACATTGATGATATCGTATTCTTTGTTAAGAATAGCTATATCTCTTGCAAGTGTTTCAGGGTCGCATGAAACATATACTATCTTTGTTGGTTTAACTTTAAGCAGTGACGAAACAAATTTTTCATCAAGGCCTTTTCTTGGTGGATCGACAAAGACAACATCAAAATGTTTATTGTCATTATATAAGTCTTTAATTAAATTGGATGCATCATCACAAACAAAATCTACATTTTCTATTTTGTTTATCTTTTTGTTTTTGTTAGCGTCTTTAATCGCGTCTTTAACAATCTCAACGCCTAAAACACGCTTTGCTTGTTTTGCTGCGATTAATGATATTGTGCCTATTCCACAGTAAGCATCAAATACTTCTTCGTTTCCAGAAAGTGAAGCATAATCTAACGCAGTTTGATAAAGTTTCTCAACTTGGATTGGATTTACTTGGAAGAATGATTTTGAAGAAATGATAAAATTCACTCCTAAGATAGAGTCTTTGATTGTTCCACTACCATAAAGGATTCTTTCTTTTTCTCCTAGGATTACATTCGTATCTCTAGGATTAATATTTTGAACAATTGTTTTTATATTTGGACAACGCTTGATGAATTCTTTAACAAAATTATTCTTCCCTTTGAATTCATCAAGAGTGGTCACTAATGTAACCATTATTTCATCATAATGGTATGAAGTTCTAATAAGGATATGTCTAAATATACCAGAACGATTATCTTCGTTATATGGTTCATATCTAAAATCTTTTAACAATTTTTTAAATTCATTAACAATGTTAGAAGCGCGTTCATCTTCAATATGACATTTATCAACTGGAATTATTTTATGCGTGCCACTTCGATAGAAGCCTGTGACAATATGGCCATGTGGATCTCTACCAACAGGTACTTGGATTTTATTTCTGTAATTGTATGGGTTATCCATACCAATACATTTATTAACATGAACATCTAAGTTATAACGTTTAAACGAAGTCTTTACTTTGTTTGTTTTATATTCTAATTGAGCAGGATAGGCAAGTTGTTGAAATTGGCATCCTCCACAAGCAGAGCACACTCCACAACGAGGTTGAATTCTATCTGGCGATTTTGTAATTAATCTTGTAACTTTACCAAAGAAAGAACCTGCTCTTTTGTATTCGATTTGGATTGATGCTTCTTCACCAATAAATAAGCCATCAACAAAAGTTACTCCATATAAGTTTTTAGTAACTCCTTTTCCTTCAAAAGATATATCAACGCATTTCGCGTTAAATGGTTTATATTTTTCCATGATTAATAGGTTAGACCAGTAAAAGCAACACTAGATAAAATATTCATATCGAATGTTGGTTGCTCAGCAAAGTAATCCCATGTAATAGCATATGGGAATTTCTCTATTGTATATAGTGATGATGTATATGAAGAGAAATAGTTATACTGTCTACTAGTATTCTTATGAAGTAATAGATAATCGATACAAGCAACTGTGTAATAAGTATTAGGATCAAGTGTTAGTGACGTCTCACTTACAATGTAATATGGATTTGAATACATAACACATTCATTAATGATGTCTCTACCACTTACACTTGCAATAATAGTTTTATTCGTAAATGGAATAAGATTAAAAATATTTTCTCGAGTAAGTTTATTGTTTGCTGGAACTTGTATATCATCTCTATTGCCATTATTAATAACAACATCGACATTAGGAATGCTTTCTCCTAAACTTCTAAGTCCATCAATGTATTTACTTGTAGCAAGAGCTTGGATTTTACCAGCGTCCATTCCAATCCATGATGGAGCGTTTTCTAATGTCACTACCTCTTGATCTCTAGTTTGGATAAATGAAGGGGTAATATATTCATCAACAATATTTTTGATATTAACATCTTCAGCTTGTCCATAAATGGAATTGCTTCCACTACCCCAGCCATTTTCATTTCTTCCTGAATAGCCACTTTTCGATGAATAATCAGGGCAATAAGTACAACTAACATTTCCATTTTCAACTTTCAAAGTAATTCTTCCAAGAACAGCGCCATGTTGATAAGACTGAATCCAAGGAACAGAGTTAATTATTTCATTTTCAAATTGATGTGAATGTCCTAAAAATCCAGCATCAACATATGGCTTATTAGTTTCTGGGTCAATTGAAGAAAGAGCATCTGGTTCTGCTTGATTTAATGAACCATGGAACAAATATACAATGACATCGCATTTTTCTTCATTTCTTAGTTTTCTACTAAGTGATTTAACAATGGGGACTGGATTTTTAAAGGTAAGGTTTACCCAGTTTGATGATGTGATTGATGTTAGTTGGCTTTCTCCAATCGCACCTATTAAACCAATGCGAACATCACCTCTATTTATAACTTTATAAGATGAACATAAATCATCCGCGTGAGTTGAGGTAGTTCCACCGTAGTTATAAACGTTGCAACCTAAAAATGTGAATTGAGTTCTATTTGATGAGCTTTCTGCGATAGCCCTATTAGCTTTGATTTGATCAACGCCCCAATCGAATTCGTGATTGCCAAGTGCAATAGCTTCACAATCCATCTGAACCATTGCTTTAGTCAATAATTCACCTTTATTCATTGATGAATCATAAGTGTCTTGCCATAAATCACCAGCATTTAAAAATACTGAGCCAGTTGGATTAGATGCAATTTTCTTAGATAAGTATGTGGATAATCTAGATATACCACCTTCGTAACATCCGTTTTCACTTATTGTAGGGTTTACTCGACCATGGACATCATTAACACAATACAAATCGATTATTCCGTTTCCAGGACCATGAGGTCCAGAAGATGAAGAAGTGGTTGAACCAGTTGTTGAGGTTGTACTTTGGTTATGTGAGCATCCTGAAACAAACAATATCACGGATGATAATAAAATAATCTTTAAAATCTTGTTCATTTTGTATCCTTGTTCATACATTGCATAATTTCATCGTATGAAGGTATCGATGCTGCTGCACCTTTTTTAGTCGTAGATAATGCCGCCCCAACAGAAGCAAACCTTAATGCATATTCAATGTCTTTATCACTTGCAATTTGAGAAACAAAGAACCCCAAGAACGAGTCGCCTGCAGCAACTGTATCAATTGGATTAACTTTATATGGTTCCACTTTAATTTGTCTTTCTTTAGAAAAATACATAGAACCTTTCTCTCCAAGTGTAACAATAACATTTTTAACACCATGACTTAAAAGGTAGTCCGCACCTTTGCTAACATCGCTTTCCTTCGTAATTAATTTCAATTCACCTTCGTTAGGAGATATATATTCTATATAAGGCATTAGTTCTTCTTTAAGAGGTTTGCCAGGAGCAGGATTTAAAATAATGTGATGTGTTTTTCCAAATTCTTTAATAACCCACTCATTGATTAATGGATTGATTTCATTTTGAAGAACAATATATTCACTTTGTTGAATTAAATCATAATGCTTTTTAATGACATCAACACTTCCTTCAAAATTTGCTCCTGAGAGAACAATGATTTCATTATTTGAATCTTTATCTACATATATAAAAGCATTACCACTAGGCACACCTTTAATTGTCATTGGTACAGCATCTATGTGATACTTATCAAAATTTTCTTTAATTTCATTAGATGTATCATCATCTCCAAGAAAACAAAGAAATTTATTTTCTACATTTGCTCTTGTAATCGCTAATGCTTGATTTGCACCTTTGCCACCTAAAGACGATACTTTATTGTATCCGTGAATTGTTTCTCCAACACGTGGGAAAGAATCGACATATATCGTGTAATCAATATTAACTGAACCAATAACAATAACTTTATGCATATAAAAAGTATATCAAATATAAATTGAATGTGTATTTCAAATAAATAGACTTCTTCTTTACTGTTGGTTTCCTCCAAATTATTCTAATAATGAAGAAGGTGACTATCTATGAAGCATAAATTTAGTATCATATTAATTCCATTTTTATTAGCAGGATGCAATTCATCTGTCAAAAAAGACCCAATAATGATTATTGCCCCAATGGAAAGCGAACATAACGTTATATATGACACATTGGTAAATAAAAAAGATGAGGTGCATGGTAATTACCATTTTACGAAAGGATACATTGATAATTATCCAATCGTTTTAGCAAGAAGTATGGTTGGAATGGTTAACGCCGCAACTGCAACCACAATCGGAATAGAACATTATCAACCAAAAAGCATAATTGTTCAGGGCACTGCTGGAGCACATAATCCTAATCTCCATAAAGGCGATATAGTTCTAGGCAAAGACATAATCCAAAACAATAGTTATGTCACGGGACATAAAGATGAAGGTGCAGGTTATAGTTTAGATAACCGCGAAAACGTAGGCCAAGAAATGGTTGTTGATAATCAAATAGAAAAAATAGCAACACTTCATAGTACGAAATATCTTTTAGATATCGCTCAAAACACAAATTATGATGGTAAGCTAGTTCAAGGAACAATCAGTACTGGTGATCCATGGAATAGAGAAATAGATGTGATTAAGTATTACTATGAAACGCTTCATAGTGATTGTGAGGAAATGGAAGGATTTGCCGTTGGGCAAGTTGCACATCAATATAATATTGATTTTCTTTGCATTAGAATTATTTCTAACAGTGAATATTATCCTAATGAAATATTTACAGAAGATGCCGCTAAGATATGTCAAAACTATTCAATTAATGTTGTTAAAAATATAATCAAAAATTTATAAAAATGGGCCATGTGCTAATAGCACACAGCCCTTTTTCTTTTTAAGCAAATTATTCAACTGCTATTAGATATTTGTAGACAGCTTGTCCACCATCAATTGCCCCAATTTCAAGGAATGGGAATTTAGATTGAATAGCGGCAAGATTTTTAGCTTTTTCTTCTTCACTAACACCATCACCATAGATGATTGTTAAGACTTCTTTATCATCGATATCTGGAATCTTCTTTAATAATTCGGCGACAACTTTGTTTTTAAATGGAGTAGACAAAGACATCTTACCATTTAATATACCAATATGGTCACCTTTTCTAATAGAAACACCTTGGACTTTTGTCGATCTAATCGCAATAGTAATCTCACCAGAGATAACATGGCGAATGGCTTCATTGAAGTTTCCCATAATGATAGTTAAATCATCACTACTGAAGTCAAGCATTGTAAGTGCGCTATAGCATTGTGGTATCGAAACACATTTAACAACAACAACATTCGACCCCTTATATAATTTAGCGGCTTGTTCAGCAGCCATAATTATATTTTTGTTATTTGGGAAGACAATGATGTTGTCCGCATCAAGTTTTTTAAATGCTTTAATGAAATCTTCCGTTGAAGGATTCATTGTTTGATTACCACTTACAACGTAGTCAACCCCAAATGCCTTGAATTGTTCAACAATGCCTTTACCTTGAGCAACTGCGACGACCGCATATTTTTTATGCTCCATCTTTTGCTCTTCACGTTCTTCTTCTGACATATTCTCATTATGCTGAAGAGCCATGTTTTCAATCTTGGTTGTTAAGAATTCACCATATTTACGCATCTTATGAAGAACGATTCCTGGTTCTTTTGTATGAACATGAACTTTAATTACATCTTCATCTTTTAAAGCGACGATTGAATCTCCTTTAATATCGTCTCCATTTAATACATCGATGATTTCTTGAACATCAAACAAATCAATATCTACTTTTGATTTTTGTAGACGAAGGATAAATTCAGTGCAATATCCAAATTGAAGAACATCATCACTTGTAAAGGCATCAAAATCTACTGGTGCCCCTTCTTCTTTTGTTTCTTCTGGTTTAGAGAGCTCTGCTTCTATTTTTTCTCCATCAAGATATTTGACTATGCCTTTAACAATATAGACATATCCGCATCCTCCAGAGTCAATAACATCAGCCTCTTTTAAAACAGGAAGAAGTTCTTTGGTATTTTTAAGTGTTTTTAAAGCTTGCTTTAAGTGAATCTCATAAAATTCATTAATAGTTGATTCATTTGTTATTTTTTTGCAAGCAACTTCTGTGGCTTCACGGAAAACAGTAAGGATTGTTCCTTCTACTGGTGTAACAACAGCTCCGTATGCTTGCTTAACGCCCATCTTGTAGGCTTCACCAAGCTCTTTAGCGTTGACTTCATCTTTGCCAGATAATCCTTTGCAAATACCACGAAAAATTTGTGAAAGAATGACACCAGAGTTGCCACGTGCTGACATAAGTGTGCCTTTAGATAATTCTTTTCCGACTACACCTATAGATTTTTCATTCATGTTTTCAACAGCATGAACTCCACCTTCGATAGTGCGTGACATGTTTGTACCTGTATCTCCATCCGGGACAGGGAAAACATTAAGATTATCAACTTCCTCATAGTTAGCGCGTAAATTCTTCGCGCCATTAGTAATAAGAGCAATAAATTGCTCACCATTTAATTTTTTGAGTATCATATTAGTTAACTTCGCCAGAAACAGTTACTTCTTTTCCATAATAGTAGATGCCGAATGTACCTGGACCTGTAGAAGCACCAATGATTGGTCCTAAATACATAACCTTGATTTCTTTGAAAGGCACTAATTCTTTAATCTTAGCAACCATCAAATCAACGTCTTCTTGTTTTGCATCAGCATGGAGAACCCAACAAGTTTGTTTTTCTGGTTCAACAACTGTTTCTTTAACAAGTTCTGCGCAACGGATAATTGATCCTTTTCTTCCTTTTGCTTTTTCAATCGCGTGATTAACACCACTTGTATCAGAAATAAGAATTGGTTTAACACCAAAGATATTTCCAAAGAATGCAGCGGAGGCTTTTACTCTGCCTGCACGTTTTAAATAATCGAGCGTTTCAACTGTTGCAATTTGGTTGTAACAAAGTTTTGTTTTTTCAAGTTCAGCAGCAATTGTTTCCATGCTTTCGCCAGCATCTCTTAAATCAGCCGCACGAAGAAGCATCATTCCTTGACCCATGCATGAAATCAACGAGTCAACAATAATTAATTTTCTTTCAGGGTATTCTTTTGAATATTTTTCGTTCCAAAGTCTTTGAGCTAATTTAAGTGAAGCAGATAGACCAGATGAACAGGCAATATAAAGAATATCTTCTCCTTTATCAAAGTGTCTTTTGAACACCAAATCAAATTCTTGTTCAGTAACTTGTGAAGTAATAATACGGCTTCCTTGTCTAAGAATGTCATAATATTCTTTCACTGACACAACTTCCCAATCTAAGGAAGCATATGTTTCATGGAATTTCTTATCTTTTACATCTGTCCATGAGACGAGCATACGAGCATAGTCGATATCTCTTTCTTTTCTCATCTCAGTTGTAAGATCGCAAGTAGAATCTCCAATAATAGCAAATTTTCCCATTGTCATTATTCCTTTCGTTAACATTTAAAGCATACTATTTAGTATTTTTATATCAATAGACATAATTTAGCAGTTGCCTATTATGCGACATATTTGATAAAATGCTTATTAACTATGGATAAAGTAGATTTAAGAATAACAAAATCAGAACAAGCTATTGAACAAGCCTTCCTTGAGTTGGTTGAAGAAAAAGGCTTTGAAAATATTCATATAGTCGATATCGCTACAAAAGCAAATGTAAATAGGAATACTATTTATCTTCGTTATGGCACGAAGGAAGACATTATTGAAACAATGATAAATAAGCTTTTTGATGAACAATTAAATCAACTTGATACTGATATGATAATGAAGACAAGAACTTCAAGAAAAGCTATTCAAAATATGTTTGAAAGTATTTTCAATGTCCTTTCAAAAGAGATAGATGTATATAGAATCATTCTTACCGACCCAAATCTTTTAGGTTATGCGAACAAAATGATTGATAAGGTCAGAAAGATGATGCTTCGTGTCGTACAAGACACAAAAAAGAACAAGATTATAGTAGAATATCTTCTCAAGGGCGCTTATGGAATTATTACTATGTGGATCATTTATGATACCGGTTCAATAGAAGAAAATGCTAAGATATTAAGCGACCTTGTAATTTCAAATGCAAGACACTTGTCATTCAAATAAGGAGTTTATGATGTTACTAGATAGAAAAAATCCAATACATTTAAGAGAAACGTTAATTGTTTTTGCTTTAATTTTAGTTTTATTTGTTTTAGGAAATATATTTGACTTTAAGATTGCTGAAGGTATTCACGCAATTGAAGGCGCAACACCTTTTGAAGTAACAATGTCCGCTATAGCAGAATTACCAGTTATTGCTGCTTTAGGAATAGGCGGATGTTTCTGCATAAAAGGACGTCCACATAATTGTCATAAATTTTGGACTGTATTTATGGTCATTGCTGGTATTGCAGGAATAATTGCAGCAGCGTATTTCTGCTTTGATACATTTAAATATATTTATAGATTTGAGCACCTTTCAAATTTAGACCCAAGGAGTCCAAATTTTAATAATCCTGTCGTTATTATTGTTGCAGCAATAGTAACCATATTAATGCTTGTTGGATTATTCTTTTTCTATAAGAAATTAACACCAAAATTTGATAAAAGAACGATGCTTATTATTGGTTTCTTTTTCCTTTTAATGTCTTTGGTCGTTGCAATTTTTGCAACCGGGTTTAAATATCTTTGGAGCAGACCTCGCCCTTTATATGTTTTTAGAGAGAGCGATCCTACGAGCGCATTCCGCTACTTATATCAACTTAATCCCTTATATGCTTTAAAGGCAGATATTGGTGATAACTTTAAATCATTCCCAAGCGGCCATACAACATATGCCTCATTAGGAATGACACTTCTTCCATTACTTACCTTAGTAAGTGATAAGCAAAAAGATAATAGAAAACTACAAATAGCCTTGTTTTATGTTGGTTTAGTATGGACACTTCTTGTTGCTTTGTCAAGAATGTTAGCGGAAGCACACTTCTTAAGCGACGTAAGTGGAGCAATATTAATTGCTTTTGTTGTTGTGACAATACTTAGAACGGTTTTATTCAAACTAAAATCAAAGAAAGAGACCGCATTAGCATAATGGAAGAGAAGCAAATAAATAACAATATCCCAGAAAACCCAAAGAAAAAATCACACAAGAAATTAATTTCTAATTTGATTTTTCTCACTCTTTTAACTGTGCTTGTTGTTATCTTGCTTCTTTCAATGGGTGAGATTAACAAAATTGGAGAAAGTCTATCACATATTGGTCAAAACTATATTTGGCTTATTGCTGCAATAGGACTTGTCTTAGCTTATTTTATTCTTTGGCCATTTAGCCAATGCATTTATGGAAAAGCGTTAAAAATAAAAGCTTCTTTTGGGGAGTCATTCCTCATTGGTTCATCTGAACATTTTTATAACGGCATTACACCGTTTGCAGCAGGTGGGCAGCCATTCCAAATTTATTCATACACGAAAAGAAAAGTAACTACTGCTCAAGCAACAGGAGTCATATTAGCAAGTTTTGTTACATTTATGATGGTAACCAATGCTTTTGCAATAGTGTCTTTGTTCTTTTGGCAAGATATATGGAACGGATTAACTACATTAAATATGCAATGGGTAATATGGGTTGCATTAGTTGGCTTCATCATCAATTTCTCAGTTTTATTATTTATGATTGCATTGGGCACGAATAAACATATAAGAAACGTATTAGTGAAACTATTAACAAAATTGGCAAATTGGAAAATATTTCATAATGAAAAGCATAAATTATTAAATAGATTTGGGAATTTCCTTGTGAATCAAATTCCTAATTTTGAATTATATTGTTCAAATGCTCAAGTAGCATTCAAACAAGTATGGTCGCATAAATTAGCAACTGTCTTAGCAATCATTATTAAAATCATTTGCATGGGCTGCTATTACGCTATACCGTTTTTCCTATTAAAAGCTGTGGGAATTGATATTGGCTTTGATAAAATTCCACTTGTTTTATTTGCAACATCATTTGCAATAACATCAGTTGTTTGGATGCCAACTCCTGGAGGAACAGGCGGTATTGAATTTGCATTCCAATTTGTCATCGCTGCTGTAATTGGTATGAGTGTAAAAGAAGATGCCACTGCCGTGTGTTTATTATGGAGACTTGTAACATTCTATTTGGTCATTATTATTAGCTTTATATTGAATGCGGTATTTGAAGCTATTGCATCAAAAAGAATGAAAAAAGAGGAGCAAAATGTTTAATGTTCTTTATGGTGGAGACCGCCTAACCCTTAGAGGTATTTATCTATCAATGAGAAGTATGCTCGAGCATAATCGTTTTCCTATCCATTTTTATGTTCTTACTATGGCAGTAAACGATAAAGGAAATAAAGGAAGAGCAATCATAGAGCAAGATAGAATCTTCCTGGAGGAAATGGCTAAAGAATTTAACAAAGACAATATAGTTGAATTATTTGACTATACAGATAGATATGTTTCTACCTTGAAAAACACAAGAAATCATAAATCATCATTTTCTCCATATTGCATGTTAAGGCTTTTCTCGGAAGAAATTCTTCCTGATGAAACTGTTTTATATTTAGATGCAGACACATTGATCAATGGTGACTTATCACCTATGCTCAGCATTGATGTTTCAAAGATAGAATTAGCAGCAGGACTTGATTACTTAGGAGAGTGGTGGGTTCATCCAGGATATTTTAATTCAGGTGTCCTTTTACTTAATGGTAAAAAAGTTAAAGAAACACATCTATTTAATAACTGCATTGATTTATTAATGAAGAAAACATTTTATTTCGCAGATCAAAGTGCTTTAAATGTTCTAGTAAAAGATTTCATTTATCTACCAAGAAAATATAACGAACAACGTCCTATGAAAAAAGATACATTAATTTGTCACTTCTGTAATAGGGTGTGGAGATTTTGGAGTCCAATTCGTCCATGGGATGTAAAAAAGATGAGAGAAGTTTTCAAACTTCATCAATTTGATAACACATATAAAGACTATTTAGAAAAGTTCCCATTTGAAGAAATAGGAACTCAAAGACCAGATTATAAAATATAACGTAATCAAATTAATAACGTTTAATGCAATCTTCAACAACATCCCAATATCTATCTTTGTTAATCTTTGTAGCAACATAGGCATTGGGTTTTCTTTTTAAGAAATTGAATTGGTCACAGTTAGTTCTTCCATAACTTGGGCCACCACTAACATCAATTTCAACATTCATATATTCAAAATGAATTGTTTCTTCATCTAGAAGGCTAACAATTGTTGCAGGGTCATGTAAAGGTGCACCAGAAAAGCCAAATATCTTCTTTTGGTTTTCATTAAACACTTTCATCAATGCAGTAAACATAATAGAGGCTTTGTTTTGATATTTTTCCATTCTTGAAATAATTTCTGGAAGAACAAGCACTTTCCTTGTTACATCTAATCCAATCATTTTAACCTTAAGACCGCTATTAAAAACAATCTCAGCAGCTTCTGGATCACAAAGGATGTTAAATTCTGCAGCAGGAGTAACATTTCCATGTCCAATTGACCCACCCATTAAAACAATTTCATCAATATGTGATTTAACTTCAGGATGTTCTTTTATTAATAAAGCAATATTTGTTAATGGCCCAGTAGGGACTAATGTGACTTTATCATTTTCTAATAAAATGTCTTTTAAGAACGCAACTGCATCTCTTTTATCAAATTGTTTATCATAATTAGGAAAAGTAAATCCATCTAAACCACTTTCGCCATGAATCTCCGCGCATATTTGGGGTTTTCTTTTAAGAGGATAGCCTCTTCCTAAACTAACAGGAATATCTTTGCCTAAATAAGAAACAATATTTAAAGCATTCTTGCCTGTTTTCTCTAATGTTTGGTTTCCTGCTTCTACACTTATACCTAAAAGATCTAATTTAGGAGAAATAATTGCCATCAATATAGCAATCGCATCATCATGACCTGGATCACAATCAATAATTATTTTTCTTTTGCTCATATTTATATGATACAAAAATTTTTGTTGTGAGATAATAATTATATGAACAAAATAGACTATACAAACTCAATTGTTAACCTTTCAAACTCAATTCTTAAACATTTCGATGTTGATACATTTCATAACTCAATTCCTAAGATTGATGAACTTATAAAAGATAAAAAGAAAGTCTTGGTGTTCCTATTTGATGGAATGGGCAAGGCTGTCTTAAATAAGCACTTAGACGAAAAATCATTCTTTAGAAGTCACATTGTTCACGAAATGTATTCAACATTTCCTCCCACCACTGTTGCTTCTACAAATGGTTTTTTAAGTGGAAAAACACCAATTGAAAATGGCTGGTTAGGTTGGACATTATATTTCAAAGACATCAATAAGAATGTCAATGTATTCCCTAATGAAGATGATGAAACTGGAGAATCTATTGGAAAAGATAACATAATGAAAAAGATGTGTCCTTTCAAAGACATCGCCGAACTCATAAATGAAAAAAATAATAAAGAAATAGCGAGAATATATCTAGGTTATCCAGTCGATAAAGAAAATAAAAAACTTAGACATGTCTCTTCATTTGTTAAATATGCATTCAATCAAACTGAATTAACTGATGAATCATTTACATATGCTTACTGGGTTGATCCAGATATGACAATGCATAGAAAAGGTGTTACGAATAAGAAAGTGCATAGAAGGATTTTGAAAATCCAAAAACTTGTAGAAAAATATTCATCTCTTCATAAAGACATTGCTGTATTAATTATTGCAGATCACGGAATGATTGACGTTACATTCGAGGATATGAATAAACATCAAGATTTGGTGAGTATGCTTTCTCAGCCAATGAGCATTGAAAAGCGTTGTATAAACTTTTACATCAAAGATGAATATAAAAAAGACTTTCCAATTCTGTTTAATAGTTATTACAAAGAACATTATGAAATATATTCAATGGACGAGGTGCTCAACAATAAATTCTTCGGTGATGGAACTCCTCATCCAATGACAAAAGAGTTCTTGGGCGATTACATCGCGATTGCAAAAGACGGTTTTTCTTTAGAATGCGTAAATAATGAAAAACACAAAGTTAAATTTAAAGCTCATCACGCAGGAAATTCTTTGGATGAGCTAATGATTTCAATTATCGGAATTAATTTGGATTAATTTTTCTTTTTGATATTATCCCAATATTGTTTTGTTAATTGTTCGTTTTTATTTTCTTGAGGTATGTAATATTTCTTTTCTTTAATATCATCTGGAAGATATTGCTGCTCAACATAATGATTTGGATAATCATGAGGATATTTATAATGTTGTCCTTTGATTTTTGCATCTTCTCCATCACAATGCGTGTTTTGAAGTTGTCTAGGTGTATTTAAACCTTTACCTTTAAAGATATCTTCTTGAGCTTTTTGATACGCAAGATAACTTGAATTAGATTTAGGTGCTGTTGCAATTAAGATTGTTGCATTCGATAAAGGAAGTCTTGCTTCAGGCATACCAAGTTGAAGGGCGTTATTAACACATGCAGTAACAATAGGAATGAGTTGAGGATAGGCTAGACCAACGTCTTCGTTAACTGAACATAGTAGCCTTCTTGATGCAGCAATAATATCTCCTCCTTCAAGAAGTTTTGCTAAATAGAATATCGCAGCGTCAGGATCAGAACCTCTTAGAGATTTCATAAATGCACTTAATGTATCAAAATGATGATCTTCACTCCTATCATAAGAAATATTAGCTTTCTCAATTAACTGGTTGACATCATTTATCGATATTTTTGATGATGTTGAATTTGCAAGGAATTCAAGGTTATTAATTGCTTTACGCATATCGCCATTTGCACTTTGAGCTAAAGCAAAAATAGATTCTTTATCAATTTTAATATTTGCCTTTTTGGATGCATTTTCTAGTCCTTTGGATATTTCATCAATTGAAATAGCCTTAAATTCAAATACTGTGCATCTAGATAAAAGTGCAGGGTAAATATAAAAATATGGATTTTCTGTTGTGGAGGCAATCAATGTTATTGATCCACTTTCGACAAATTCAAGTAATGATTGTTGTTGTTTCTTATTTAAATATTGAATTTCATCAAGGTATAGCAATATACCGTTTTGTGAAAATACGCTTCCAACTTCAGAGATGATTTTCTTTATATCATCAGTAGAAGCAGTTGTTCCATTAAGTTTATATAACGCCATGTTTGTTGATTTAGCGATTATATTTGCTAATGTTGTTTTACCAACTCCTGGTGGACCATAAAACACCATATTTGTGATATGACCACTTTCAATTGATTTCCTAAATACTTTCCCTTCATCTAAAAGATGTTTTTGACCAACAACTTCATCTAATGATGATGGGCGAAGTAAATCTGCTAAAGGTTTTTCCATACTTAAAATATAAATATTTATTTATTATTTTGCAATGAACTTATCTTATTTATAACACTTATGATATCTTCATTAAATGATAGATTTGCATAATTATCATAATTTGTTTTTTCTTTATTGATTATAATCAAGTTTTTCCCATTAAAGTAACGAACAAATGAGGCTGCTGGATAAACAATAAGCGAAGTGCCTATGACCACCATTGTTTCAGCTTGACTAATTAATCCAATAGCCATTTTAATATCGTTTTCGTTCAATTGTTCTTCATATAAAACAACATCTGGCTTAATTATTCCGCCACACCTTGGGCATTTTGGAACATCTCCACCAACCTTTAAAGTTTTCTCTAGGTCATAAAACTGCCCGCAGTTCATACAATAATTCCTGAATACTGAGCCATGTAATTCTATAATATGCTTACTTCCTGCTTCTTGATGAAGATTATCAATGTTTTGAGTGACTACCCAAACATTGCTATTTTTCTTTTCTAGTTCAGCAATGAATCTATGAGCAAGATTAGGTTTTGCATTTTGATATACCATTTTTGAAAAATAGAACTCAAAAAATTCTTTCGTATTCTCCATAAAAAATGAATGAGATATTATTTCTTCAGGTCGATATAATCCACCTTTTTCATTATATAGGCCGTTCGCGCTTCGAAAATCAGGAATATTTGAAGCAGTAGAAACACCTGCTCCAGTAAAAAAGACTATTGATCTAGAATTGTCCAAAATGGATTTGAACTGTTGATACTTATCCATATCTACAATATATTCAATCACTTATGTTTTTGCAACAAAAAAGAGAGGTATAACCTCTCTAATTTGTATTTCGTTTAATTAATAAATTAAAATTGAAATTGCTTCTGGGAAGCCTTCTTCGGCTGGTTCATATTCGAATTCAGTAAAGAATTGACTTGAACCATATTCATAATATTCAGCGCCTTCACTTGTTGTTTTCTTAACATAGCCTTTTGCAACAAATGCTGCAATGACGCCATCAAGCTCAGCTTCTTTTGCACCATTGAGGTAAAGCAATCCTACTGGGAATCCGATGTCTTCGCCATAATATGCATAATACATATAACGGTAATCCATCATATCGAATGTTGTAGCAGATGTTTCAAGTGCTTCTGGAAGAACTGGAGCAACTGAATTATAAGCTTCGAAATATGATTTTGTTGATGCAGCACATTTTGCCCATGAATCTAAATCATATTCTGAGTAGTCTTGCATTTCTTGATAGTAGTAAGCATCAATAACAAATTTACCTGTTTCTTTTGTGCCTTTACCAACATAGACTTGAACCATTAACACAAAGTCGTCAGCGAATGTCTTATAATATGAACCAAAATATGGCATATCAAGGTCATCTCCGACTTTAACATCACATGTGTATTCTTTTGCAACGAGAAGTTTTTCATAAGCAAGAACATCTTCTTTCTTACCTTGTAAAGCTTCAACAGAAATGCAACCATATTCCTCAAGATATTCATCAGTGACAACGTAGCCTTCTACATAATAGTAAGGGAGAACATTACCACCAAGGTTATCGGTCATTAATTTCTTTTCTTCTTCTTTCCAATCTTTTGGAGCGCTGTTACATCCTGCAAGAACACCAGCTGATAAAGCAGCAGCTAATAAAACGAATGCTTTTTTCATAAATAATCCGTCCTTTCTTATATGCGTTAAAGCATAACATTATATTTAAAAGAATTGCAAATACTTTTGTATTTCAATATATAATATTTCTATGCTTTATGATGTATCGATAATTATCCCTGTTTACAATAACGAAAGAAGCATCTCAAGGTGTTTAGATTCTATTATTAGTCAGAAGACTAAATTTTCATTTGAAGTTATATTAGTAAGCGATCCATGCACTGACAAAACAATGGAGATTATTGACGCATATATCAAAAAGTATCCATTCATAAAAAATATCAACGTTTCTTCGCGTGTCATTGGAGTCGCGCGAAGTGTTGGTATCGATGCATCAAATGGTAAATATTTAATGTTTATCGACGCGGATGACTATTATTCAAAGAACGCAATAGAACTAATGATAACTACATTAGAGAGCACAAATTCAGATATCGTTTCTGCATCTAATTACTATGTTAGAGGAAGCAAAATATCAAAAAACTTTTTTAGAAAAAATAAAACATATAACAGAAAAGGTATGCTAAAAGCATTGATGCAAGATAGCTACATGCATGGCTTTATGTGGAACAAAATATATAAAGCAGAGTTATTGAAGAACAAAAACTATGCTCTTCCGAAGAAGAATATTATCCGAGAAGACGTTTTAACAAACTTCCAAGTTTTCTTAAATGCGAATAAACTTACAATGATTTCTAAACCAATGTATTTCTACGACAAAACATATGAATCCACGACAAGTTCAAAAGACTTTACAAGGGTGCCTTGGTTTATCGATATATTCGCAATTGAGAGATACTTAATTGAAAAACACGAACCATCATTTTTAAAAATGTTTTTATCACTTAAAAATCGAAGAAAACTCTTAATTTTTGGTGATAAATTAATCGTCAAAAAAGGATACTCAAAAGAAGAGTATAAAAAGTTGAAAACCTATTGTAAAAAATATCTAAAAATTATTAATAAAAAAGGCACATTAGAATTAACTAATATGCCTTGGGAATCTTTTATAAAAGATTATTTAAATTAAAGTTTATCGTTTGAGCCAAGAACGTCAACAATTTTATGTTTAACTAATTCTTTTACATATGCACGACCATCACCAACATATTGACGTGGGTCAAAATGGTCTGGATGATTTTCCATATGTTCACGAATTCCAGCAGTCATGGCTAAGCGAAGATCACTATCGATATTGATTTTGCAAACAGCCATTGATGCTGCTTTACGAAGTTGTTGTTCTGGAACACCAACTGCGTCAACGAGTTTTCCTCCATGAGCATTGATGATTTTAACATATTCTTGATTAACAGAACTTGAACCGTGTAAAACGATTGGGAATCCTGGAAGACGTTTGCTAACTTCTTCAAGAATATCAAATCTTAATGGAGGTGGCACAAGAACACCGTCTTCGTTACGTGTGCATTGTTCTGGTTTGAATTTGTATGCACCATGTGATGTACCAATTGCAATAGCTAAGCTATCGACACCTGTTCTTTTAACAAATTCTTCAACTTGTTCTGGCTTGGTATATGATTCATTACCGTGTTCAACTTTAACATCATCTTCGATGCCTGCTAATGTTCCAAGTTCAGCTTCAACTGTGACGTATGGCTTATGTGCGTGAGCATATTCAACAACTTTCTTTGTGATAGCAATGTTTTCTTCAAATGATTTGCTTGAAGCGTCAATCATAACTGAAGTGAAACCACCATCAATGCAGTCTTTGCAAATTTCAAAATCTGCACCATGATCAAGGTGAAGGACAATAGGAAGATTTGTATCTTCAACTGCTGCTTCAACCATATGTCTTAAGTAGCACGCTTTTGCATATTTTCTTGCACCTGCGCTAACTTGAAGAATAACTGGTGAGTTGCATTCTTTTGCAGCTTCAGTAATCGCTTGAACAATTTCCATATTGTTGCAGTTAAAAGCTCCGATAGCGTATCCGCCATCATATGCTTTTTTAAATAGTTCTTTAGTATTTACTAATGGCATAAATTTTCTCCTTATTAAAAATACAAATATATTCTAATACATTGAAATAAAAATCATAGATAAATTTTTATTATCTTCATTTTCGTATCTATAAATATGTTTTTGATTTATAATTCAATTTATAGAGGATTTTAAAATGAAATATGCAGTATTAGTTGTCGATATGCTAAACGACTTTGTAACAGGAGCACTCAAGTGCGATCGTGGTTTAGCAATAGTTCCACATGTAAAAAAATTATGTGATGATGCAAGGAAGCATAACATTCCTGTTATCTTTTGTAACGATGCTCATCATCCTGGAATTGATAGAGAATTTGAAATTTGGGGAGAGCACGCTCTCATAGGCACAAAAGGTGCAGAAGTTATTCCTGAATTAGGTCTTGACGAAAAAATAGACTTTGTAGTTCCAAAGAAAAGATATTCAGGCTTCTTTCAAACAAGCTTGGATTTATTACTAAAAGAATTAGGTGTTGATACTGTCATTATGGCAGGGTTACACGCTCACATGTGTGTTAGGCACACATCAGCAGATGCTTTCCAATATGGATATCATGTAATTGCTGCTACAGATTGTATGGATTCATTCACAAAAGAAGACTATGAATCTGGCATCAAATATCTTCATGATGTTTATGGAGCAAAATTATTAACTTCTATCGAAGTAGAAAAACTTTATAAATAATTTTAAAAAACCATGATACAAAAATTCAAATTCGATGATTTTTTTAAACCTATCTCGTTTGAAAAGGTGATGAGTTTTTGATAATGTATTTGCAGAAATCTTTTATATTTAGGAAACGAACGGGAATCCTCGGTTATTCAATTGCCGAGTAGTTCTCTGCTTAAAATCAATACAAATGGAGTGAAAAATATGAAACGTTTATTTACATCATTATTGGTTCTCGGAACATTAGCAAGTACTTTGTGTTCTTGCAACGGTTCTTCTAACGAAGTCGCTGATTTAGTTGTAAAAGGTACTATTTACACTGCGGAAAAAGAAAATAATGGGGAAGCAACTGCTTTTGCAGTTAAAGACGGCAAATATATTTATGTCGGAGACGAACAAGGCGTAAATAAATATATTAAAGAAGGAAAGACTCAAGTAATTAATAATAATGATGGGTTGGTTATTCCTGGCGCGACTGAAGGACATGGTCATTTTATTGGTGTTGATGCAATGATGCGTCAATTTCCAGGTTATGATGTTCAATATTTTGTTGAACCTGGCCAAAAAGGTTTGAAAGATATATTAAAAGAAACTTTACAAAATAATCCAAATTCAAAGTTTTTTATTTCTTGGGGATTAGTTTTTCATAAATTTACCGGAGATCCAAATTTTGATCCAAATAAAAGTTATGCTCAAGAAATTCAAGATATAGTTGATGAGTTAAATATGGATATTCCAGTTATATTCTTTGATAATGCTGGTCATCAAGCTTTATGTAACAATAAAGTACTTAAAGAAGCTGGATTATATGATTTTGATGAAAAAAAGATAATTGCCCCTCCTGGAGGAACAGTTTATTTAACTGAAGATAAAACCGCTCCTAATGGTTGGATTGGAGATGAACTTGTTTTTTATACCGCTAATAAGGTATTAGATTTTAATAGTATTGATGATAAAATTTTCCAAAATGCTGTTAATGATGGGCTAAATGAACTTCACGCTCGTGGATTTACTAATTATTTAGATGCTGCGGTTAACGCTCTTAACGCTGAAAAATTATATAAAAATATCAAAGAATTAGATACAAATAATAATTTTGGATTAAATATGGCTTCGTGCTATATAATTCAAAAACCAAATGTTAATGAACTTCATGCTAAAATCGATGAAGCTAAAGCGTTAGGAGATTCATATAAAACTGATCACTTTAATCCACATAATATTAAACTTTGGATTGATGGAGTTACCGAATCAAGAACTGGTTGGGTAAGTAAACCATATCCAAATCCAATTTCTGAAGATTTTAAATATGGTAATAAAATTTGGACTAAAGAAGAAATAAAAGATATTGTTACTTATTCAAATAAAAACAATTTGCAAGTACATTCTCATACATTTGGGGATGAAGCTGTAAGTGCTACTATTGATGCATATATTTATTCTGATGGTTTATATGGGAGATTTAATTACAATTCATTAGGCCATGTAAGAAATATTAAACACGAAGATATTGATAGATGCGCAATAAATAAAATTTCTATTGCGGAAAATCTTGTTTGGCATAATTCTGGTATACCAGAAGGTCCTGATTATGAAACTTATTATAAAATGGCTAGTGATCTTATGCCTGAAGGCTTTTGGGATACAGGATATCCTATGAAAAGTTTATTACATGCAGGTATAAATGTTACTTCTTCAACCGATGCCCCAGCAGCAGAAGCAATAAAAGGAAACATTCAAAATATTATAGAAGTTGCAACTACTGGTATGGATCCAAATATGGACACAAGAGCATTTGGTATTTCTGAACTATTAACTGTTAAAGAAGCACTTGAATGTTTAACAATAAATGGCGCAAAACAACTAGGAATAGATGATAAATGTGGCTCTATTAAAGTTGGTAAAAATGCTGATTTTGTTGTTTTAGATAGAAATTTCTTACATTATGCTGAACTAGAAGATTTAAGAACAATTCATAATGTAAATATTGAAAGCGTTTATTTTGAAGGAAAGAAAGTTTTTCCAAAAAATAATTAATCAAAATTTAATACCATTAAATCGATTATATTAATTTAGATAGCTTGTCCCGTTTTCCAACATATATTTACGTATTTTTGTCCCGTTTTTCATATAAATTTTATTTTATATTCTTTATCTGATTGTGACATTATCCCTAACGGGCTTAATACTTGGAGATCTTTTTTGACTCTTAAGAAGTTGCTTCTTCTTTTTCTTTTCTCTTTTTGACAATCGTTTGCCAAATAAAGAACAAAACACCTAAGGCAATCCACACGCCAAAGATAATATACGATGGTACAGAGAAACTAACTCCAAGATTTCCAATAGGTATCAATTGAATAACAATAAATAAGCACGCAAATGCGAAACCTAATAAAGTTAATATTTTTGCAAATATATTTCCGTCTTTATCTTTTGTCATAGTGATAAACGCAGCAAGACATGTAAATCCAAATCCAATTGACGTGCCAATTGAAGCCATATCAACAAACCAAGACAAAGCGTTTCTACCAAGGAATGGCCCAACAAGGGATATGACTAAGCAAAATATAATTGCTAGTTGTGGGACATTATGCTTTTTATCAACAGTGCCGAATTTCTTTGGAAGATATCCTTCTCTTCCCATTGAGTAGATTAAACGAGATGAAGCCATATAAAAGCCCATGATTCCAGAAAGAATTGCACTTAAAACTGCTGTTCCTAAAATAATGCTGCCAGGAATTTCTCCTAATATTTGTTGAGCAGCATATAGCAAAGGCCAACGACCACCATTAGAAATATATTCTGGCCAATTCTTAATTACTAATGCAGTAATCGTGTTATTAGCAACATAAACAAATGTTCCAAATATTATGGCAATAACCATAATAAAGATAACTTTTTTGAAACTAAATTTAAATTCTTCTGCAGCTTGAGGAATTGTTTCAAAGCCGACAAATGCCCAAGGGGCAATTGCAAGTGTTGCAAGTATTGCAGACATAATGCCAGATACACCGACTTTAGGATCATATCCTTCTGGAGTCTTAAAATAACCCCATAATGGACCAATGTTATCCCAACTTGTAAGAGGAGATGCGATTGTTGCAACAACAAGAATAATAACTGTAACTGCAAGTAACACCGCTAATACAGTTTGAACAATGCCAGCCTTCTTCGTGCCTAACATATTAATAACAGCAAACAAAATAAGCACACCACAAGCAACTAATATTTCTCCTAGATAGATTGTGTTTCCAGCGATTTCATAAGAAAAACCAAAATGTAATGCGCCTGGAGCAAGACCATCAATAACTAAACCTAATGCGGTTGAATTAAGAGGAACATTTGATAAATAGGCCGCGATTAAAAACCACCCGCAAATATAAGCCGGTATTCTTCCAAAGCATTGCTTAGCGAATATAAATTCTCCTCCTGCTTTAGGATGCTTTCTAATCATATAAGCATAGCTAAATGATATTACAATCATAATAACTGCGCCGATAGCTATTGCTATTGCTGTTCCTAAAACACCAGAATTTGGTAAGAATTTCTCTCCTGGATTAATGAATGCACCCCAGCCAATAATGCAACCGAAAGCTATAGCCCAAACATCCATTGGATTAAGTTTCTTTTTAAATTGTTGTTCTTGACCTACTGGCTTATTCATAATGTTTATCAGCTTTTAATACAGCATTAAGCATTACACTTGCACCGAGCATGCAGTGTTTTGGATCAGAATATTCATCTTCACAATGTGATAGGCCGTTTTTTGATTGAACAAATACCATTGTGGTTGGGAGCATGTATGAAACAAATTGTGCGTCATGACCTGCACCGCTATGAATGTATTGATGTTTTACGTTAAGTTCTTCGCAAGATTCTTTAACAAATTTAACAAGGTCCTTGTCCCAGTAAACTGTGTCTCTATTCCACATTTGAACAACTTTGCATTTACATTTTGCAAATTCTTTTCCATCAAATGATTTAACGATATCAAGTACTTTCTCAAGTAACTTAGGATCTTCATGTCTAACATCAAGTGAGAAGTTTACATAATCAGGAACACATGTATGAACATCTGGATGGCAGACAATTTCTCCTGTTGTATAAACAAGTTCTGGTCTATTTAATGCATCAACTTTATTATGAAGTTCAATTAATGCAAGACTTGCTGCATATAATGCATCTTTTCTTTTATTCATTGGG
The DNA here is from genome assembly GCA_024408105.1 of Bacilli bacterium. Taxonomy (GTDB): domain Bacteria; phylum Bacillota_I; class Bacilli_A; order RFN20; family CAG-826; genus Fiminaster. Next base: position 102,750 of record JAKSVG010000002.1, on the reverse strand, counting down.
AATGTTCCCGCATGGGTTGTTTGTCCATAGAATTCAAGACGATAGTTAAACATTCCAAGAACGCAGTCAACAACACCGATTTCATTTCCAGCGTCTTCTAAGATAGGTCCTTGTTCGATATGTGTTTCAAACATACAAGCATATTTTTCTCTTGAAAGTCTATTTTCTTTCACACCTTTATACTTAAAGTTTTCTAATGCTTCTTTGTATGTTGTCTTTTTATCTAAGACATTTAATGATTTCATCATTTTAGAATATTCAACACCTGGTTTAATATAATCAGGCAAATATTCATAGACAACCATTCCTGATGTCATAATTGCAGGTGGATATAATGAGCCTTCTTCATTTGTCCAAATCATTGCAGTGATTGGATGTTTATGTGGAATTTTCTTTTCTGCAATTGTTTCTAAAACTTCCATTCCAGACATAACACCTAGAATTCCATCATAGTTTCCACCATTTTTAACAGAGTCACAATGTGAACCCATTACGATTCTTTTTGCTTTTGGATCGCTTCCCTCTAAGGTTGCGTACATGTTCGCTAAATCATCGATTTCGATTTTCGCTCCAATAGCAGTCATCCTTTTTACAAATTCGTCACGAGCCATTTCGTCTTCTTTGCTAAGTGCATAACGAGTAATGCCTCCATGACCTGCATCACCGAATTTTGAGAATGTTTTGATTTTATCTTTCATTCTCTCTAAATCACAAAAATAAGCCATTTTTATTTACCTAAATACCTTTCTCTTTTTATGAATTTTCCGAAACCTCGTTTTCCGAGGAATTTACCATCTTTAAATACTAGATTACCTCTAAGATAGGTTGAATCTATATAACCATGGCATTTAAATCCTTCCCATATTGTATGGTCATAATTTGAATGCATGTTTTTAACAGAAATAACAAATTCTTTGTTTGGATCAAAGATAACAATATCTGCATCTTTATTAACTTCAAGACTTCCTTTATCTTTACATCCAAATATCTTTGCAGGGTTATAAGAGCAAACTCTAACAACTGTTTCAAATGTTGTTTTTCCTTCATTAGCTTTGCTAAGCATATATGGATACATATTTTCAATGCCTGCACATCCATTTGGAATCTTTGTAAAGTCATCCTTACCCCAAAGTTTTTCACTTTGTTGGAATGGACAGTGATCTGTTGCGATTGTATCAATATATCCTTCGTTTAATGCTTTCCATAAAGCCTCAAGAGAATCTTGACCTTTCATTGGAGGAGAGCAAACAAAGTTTATGCCATTTTCTCTTTTAAACACTTCATTTGTGAATTCAAGATAATGTGGACATGTTTCGATTTTAATATCGTAGCCTTGTTTCTTTGCTTCAATTGCGGCTTCAAGGCCTTCTTTATCTGACATATGAACAAGATATAATGGAGCATTTAAATTTTTTGCCCAGTGAATTGCTCTTTTGTCTGCTTCGCTAGCGACAAACTCAGGGCGAGATAAATAGTGATACCACGCTCCAACTTTTCCTTCTTTTAAGAATTGAGCGGTTCTAACATCTATGATGTCTGGGTTTTCTGCATGTAAGTTAAGCATCGCTCCAACTTCTTTACATCTTAGAAGTAGTTGATAAATCATTCCATCATCAACCATCATTCCTTCTTTTTTGTAGACCATGTAGCCTTTGAATGATGTAATTCCACTTTCGCAAGCTTCATCCATTTCTTTTAAAATTGCTCCGTCGTTGAAGTTTGTGATTGCACAGTGGAATGAGTAATCCGAACAAGCATCTTTTTCACACATTTCAAAACGAGGTTTTAATGTGTCTTTGATTGAATTTCCTTTTCTTTGGCAAGGATAGTCAATAATTGATGTTGTACCACCACAAAGAGCGGCTCTTGTACCTGTAAAGTAATCATCTGCCGAAATGGTTCCACCAAAAGGCATAGCCAAGTGTGTGTGGACATCAATCGCACCAGGGACAACTATTTTTCCTGTTGCATCCACCACTTCATTTGCTTCAACTTTCAAATTTTCGCCTAATAGGGCGATTTTTTCATCCTTAACAGCAATATCAAGGACTTTGGTTTCGTTAGGTAAAATAACTCGACCATTTTTGATTAGTAAATCATATTTCATATTTTTCCACCTTGGAATTATTATATCAATATATTGAAATAAAAAACCAGCAATGAATGCTGGTCGATGATTTTCTGATTAATACAAGCCTTCTTTATAAACGCCTTTATTAACAAGGTCTTTTAATGATTTAACTACTCCAGGCTTATCTTCTTTATATGTAACTCCGAACCAAACTGATGATGTGGATAGAAGCTTCATTGTTGCCTTACCTTCATGAACTAGTTCATCAACAACTGCTGGAATAAGGAATTCACTTTTTGGAACATTGATGTTTTCTTTTAGCCAAAGAGGGAATTTCTCTTTTAGATGAGGGATTAAATCTTTTGTAAAGCAGAACAAGTTCATGCTTACAAGATCATCACCTTTTACTTCGAATGAAGCACCTTGTTTTGCTTCTAATGGTGAAGCAATTATTTTGCCGTCTTTTCTTTCAATTACTGACTCGACTAACTTTGTTAAGTAACCATCTTCGTCATGGAATGCAACACCTCTTTTGACTGAGCCATTTTCAGTCATTGTGTTTTTGACTTCAAAAGCAACATTAGCATATTTTCCGACTGCGTCTTTTTTTAGTGATGATAAATATTTAAATGCTGTTAGATATGCATCTCTACCATAAAAGTCATCTCCATTAATGATGATAAAATCATCTTTAATAAGACCTCTTGCTGCATATATCGCATGAGCTGTACCCCATGGTTTTTCTCTTCCTTCTGGAACTTTAAAACCAGATGGTAAATCATTTAAATCTTGGAAAGCATATTCGACTTTAATTATTTTACTGACACGTTTACCAATAGAATCTCTAAATGCTTCATAAAAGTCTTTTTTAATGATAAATACAACTGAATCAAAACCGGCTTTTTTTGCATCGTAAATGGAATAATCTAAAAGAAAGTTTCCATAATCATCCATTGGTTCCATTTGTTTAAGGCCACCGAACCTTGAGCCCATACCTGCCGCTAAAACAACTAATTGCATATTGTTACCTTCCCTAATGTTTAAACATTATATTATGTTTTTTATTTATTGTCATTCATTTCTTAGAAGAACAAATATCAGCAAAAACTATTTCATAAAAAACCGGTATTGATGTTGTTTTAAAAAATATTTTTACAATTTGTGATTTTCGTATTTGATTTTTTCAAAAGAAAAGAAAATAATTTCCAAGAAAGATATAAATATGAAAAACCAAGTAATTTATCAAATATTTCCTAGAAATTATTCTGAAGAAGGAACATTAAAAGCAATCGAAAATGATTTAAAAAGAATAAAAGAGTTGGGCACAACAATTATCTACTTAATGCCTATTCATGAAATCGGTATATTAGATAGAAAAGGCAAATTTGGATCACCTTATTCAATCAAAGATTATTATTCTGTTTCAAAAGATTTAGGTTCACTTAATGATTTCAAATCATTAGTTAATAAAACTCATGAATTGGGAATGAAGATAATTATGGATATGGTTTTTAACCACACTTCTATTGATAATCCATTAGCATTAGCTCATGATGAATATTACTTTCACAAAGAAGACGGAAAACGCGGAAATAGAGTCGGAGATTGGACTGATATTATGGATTTGGACACATATAGAAACGATGTCCAAGAATATCTAATTGATGTACTAAAGTATTGGGCTGATCAAGGTGTTGACGGATTTCGATTTGATGTATGTTCATTAATCTCATTAGACTTTTTTATAAAAGCTCGTAAAGAATTAGGACAGAGTTATATATTTTTTGGTGAAACAATTGATGATGGATTTGTGTCTTATTGTAATGAACTTAATATCAGTGTTACGCCTGATAAAAACTATGAAGGGATTTTTGATATTATCTATAACTATAATTGGTATCGGCCATTAGAAAATTATTTAAAAGGATATGGCTCATTTGAAAAGGTAATAAGTGCAATAGAAAGTGACTCAATTAAGGATTCAAAATCACTATACCGAGCGAACGCTCTTGAAAATCATGACACAGAGAGGATTGCTAGTCTTGTAGAAAGCGAAAATCAATTGCTTGAGTTAATGAATTTTGCATATAAACTTGAAGGAAATATATTTATATATGCTGGACAAGAATATGGAATTTCTCATAGGCCAAATTTGTTTGAAAAAGATCCAATTGATTGGTCGAATAAAAATTTAACAATCTATGATGAGCTTGTGAGGCTTATACAAAAACATAAGAAAAATTTATAATCGGCTATGTGTTCTTTTTCTTTTTCGCATCAAATTCTTTTTCTAAGAGTCAATAGTCAGTTACGTGAAGCAAAAAGAAAACAATTCTTATAACTATAAACAATTTGTGGTTTAATATGATTAAAGAAATTTCATTTTATGTGGAACAATAAAAACAAGAAATTTAAATTCATTGTAGGATTATCTACAGTAACTTTGTTCACGATGGTTATCCCATCATGTAAAAAGGTTCCTCCACTACTTAAAAATAATATTTGCATGATTACAGATTCCGGGGATATAACCGATGAATCTTTTAATCAAAACACTTGGGAAGGGTGCATAGAGTTTGAAAAACTTTGCAAAGATAATGGCATTGATGTTCATGCGACATACAAAAAACCATACACTTCTGAACTTGCTTCACTAGTTGAAGCTATGGAACTTGGTATTGACCAAGGAGCTGGAACAATAGTTGTTCCTGGATTTTCTTTTGCTAAGGCAATTGCTGATGTCGCACCAAGATATCCTGAAGTTAAATTCATTTCTTTAGATACAGATGCTTCATCATTTGGCGAAAAATTTGTTTTGCCAGAAAATGTATATAGTTGCACATACCAAGACGAACTGTCTGGATTTATGGCGGGATATGCAGCAGCATGCGAAGGCTATCATAACTTTGGTTTTTTAGGCGGTCTTGCCGTCGCTTCAGTTAAACGTTATGGATATGGTTTTTGTAGAGGAATAGATTATTACGCGCAAACATTAGGCACATCTAGCGAGAAATTTTACATTAGATATGCATATGGAAACCAATTCTTTGGTGATTCAGATATAAAAGCAAGAATGGATACATGGTACAAAGCACCGCAAAATCCTAGTGAAGTAGTTTTCTGCTGCGGAGGAAGTATTTATACATCCGCTTGTGAATCTGCATTAAGTGCTATGACTGGCGATTTCCTTCCAAAAATAATAGGAGTTGACGTTGATCAAGGACCTTTGATAAATAAAAAGTATCATGAGCATATGTGCTTAACAAGTGCGACAAAAGGTTTAAAAGCCGCTGTTATTTATAAATTATTCGAATATGTTATTGAAAACAAATGGGAATCAAAATATGAGAAACTGAGTTTTGACAAAAACTTTTTAAAAGATAAAGATCCTGAAAAAAACTATATTCAATTAGCGTTATCAAGTTTTGGAAAAGTTGATGGCCTACCAAAAGAATTAGAAAAATTTACATATGATAATTATGTCGACCTTGCTTTAGAAATTTATAAAGCAAACCTAAAACTAGATGATGCCAATAAAGAATTAATGGAAGCAATCAAAGTTGATATTTCTTTAGATTCTCCTTCAATCCTTTCTAGTAATGTTCACTTAGAAGACCAAGGATATATCAAATAATTATGTTAGAAAAAGAAAACTATATTTTAGAAATGCTTCACATTACGAAAAGCTTTTCAGGTGTGCTCGCTAACGATGATGTATCGCTGAAATTAAGAAAAGGTGAAATACATGTTTTATTAGGAGAAAACGGAGCAGGTAAATCAACTTTAATGAGTATTTTATTTGGTTTATATGATCCAACTTATGGCGAGATAAAGATTAATGGCGAAACTGTAAGAATCAAAAATCCAAATGATGCAAGGAAATATCATATCGGAATGGTCCATCAACACTTTAAATTGGTTGAATGTATAAGTGTTTTAAAAAATATCATCATTGGAGTTGAACCATTTAAGGAATATAAATATGTAGCAAAAGAAAAACCATCATTAAAAGATGGCTCATCATTTTGGAAAAAAATCATCCATTTTTTTAAAGTTTCTTGGTTTTACATTTCACAAGGAATTAGTAAATTTTTAGACATATGTCTAATTAATAAATTATTAACATATCTAAATAAAAAAATATTTCATTTTATTGATTATAAAAAAGCTAGAGAAGATGTTTTAGCAATATCTAAGAAATATCATCTTGATATCGAACTTGATGCTTTGATTAGTGATATCACTGTCGGTATGCAACAACGCGTTGAAATATTAAAAATGCTCTATCGAGAAAATGATATTTTGATTTTTGATGAGCCTACTGCAGTTTTAACACCTCAAGAAATTGATGAATTAATGAAGATTATGAAAAATCTAACGAGTGAAGGCAAATCAATCATCTTTATCACGCATAAAATGAAAGAGATTTTCGCAGTTGGAGATCGTTGTTCAATATTAAGAAAAGGAAAATATGTTGGCACTGTTAATATTGCTGATGTGAATGAAAATGAATTATCAGATTTAATGGTTGGTCATCATATTTCTTTAGAGCTAAATAAGAAGCCTGCAAATCCAACAGATGTAGTTTTAGATGTTAAAAATCTTGTTATCTATGATAAACAAAGAAAAATAGACAAAGTAAAAGACGTTTCATTTAATGTAAGAAAGGGTGAAATCGTTTGCATTGCTGGTATTGATGGAAATGGACAATCCGATTTAATATTTGGTTTAACTGGACTAGAGTCCATAAAATCAGGACAAATTTTATTAAATGGCACTGATATTTCTTCTTATTCAATCAAACGTAGAAATAATGCTGGAATGGCACATATCCCTGAAGATAGACATAAGCATGGTTTAATTTTGGATTATAGATTGGATGAAAACATTGCTCTTGGTAAGCAAAATTCAAAAGAGTTTTCTAGATTTGGTTTTATAAATTTTAAAGCCAGGAAACAATACGCGAATATGATTATCGAAAAATATGATGTGAGGTCTTTATTTGGCGTTTATTCAAATGTTAGAGGAATGTCAGGTGGAAACCAACAAAAAGCAATTATTGGTCGAGAAATTGAAAAAAATGGAGATTTATTAATTGCAGTACAGCCAACAAGAGGGTTAGATGTTGGAGCAGTAACAAGAATTCACGAGCAATTAATCGAACAAAGAGATTTAGGCAAAGCTATTTTACTCGTATCATTTGAAATGGATGAGGTGCTTAATTTGTCGGATAGAATTTTAGTTATGCACGATGGAAAGATACAAGGCGAATTAGAATCATCAAAAACTAACGCAAGAGAAATTGGCTTATATATGATTGGTGCGAAAGGAGAAAAACATGAATAACATTTCTATTTTCTTTAGCAAAATCGGCCATTCAATTAAACACTTCTTTAAGTATTTATTTAAAGCTCAAAATGAAAATAATCCTTCATATGCGAAGAAGTTCATTAGAAATAACGGGGTTCAATCCGTCATAACATCTTTAATTTGCATTTTGGTTGGTTTATTGGTTGGCTATATTACTTTATTAATTATTAATCCAGAAGGCGCTGCAAGTGGATTTCAAACTATTTTATTGAACTTCTTAACATTTAATAGAGGTGAATTAGAATTAAAATATTTTGCTAAGACACTTGTGAATACAACTCCATTACTTTGCTGTGCTTTATCAGTTTTATTTGCTTATAAAGCAGGTTTATTCAATATTGGAGCATCAGGACAATACCTCGTTGCTTCTTGCATAACTCTTCTATGCTCACTAGTTTTACATCTGCCATGGTATGTGTGCACAATTCTCGCCATTATTGGTGGTGCAATCATGGGGAGCTTGGTCGGTTTATTAAAAGCTTATTTCAATGTCAATGAAGTTATTTCATCAATCATGTTAAATTGGATTGCTTTATATGTTGTTAATCTAATAATCAAGAAATCTCCTGCATGGAATGATTCAGTTAATGAAACATTTAATATTGCAGAAAATGCATCTAGTTCTTTACTTCCTACACTTGGACTAAATAATGCAACTGGATTTGCTTATTTTGGAATTGGCTTATTTGTCGCAATATTCTTTGCAGTGGTTGTCATTATTGTTCTAAGAAGAACTGTATTTGGGTATGAATTAATGGCAACTGGATTTAATAGAAACGGTGCGAAATATGCAGGGATAAATGAAAAAAGATCAATTATTTTATCAATGGCGATTAGTGGCGCACTTGCAGGTTTAGGCGCACCTTTATTCTATCTTTCAGGAATGGGAATATATACATGTCCAAGCGTGGTTCCTCAAATGGGATTTGATGGAATATCAGCTGCTTTCTTAGGTGGGCTAAATCCGATCGGGGCGATATTCTCATCTTATTTCTTGCAGCATATTATGTCTGCTGGAGCCAAACTCAATACAGACATGTATTGCTCACAAACAGCTGATTTAATTGTTGGCGTGATTATTTATCTATGTGCTTTTGCCGGTGGACTACGCATCTTCGTAAATAAACTTAGTAATGGCGAAATCAAATTTCATTTCAAAAAGAAAAAGAATCGCCCACAAATGTTAAAGGAGGACAAATAAATGGTTTTGTTAATTCAATACACAATCATCTTTGCTGTCGTTCTTACTGTGGTTGCGTTAGCAGGTATGTGGTCAGAAAGAAGCGGAGTCATCAATATTGGTCTAGAAGGCACGATGGTTATGGGTGCTTTAGCAGGAGCAATTGCCATGCGTTATCTTCCTTTAACGATTCCTGGTGGGCTATACGTCATTATTGTTATGCTTATTGCAATAGTCGCAGGCATTTTATATTCTCTTTTACTCGCGTTAGCGGCAGTAACATTTAAAGCAAATCAAACAATAACAGGCACTGCTATGAATATACTAGCGACTGCTTTATCAATCGTTATCGTTAAAGCCATAACATTAAACGATGATGGAAAAGCATCAGTTAAACTAGAATTTATTGAAGCAAGAAAATTCTTCGTTGTCCAATTAGGCGGATTCGAATTTAATTGGTTCATGCTAGTAATGGTTATCATATTAATTGTCTCCATGATTGTTCTTTATAGAACAAAATTTGGACTTAATTTAATGAGTTGTGGCGAAAATCCTCAAGCTGCCGATAGTAATGGAATCAATGTTAAAAAGATGAGATATATTGGTGTTATGATTTCAGGCGCTCTAGCAGGCATTGGTGGACTTGCCTTTATTATGGGCGCTAATTCATCTTGGCAATTTGATGCCGGAGTTAATGGATTTGGTTTCTTAGCGTTAGCGGTTATGATATTAGGACAATGGAAACCATTCTTAATATTCTTAGGAGCAATATTATTTGGTTTATTAAGAGCGTTAAGTCTTTCATACACATCATTCGGATGGATGGCTCTAGATTCAACATTCTATTTAGTTTTACCTTATGTCGTCTGCTTAATAGTCTTATGTATCACATCAAAGAAAAGTAAGGCTCCAAAAGCCGAGGGGATACCATACGATAAAGGGTTAAGATAGGGCTCTAGATAAACTTATTTATTGCTATATATTGAAAATTAAAAAGAGGCTATGCCTCTTTTTTGATTCTTATCACAATTTTGCCTTATTATTTGGCAACATATGTTATTGTAACATTATCTATGTATTTATAGTTTCCAGAGCCTAACTTTTCATATAATGTTTCATAAACGAAATTCCATCCATAAGCTGTATTATATGATTTTTCGTTATAATTAATTGTTTTAGAAGATACATAGGAAACATTTTCAAATTGTAGATGATGCTCATCATAGTCGTCATGGGGTTCGATACGTTTATCTCTATCTTCTTCAATGCGTGTTCTTAAACAAATAGTTGGGCCACCATTTGTATTAATTGTAATTGTATTTTGATGTGATGATTTAAAATCAAATGAAGTACCGTAAATTGCAGAATTATCCCATGGTAATATTATGACATCACTCGAAATATCCAAAAGATAGTTATGTAAGTTGATATTAATATCTGTATTTTCAAAAGATACAGGCGCTAAATCTTCAGGAATTGTGCCATAGCATTCAATCCCTCCAGCCGTTCTTCCAGCAACATCAAGATTTAATAAACAATTAGTTCCGGAAAATCCTTGCGTATTAATAGCGCGAGCTTCTTCAATAGCGGTTCCTTGAATATCTATTTTAAGATTTGAATTGTTCATCTTTAAAAACTGTGCACTAATTCCGGCGACAGCAGCGGCAGAAGTAAAAGTTTCTTCAATATCGAGATCATCATTATATTGAAGTGCAGAAATTTCTATATTTGAATTATTAATTGAAACTTCTCCTTCCATACTTAGAATTCCAACTGATACTAGATGAATGTCATCTTCAAGTTGTTTTTTCAAATTAAAAAGTGAATTAATTTTTATATCCGCACCATTTATATTAATGTCATCAGTGGCGTCAATTGCATAATTAGAACCCATCATCCCACTATAAGCAGTCCCTAAATCAAGGTAGAATTTACTTCCTTCTTCTAAAGAAGCAGTATTTACATCAACACCTTTTCCTGTTAATGAACCTTTAAATAATCTATCTTTAGCAAGAGTATAATTTTCACATTTAATACCACTTTGGCGTCTACCAGGTTGGCTATAAAAGCTAATATCAATATCTTGAATCATATTCGCATATTCACACACTATTCCGTATGAACCACCGTAGAATGATAAGGAACCAGATCCAGTAAATGTGGCTGTTGGTTTTTCATCTTCAGAATCTAATCCAAGCACTTGATATTGAAATATAGATCCACCTTCTGCACGCTCATCATCCCAATAAAAGTTTTGAAAAGTATTCACACCCTTAAATTCAAAAGTGACATCTTTAAAATTAGGTCCATAATCTAGATATCTAAATCCAATTCCTTCAAAATTTGTATCAAAAAATTGATTAGATAGCATAACATTTTCAAAAACAAAGTGATCACAAGTTTCATTAACTGTAATTGTTCCACTTCCATATGGGGTAGAGGCTAAATCAAAAGTTTTCCCTGGGGTAATAAGATAATCTCCTAAAACAATATGAGGAATATCTTTTTCAGTTTCATTTACAAAAACTTGTGCCCAATTAGATTCAATTTCATTACCATTAATATCTGTTATTTTGCATTGAAAACCAAAGTTTGCATCTGGATAATAAGTTAAAAATGTCTTTAAACTATACGTATCAGTTTTAGCTTTACTACCAAGTAACGCTACAGATTCCACTAGTTGTCCATTCTCAAATAATCCGTTATACCATTGGTAAGATTTAACAAGCTCCGGATTATTCACTTTTACGCTCATTGAAATTCCTTCCCCATAGTTAATTGTTGCGTTTTGAGGTTGATTAACAATTTCCAAAGTAGTTGGTTTAATTGGCTCGTGATAATAATGATTACAAACATCGCATATACCATCATTATCAGTATCAATATGCGTGGCTTTATCCTTAGTTTCTATACATTCAGAACAAGCGTGCCAATGTTCTAAATTATTACAAGTCCATTCATCTGACCATGAATGTGTGTGGGGATTATTTCCTCCACAGCTAGTTAACAAAACAGATGTAAATATAAATCCTAATGTCTTTATTATAATTTTTTTCATGTTCTTTTCTCTCCTTGTTAAATACGATTAATTAACAGCCGTAATATTAACTTCTTTCAATGCATTAGTAGGGACAAAAAATGGAATGCCAGTTTGCGTTTCGCCTATCTCCATTTAAAGAAGGCATTTCTATAATAATTGTTTATAATTATTTTGCGACCGCAGACGCAACAATTGAAATGATATCTGTAACAAGGTCTTTATTAGTAATTAAGAATAAACCCGTTAATGAATCATAATAATATTGAGATGGCTCAAATGTATATACTTCTAATTGACCACCAGCGTTCTTGATCATGGTTTGAACTTTCTCAAGAGTAGCTGGTAATTTATATTCGGCAGGATTTTTTGGTGCTAAATAAGCATATACAGGTGCATTTATTACTAAATCAGGATTACTAACTGCAACGACATCAGTAGCAGAAGATGAATTATTATACATTTTGACTGCTTTTTGTTTTACGCCTTTGGCGTAGACAACGATATCTCCGAGTATTTTTCCGCCAATTGCTAAGTTAGCTAATCTTTCATTATCAATTAAATAATTATAATCTGCAGGAATGCCGTTAATTGTTACTCCATCAATATATTCTGGCAAAAAATAAGATGGATCTGCAGGTGTAATAATTAGACCAACACCTTGATCGTTATAATGAACTTCTCCACTTTTAGTATCAATTTTGAAAGACAAAGTATTTTCAGAGAACATATAAATGTTGATTTTAATTGATTTAAAGTCCACTGCTTCTGCATAGATAACAATATCTCCTTCTAAAAATTCACCAGGAATAAAGATGTTGCCTGTTTCATTATCGTAGAAATATTGACCAGCGACTAATTTATATGGTTCTTTATCAATTGCATCGATGCATTCAATTTGAATTTTTGCTGGTAAGCCATATTGAACTACATCACCATTAATAACTTCTAATACATTTAAATAATCTGTTCCAAGAATTGGTTTATCATCATTAAGAAGTTTAATTGGAGTGTTGTTATTTTCTAATTTGATTTCTCCAACTATAAGTTCCGGTTTATAAGCTTCGATTGCTAAATTAACTTTTTCATTAATAAAGCAAGATGGAACTGAAAATAGTCCCTTAGCATGTTCATAATCTGCATTATAAACATAGTTTGATTCTCCTAATACCATATTCCCTATGGAAATAGATGTTGTAGATTCATCTGGCAAAAGATATCCTTTGGTTTGAGAATCTTGAGTTAATGTAACTTCAAAAGTTAAGTCTTTTCCTTTTTCAATTTCATTAACAACATTAATATTTAAGGTATTTGAAGCTTTTGTAACAGCATACTTAACTGGTGCTTCTTGGCTTCCACAACCAATAAGAGTGTTCGAAGCTAAAACCAATAGCGTACTTATTAAAAATAATTTGCGCTTCATATTGCTCTCTCCTTAGTAAAACATAATTACATTATACCACCTGTAAAAAATAATTATGAAAATGTAATAAAATAATAAGAAAAAACCATTCAATGGATTATTCTTTAATGTTGATTGTACTTTTCTAATTTCACCGCTTCTTCATAATATGGTCTGAAGTCAACATCCAAAATCACATAATTTCTACAGAAGTATCGGTTCAATAGCTTTCCGTTTTGTACAAAAATTCTCACAATGATACAATTGCAACCCCTAGAGCTCTAGAGAGTGCAACCCCCTACCATAATCGTGAAAATTTGAAACCCTCTATTTTTAAAGAAAAATTATTTCAATATTTCCCAATATCCAGTCTTGTTTGATCCTATTCTTTTGATACGATTCAGTTCTTTTAATTCTTTAATTAATTCGCTAATTCTACTTGTTCCAAGGCTCGTTACTTTGCATAATTCATTAGTTGTTATTGATGGTTTACTGATAATGGATTTTAAAACTTTTTCTTGAGATGGATTTAGTCCCGAAAAATTTGTTTCTCCTCTAGTTAACAAAAATGGGAATTTTAAAATTACGTTTAAATAATTATCGCTTATATAAAATGCCTCATTGCCATAATGTTTTTTAATTTCTAAAACTCCGTGACCAGTTTGTTCAACCAAGCCAAGTTGTGCCATTATTTTTTGAAGACCTCTATTAATCGGGTGACTCACTCCATTAAAAAATTCTTCTTTCGAATAATCGATTGGTAGACCACCTGTAGACACTATTTCTATCCTGTCATCAAAAATATAAATTGCTGGAGGAATCATTCTATCCCATTTACTATGCAAACATGCATTAATCCAGGCTTCTCTTAATGAAGATTCATCAAATAATTTAATTTCTTTCCTGATTGTACCAGACATATCAACCTTTGTTTCGTTGAATGATAAAGCAAAATCTAATGCACTATTGAGCGACAAAATTAAGCACTTATATCCAAACTCATTTCGAGAAATAATTTCAGATTTATCAATCCCTTTAAATCTAATTACTTTTATTGATACATCATTATTGTCTGCTAACAAATTTGCTAAATAATTATACTTCCTGGCTTTAGTAAATAATCCTGTATTTTTTGCAAAATTATCTTTATTTAGTGTGTATCCTCTTAAAATATATAATTGCCACAGTTGACTAAAGGTTAAATCTTGATTAGATGATTCTATTTCAATAATATTGTCATTTGAATTTTTAAATATTAATTGCCTCATTGTATCTGGATCAACTTTTTTATTTTCATTTCCACTTCTAATAAAATAGTTGCCATTTGAAGAATAAGGCGTATTCGTGCCTGACGCTTCAAGTTTAATGACTATTTTATCTTCATATTGTTCTTCGGTAATTTTTGGGATTATAGTAGGTTTTATGTGTTCCGCAATTGTTTGACTAATGTCTTTTAATGTCTTATTTCCTACACTAAGTCCAACAATTGAACCGTCATCTTTAACACCAAAGTAAATTGTGCAGGTACCACTTTTATTTATCATTGCTACAATAGACTCAAGCGCTCTTGATAATTGGCTTAAACTCTCTTTAAATTCGACATGTTCTGATTCTCTTTTAATATTCATATTTTCACTCCTAATAATTTATTCTACACTTATTATACACTTTATGATATTGCTGTGCAATTATTTATTCTACACTTATTATACACTTTAATATCCGTTTTATTTTACACCAAGTTAGAAAAAAGAAAAAATAACATTATGATAAAAAGTTAAAGACAAAGAACATTTACTTAAAATAAAAGATAAGTTAAATATTGATATAAACAAGCAAAATAATACGAGGACAAACTTGCCTGAATAAAGACCAGCAAATTCCCAGCCAGGTTTGCTCTTAATGTACTTTTCGTAATAATCCTTTTAAACTTAAGCAGAAAGATTGATTTTCTTTCTGATTATAAGTTCAAATTCATCACTTGTTCCTGAAGTTAACAAGGAGGCATACAAGCTACTGGCAATTATCCGGGAAGAGCTCGTAACTTCAAAGAATTAACACAGGATTTAGATAAAACCTTATCATACATTCCTAACAAAAAGAAAATTAATCTTCACGCAATTTACCAAACTAGTAAGATTGTTGGTCGAAACAATATTGGTATAGAATATTGCTGGTAGTCTTTAATTAACCAAAGTTACAAGTCTAGATTAGCATTTACATTCAAAGGAAGTAGAAAAGTTTAAAGTGGCATGACGGTTGAGATATTCCGTCATTCACCGCCGCGGAGAAATTGAACCGACAAAGGAAAAAGCCAGGCTAGTTGCTTGGCTTTTTAACTAAAGAGGTGTCAAACTTTGACTTATACGATCATTCAGATGAAATCGAAGTTAGAAGTTATTTTGGTGGACCAAATCGGGATCGAACCGACGACCTCCTCGTTGCGAACGAGGCGCTCTCCCAACTGAGCTATTGGCCCAAGTGAAAATATAATAAAATATTTTTTGTAATATATCTATCAAAAAATTACAATATTCATATGGAAAAATGCATTGCGGTAATAGACATGAAAGCCTTCTATGCTTTTGTAGAATGTGTTGAAAGAAATGTGAATCCTTTTACCACTCCACTAGTGGTTTGCGACACTACTAGAGGTGAGGGAACCATCGTGTTATCTGTATCCCCATATTTAAAAGAAATGGGTGTGCCTTCTCGTTGTAGAAAGAGAGAACTTCCAAAGATGGACAATATGATTTTTGCCACACCACAAATGGAAAAATATGTAAAAAAGTCTGCAGAAGTCGTTTCAATTGTGCTTTCTTTTGTTGGAGAAGATGACATACATGTTTATTCGATAGATGAACTTTTTGTAAATCTTGGGCCATATTTAAAAATGTATAACTGTACTCCAAAGCAACTTGTCTTAAAAATGCAAAAAGCGATATATAAACAAACAAAATTAATTTCGACAGCAGGCATAGGTGAAAATATGCTAATGGCAAAACTAGCATTAGATCTTGACGGAAAGAAAACACCTCCATATATAGCTCAATGGACCAAGGAAGATATCAAAACTAAGCTATGGCCAATTTCTCCATTATCTAAGATGTGGGGAATATCACGTGGCTATGAGAAAAAACTTAATTCGTATGGGATATATACAATTGGTCAATTAGCTAACACTCCAAAAGAATTTTTGAAAGAAAAATTAGGTGTGATGGGAGAGCAACTACACGAGCACGCCAATGGAATAGATAATACAAATATTAGAGATAAATACATTCCTGAGGAAAATAGTTTCTCGTTAGGGCAAGTCTTACATGAAGACTATAAACCTACGGATGCAAAATTGTTAATTAGAGAAATGAATGATGATTTATCATCAAGATTAAGAAGTCACGGAGAGAAAACTCAGGTTGTATCATTATATATTCAATTTGATTATGAGACAGGAGGAGGTTTTGCTCATCAAGCAAAATTGGATTTTCCTACAGACGATACTGAACTATTATTAGATGATTTATATCGTATTTTTGATAAATACATAGATGGACATTTAACAAGAGGCATTCATATTTGTTATGGCTCATTAGTAAAAAATAACTATGATCAATTATCATTGTTTGAAGACGAAAAAACTCAAGCAGATAGAAAAGCACTTCAGCATGTTCTTGATGAAGTTCATAATAAGTATGGACAAAACTCTTTATTAAGAGGATCTAGTTTACTTGAAAAATCGACTGCTAAAGAAAGACATAATCAAATAGGAGGCCATAAACGATGAGTGATCGTGGAATGAAAAAATGGGCTCCATTTGCATCTTTAGTAGAACACGGAAAAGCTCTTGAGGAACTTAAAAAAGAAAATGAAAAAGTGGATAAACCACATATTAGTTCTGACAAAGCGAATAAAATAAATAACATTATGCGTTCATATCATGGCCAAGAATTAGAAATAACATATTATGAAAATGGACACATTAAGACTGCATTTGGAAAAATTGAAATATTTCCTAATAGAAAAGTAATTGTTATTAATAATAAGACAATTACGTTCTCTAACTTATTAGATTTAGATGATAATAGTATTTAACTATTTTACAGTTTTATATGATGACACTAATAAAACAATAAACGTGACTGAATGAATAAAATTAATAGTTATTAGACTGGAAGATAATATAGTTAATAGTAATGGTATATTAGCAGCAAATTGCTCATTATAATTTAGTAAAGCAATAGCTATTTTTAAGCCAGTAGTAATCCAGGCAGACAAAATAACAAAAAACGATAATTTTTTAACTTTATTGCTTCTAGATACTTCACCACAGCCTTTAACAATCCGTGATTTAATAAATATTGAAGACAGTTGAGCCACTGCGCTACAAATAGTTGAAATAGGAGAGATTGGTATTAAAGTTAAAGATGAGGCAATTATTGAAATAATTAAAAGAATAAATGCCATTCTAAAATATTTAGATTTAGAAAGGCCACAATAAATTAAACCAATAAGTGTTAAAAGTGAAGCGGCTAAAACAAAAAGAAAAGACGGAATTGTAATAAATAAAACCGTCTGATCTTTCGGCAAATATTTAAATGAACTAATAACGTTACTAATAAAAAGACAAATTATACTTACAATGAAAAGTTTTAACCCTCTTTTTACTAGATTATATTTCATTCCTAGAATGCCCAGTTGCCATCTTTAAAGATTTGAACCTTTTTACCATCGCGAGTATAACCAACGATGTTTAAATCTTTAGAGCCAATCATGAAGTCAACATGGATTGAGGCATCATTAATGCCCATTTTTGTCAATTCTTCTTGGGTATATTTTTCATAGTCATGAACACAGTTTGTAAAGCCCATGCCTAATGCAAGGTGGCAAGCTGCGTTTTCATCATAAAGAGTGTTATAGAATAAAATGCCAGTATTGTTAATTGGAGAATCATAAGGAACAAGTGCACATTCTCCAAGATACCTAGCATTTTCATCCATAGAAATCATATGCTTGAGCAATTTTTCTCCTTTTTCAGCGTGTACTTCCACCGCTTTACCTTTTTCAAAGCGAATAGAGAAATTCTCGATTAATTCTCCTTGGTAAGAAAGAGGTTTTGTGGAATAAACGATTCCTTCTGCTTTTCCTTTTGCAGGTGATGTAAAACATTCTTCACTAGGGATATTAGGATTAAAGAAGACATGTCTTCCAAGAGTTTTTTCTCCACCGGCAAGCCAATCAACATTTGGAAGTAACCAAACCTTAAAGTCGGTTCCGTTTTTACTTGTGTAATGTAGATAATCTAAATTCAAAGAATTTAAATATTTTGTTCTTTTGGCTAAATCAGCGTTATGTTCTTCCCAAGCTTTGATTGGGTCTTCATCACAACGTGATGTTTTTAAAATTGCATCCCATAAAGCTTCAACAGCTTTCTTTTTCGATAGATTTGGGAACACCTTCTTAGCCCATGCTGGAGAAGAAGCTCCTGCAATAGTCCATTGATATTTGTTTTCTCTTTTATCTCTATATGGCTTAATGACAGGGTATTGAGCCATTCTAACTTTAGCAACTTTTGCTTGATTAACACCTTTCATCGCATCAGGATCGCTTGATTCAATGTGTATCATTACAGGCAGTTCATCACAAAGATATTGTTGCTTTGCAAGTTCGTAATCATAGAAATGAGATAATGATTTAATAGATTCCTTTTTAAGAGTGGTTTTTTCAACTTTATCGCTCGTCCATCTAACTGCTACTGTATTAGCGCCGAGTTTATAGCATTCTTCAACAATGTAATTTGCTAATTCTTCTTGATCGACAGCAACGTATAATTCAACATTTTGTCCTTTTTGGACATTGCCACCAACTTTTGCTATCAAATGAGCATATTTTTTTAATGTAGATTTCTTCATAATGTTTTTCCTCCGTGTTATTCTAACACATTAGTTATTAATAAGTATAAAAAAATACCGCTCAGTGCGGTACTCCCCTTTCAAGACAATTGATTATTGAAGAACACTAATCAATATAGCAAGGAACATAAACACAATCACAAATGAGAATGTTAACCATGTGATGATCTTTTCAGATCCTCTCTCCTTGGTCTTAACAAAAATGTTCATACCTCCACCGGTAATAGCACCAGAAGCACCTTCTGATTTACCACCTTGGAGTAAGGATAAAACAATGATGATTAGTCCGACGATTAAGAATAAAATGTCATACCACTGCATAATGCTCTCCTTTCAACAAGTTTGCTTTAATATAATTACACAAACTAAAACATAAAGCAAAGGCTTTATTTAATTAGCGAGGTTCTCCACTCAATTATTACATCTCGAATTTCTGCTGCACGTTCAAAATCAAATGCCTTTGCGGCCTCATGCATTTCTTTCTCAAGTTTTCTAATTTCTTTCTCAATTTCACTACGTGAAGAATGTGAGCTTAATTTGGTAAAATGTTCTTTTTGAGATTCACTATTTCTTATAGGTTCATGGATAGGCTTAATAATAGTTTCAGGCACAACTCCATTTTCGTCATTATATGCTTGTTGAATTTGCCTTCTTCGATTTGTTTCATTGATTGCTTCAGCCATAGAATCGGTAATTCTATCAGCATACATAATTACTTTTCCATTTTTATTTCTTGCAGCTCTACCAATAATTTGAATGAGAGATCTTGTTGAACGTAGAAATCCTTCCTTATCAGCGTCAAGAATTGATATTAATGATACTTCAGGAATATCTAGCCCTTCTCTTAAAAGATTGATGCCAACTAAAACATCATATTTTCCTTTTCGAAGTTGATAAATAATTTCGCTTCGTTCAAGAGTCTTTGTTTCATTATGTAAATAAGCAACTTTAATGCCTCTTTCTTTCAAAAAAGCCGTTAAATCTTCAGCCATTCTAATTGTGATGGTTACAACCATAACTCTTTCATGGTTTTCAATTCTCTTTTTGATTTCGTAAATTAAATCATCAATCTGTCCAAGAGTTTTTCTAACTTCGATACTTGGATCAAGTAGTCCAGTTGGACGAATAATTTGTTCAACAACTGTTCCGTTTGTTTGAGACAACTCATAATCTCCTGGAGTGGCAGATGTGCAAATAACTTGAGGCATCAAATTTTCAAATTCTTCAAAATTAAGTGGTCTATTATCCAGCGCACTAGGTAATCTAAAACCATATTCAACAAGAGTCTCTTTTCTTGATTTATCTCCATTATACATTCCTTTAATTTGTGGAAATGTAACATGTGACTCATCGATAATCATAAGAAAATCTTTTGGGAAATAATCGATTAATGAGAATGGGCGTGTACCAGGCTTTCTTTGATCAATATGTCTAGAATAATTTTCGATTCCAGGGCACATTCCGAATTCAAGCATGCTATCAATATCTTGTTTTGTTCTCATTTCAAGTCTTTCGGCTTCAAGAAGTTTTCCGCTATCCTTAAAGAATTTTATTCTTTCTTCTAGCTCTTCCTTGATTGTTTCTACCGCTTTTTGAATTCTATTTCTTGTTGAAGCGTGGTCATATGCAGGAAAAATAGGAAAAGTTTTATATGAAGTTTTAACTTCTCCTGTTAATGGATCAACTTGAGCTATTCTTTCAATTTCGTCTCCGAAAGTATCAACTTGAATTATGTATTCTTTTGTGTGGGGAGGAGCAATCTCAATTACATCGCCTCTAACCCTAAAAGAGCCCGGAGACAAATCGAGATTATTTCTTGTGTATTGAGCATCCACTAATTTTTGAAATAAAACCTTACGGTTAATTTCTTCTCCAACACGAATATTAAAAACCAAATTTCTGTATTCGTCTGGATCAGTTAAACCATAAATTGAAGCAACAGAAGCAACTATAATTGTGTCTCTTCTTTCTAAAATTGAGTTAATTGCAGATGTTCGCATCATCTCAATTTCCTCATTCATGACAGCACTTTTATCAATGTAAGTATCAGAACTTGGAAGATATGCTTCTGGCTGATAAAAATCGAAGTTTGAAACAAAGTATTCTACGCGGTTTGATGGAAAAATCCCTTTAAATTCCTCATAAAGTTGTCCAGCAAGCGTTTTATTATGAACAATAACAAGTGTTGGTTTTTGAACTTTTTCAATGATGTTTGAAACTGTAAAAGTCTTGCCTGTTCCAGTCGCACCTAAAAGAACCTGAACTCGTTTACCATTTTTAATTCCATCAACCAGCTGTTTAATTGCCTCAGGTTGGTCACCAGTAGGTTTAAATGAAGATTCAATTTTAAATTTATGGTCTTCCATTACTTTAATTCTTTATGACGCGCGAGCATGTCTAAATAACTGTAGATGAATTCATCAATGTTTCCGTCCATAACTGCATCAACATCACTTTCTGAATAATTTGTTCTATTATCTTTAACCATTGTGTATGGACAAAATACATATGAACGAATTTGACTTCCCCATTCAATATCTTTTTGCTCACCAACAATGTTTTGTAATTCTTTTTCTTTCTTTTCCATTTCAAGTTGATATAACTTGCTTTTTAACATATTCATTGCCATTTCTCTATTGAGAAGTTGACTTCTTTCAACTTGACACGAAACAACGATTCCAGTTGGAATATGCGAAATTCTAACAGCTGTTTCAACCTTATTAACGTTTTGACCGCCAGCACCACCGGAGCGATATGTGTCTACTCGTATATCTTTATCTTCTATTTTAATATCTCCAATTGCTTCAAATTGCGGAACAATATTAATTGAAGCAAATGATGTATGTCTTCTTTTATTTGCATCAAAAGGAGAAATTCTTACTAATCTATGAACACCTTTTTCGCTTTTGAGTAAACCATAAGCATTTTTACCAGAAATAGATAATACCATTGACTTAATTCCAGCTTCTTCACCAGGTTGCATATCAATAACTTGAAACTTCATGTGGTGACGTTCGCACCAACGTACATACATTCTAGAAAGCATATCAGCCCAATCTTGTGCTTCTGTCCCGCCTGCACCACTATGAACCTCAAGAATGACGTTAAGTTTATCAAACTCTCCTTTAAAAAGGAGCTTTTGCCTGAAAACTTTAACTTCTTTTGCTAAGTCATTAATCATTTCTTCTATAAAGTTTTTGGTGTCTTCATCTTCTTCAGTACACGCAAAAAGTAAATCTTTTATGTCTTGATGAGCTTTTTCAATATGGAGATAAGTATCTCGCTCATCCTTTGCATCATTATATTCCTCAATTATTGCTAAAGCGGATTTTTGGTCATCCCAAAAACCATCAATATTTTGTTTTTCTTCAAGAGTGGAAATTTTATTATTTAAAAATGTGAGGTCAAAGAGAATCACCGAGTCTATAGACGTGCTCAGAAAGATTATTTAAATCTAGTTTGAGTTCTTGTAGCTCTTTCATTATTCCTTATCCTTGCTTTCGACGTCGACAACGTCTTCTTTCTTTTCTTCAACTGGTTGAGCTGGCTTTCTAATTTGGACAACAACATTTAAGAATTTGAAAACAGAATCAACTGAAATATTTTCGATGCATTCTCTAAAGAGACTTTGACCTTCATTAACATAATCTTGCAATGGATTGACATTACCATAAGAACGTAAATGAATACCTTCACGAAGTCTTGCCATAGTATCAATTTGTTTTGTCCAGTTTTGATCAATTGTTTGAAGAGAAATTTCTCTTTCAACTTGATTAGCGATTTCTGCTGGCCATTGTTTACGACGAATTTGATATATTTCATATAAATTATCACCTAAATCCTGTCCAGCCTCTTCTGCAGGTGATTCATCATAAGCGGAAACTTTGAATGATCCTTCAGGCATAAACTTAGGTTCAAGGATTTTGCGAAGTTCTTCACCATTAATCAAGCCATCTTTGCTATCTTGTGGAACAGATTTCTTGGCTAAAACTAAACCTGTCGTAGAAAAGAATTCTTGAATTAGGTCATCAATGTTTTCTGCAAACATAATTGCGTCACGTTTTTCATATATAGCTTTGCGTTGACGTGAAATAACATCATCATAATCTAAAAGGTTTTTACGTATATCGAAGTTTTGACCTTCAATTTGCTTCTGAGCATTAGTGATAACGCTTGAGAATAATTTAGATTCAAGAGGTCCTTCTCCAAACGATTCGATGCGCTTTTGCACGGATTCTGCAGCAAAACGCTTCATTAATTCGTCATCAAATGAAACATAAAATCTTGAAAAACCAGGATCTCCTTGACGACCACTACGACCACGTAATTGGTTATCAATACGACGAGATTCGTGACGTTCTGTTCCAAAAACACATAAGCCACCAAGAGCCTTAACTTCATCATTAATTTTAATATCGGTTCCACGACCAGCCATATTTGTGGCAATCGTGATTGAGCCTTTTTCACCAGCATGTGAAATAATTTCTGCTTCACGAGCGTGGTTTTTAGCATTTAAAACTTCATGAGGAAGTCCTTCTTTTTGTAAAAGTGTTGAAATTTCTTCTGAAGATTCGACTGAAACAGTACCAATTAGTATTGGTTGTCCTTTTTCATGACGTTCTTTAACTTCTTTTACAAGCTCTCTAAGTTTTTCGTCTTTATGTGCATATATATAATCCAAAGCGTCAATTCTTTGAATTGGTCTATTAGTTGGAATGGTCACAACGCGCATGTTATAAATTTTCTGGAATTCTTCTTCTTCGGTTTTTGCAGTACCAGTCATACCAGACATTTTCTTAAAAAGTCTGAAGAAGTTTTGATATGTGATTGTAGCTAAAGTAACTGTTTCTTGTTTGATTTCAACATTTTCTTTGGCTTGGATAGCTTGTTGCAAACCATCAGAATATTCACGTCCTTTAAGAATACGACCTGTAAATTGGTCGATTAATTGGATTTGATGCTCTGCATCAACCATATATTCAACATCTCTAGCCATGATGTAGTTTGCTTTTAATGCTTGGTATATACGGTGAACCAAATCTTGATGCTCTGGATCATAAAGATTTCTTAAGCCAAACATTCTTTCAGCTTTTAAGCTGCCTTCTTCTGTTAAAGAACATGTTTTATCCTTAATATCGATGTCATAGTCTTTATCTTTACGTAATGTTTTAACAAATCTATCAGCAACAGTATATTGAGATGCGGTTGCTTTTGCTCCACCAGAAATAATAAGAGGTGTTCTAGATTCATCAATTAAAATTGAGTCAGCTTCGTCAACAACAGCATAATTTAATCCACGTAAGACACGGCCATTTGCGTTTTTAGCCATATTATCTCTAAGATAATCAAAACCAAGTTCAGCATTTGTTGTATAACAAATATCGCACAAGTGAGCTTCCTTCTTTTGCTGAGGAGTGAGTTCTCTTAAGTTACAACCAACCGTTAAACCAAGGAATCTATAAATTTGACCCATCCAATCAGCGTCACGTTGAGCTAAGTATTCGTTAACCGTAACAACATAAGCGCCTTCACCAGCCAAAGCATTCAAATAGATTGCCATTGTCGCAGTTAATGTTTTACCTTCACCAGTTCTCATCTCTGCAACATCACCATCATGCATAACTAATGCACCAATAACTTGAACTTTAAAAGGAAATTGATGGAGGGTTCTCCAAGCTGCTTCACGAGCTACGGCCATAGCCTCATATTTAATATCATCTAAAGATGCGCCTTTAGCTAAAAGATCTTTAAAATAAGGTGTTTTAGCTCTAAGTTCATCGTCAGAAAGAGCGCGCATTTGTTCTTCATATGCTAAAACTTTTTCAGCAGCACGATTGTATTTTTTAAGAACTCTTTCGTCTACTCTAAATAACTTTTCAATAAAATTGGCCATAACTAATGCTCCTTTAACAGCAACTTTAATATGATAGCATTTTTAAAATGCTTAAACAATAAATATAGTATTTAACCAAATTAGTTCAATTTTTGATCAAAAACTGTCTTGGATAAAACAAGGATTTTTATCTTTTTTGGTTGATAATTTTTAACAAGATTTATCATTGCTTTAATAGTTGATCCAGTTGTGTATACATCATCGACAAGTAGTACGTTTTTATTCCTTAATTTTTCGCCACCTGAGATGTCTAAATGTTTGCTGATATTTGCTCTTTCTTTTTGAGTTAAATCTGACTGTTTTATATCGGCTGTTTTTTTAATACAACACATTATTTTTAAGCCAAGAATTTTGCACATTTCAACAACGTGATTAAAACCTCTTTCCTTGTTGGCTTTTTCACTTGAAGGAGCGGGTACAATAACATAATTAAAATATCTAATTTTGATATAAAAATAGAAGTACTCGAGGAAGACACTTCTTAGTTCGTAATCATAACATCCTTTGAATTGGAATAATAGCTTTTTTATTGCTTCATCATAATCATATAATGCTGATGCATTAATTCCATTTACCTTAAAGTGAATTATACGAGGCTTAGTTTCTTTAAAACATCTATAACAAATAGTCGGATTGTGATAAAAAATACTATGTAACGAATTGTCTTCAATCTTATTAAAACAAATTTTACAAATACCTGTTTTTGTTAATGATTGTTTGTCTAGCTTTTTCCATCTCATCTGTTGCTTTATCTGCAATAAAAATGACTTCACCTTTTGGAGCATCGATTTTCCTCCCTACTCGACCAGATATTTGGACTAATGCATATTCGTTATAAAGATCATGATCTGCTTGATAGATAATTACTTGTAAGTTTTTGATTGTTACGCCTCTTTCAAGAATTGCTGTTGTGACTAAAAATTTATATTTCCCATTGCGAAAATCATCAATTATTTTTGGCCTATCTAATTTCTTTGAATGAACGCACATTCCGTTCTTAAATTTTCTTCTAATATATTTAAATAAATGTTCTGCCACTTCTATGGTTGGACAAAATATAAAAACTGGTTTGTTTTCTTTTAAGAATTCATCTAGTTTTTTAAGTAGAAAATATTGTTTAAAAACAAATGGTTTTATTTCTATTTTTGGAACTGGCAAAGGGTAGCGATGAAATCTAGTATTTAATTCCAATATCTCGCGATTTTCATGCTTATAATAATCAATTACTTTTTTAGATGGAGTAGCAGACATTAAAACTGTTCTGCCTTTAGAAGAAATATGAAACATTGTTTCGAGCAAAGGATTTCCATTATATGGAAAAGCATCAATTTCATCCAAGATTATTAAATCAAAATAATTTGGGTATCGAAATAGTTGGTGTGTTGTTAAAACCACAATATCCGCAGTTAATTTAGATGTATGTCCGCCATAAACTGCAGTAATTGTGTTGTCAGGAAAAGCGTCCTTAATTCTATAGAATAATTCAGCTGCGACATCTCGCCTAGGAACAGCAAACGCAACCGACTGCTGCCTTTTTAACGCATATTCCATAACTCCATAAACTAATTCGGTTTTTCCAGCACCACAAACAGCATTAATCAAAGTATCAATCCCGTTTTTATAATTTTTAATAACATGTTCAGATATTTCTTTTTGTTCTTTACTTAAAGGATAATCAAGCTTTAAGGTTGCTTCGTTGCCAGAATAGTGAAATTCTTTTGCATTTTCACCTTTGAGTGAAATACAAAAACGGCAATATGGTTTTTCGCCTACGTATCCTATGTATTTAGGATCATTATTACCACATCTTGGACAAATAAAACTACCCATAATAATAGGTAGTCTATTTTTTATAAAAAAGTGTTATTTGAATAATACAAATAATTGGACAAAGTCCAATTATTTTATTCTATTTCATTGACACGTCTTTCGTGTCTACCACCTTCAAATTCAGTGGCCAAGAAGATATCGATCCTTCTTAAGACATCTTCTAATGACATAAAGTTTGCTCCAAAGCCAATCATATTGGCATTATTATGTTGTCTAATTAGTCTTGCAACATCATCATTATATGCAAGTCCTGCTCTAACACCTTTGACTTTATTTGCAGCAATCACAATGCCTTCACCAGAAGAGCAAACAACTATTCCGAATTGAGCTTCGCCTGATGCAACTTTCATTGCAGCAGCTTTTCCAAAAATTGGATAATCACAAGAATCTAGAGAATTTGTCCCACAGTCAATTAATTTATGACCCTTAGCTTCTAAATATTTAATTATTTCTTGTTTGTAGTTATATCCTGCATGATCAGAACCGATTGAAATTACCATAATTAATTACTCCTTTATCGCTTTATAAATATCGTCTTCACTAATTACTCCTAGACGAATGATGTGCACATCATTATCTACAAGAACAATCGTTGAAGGAACGTTACTAATAGATTCTCCTTTAATGATAGCATCAATTTCATTGTTAAATACATTTTTTACATCTTCATCCTTTGTAAGAGGAGGCTCGCCAGATTTGTTTGCGCTTGGAACAAGAAGCGGATTTTTAACACTTCTAATGAGAGTCGAAACAAATTCATCATCAGGGACTCTTATTCCGACGTTTCCTTCTTTTGAAACAACATAACTAGGCAAACCTTTTTTAGCCTTAAGAATGATTGTAAATTGACCAGGCATGAATTTTTTTATTAATTTTTCTGCAATTTTATTGACCTCTGCATATTTATAAATGTCATTAACATCACCACACATTAAAGTAAATGGTTTTTCAGGTGGTCTGCGTTTAACACTAATTAATCTATTATAAGATGCTTCGTTATTGTAAATAACGCCTATCCCAAATACTGTTTCAGTAGGAAAAGCAACCAAACCACCGCTTGATAATATGTCGCTTGCCAATAAATAATCTTTTTTATCAATTAGTTTCATGCTTCTATTTTACGCTCCAAAAGAAGTGAAAAGATACGATATTTATCATTCATGTCTTTAGTAAAAGTAAATTCACAATCAAGATTAATTTCTTGAAGTAATTTTATTAGTTTATCTTTTAGATCATATCCAATTTCAAAAACAATTAATAATTTTTCGTTCATAACTTCTTTTGCATCTAAAAGAATAGACCTATAAATAGATAATTCTTCGTCGACAAATAATGCATTATGGGGCTCATACGTTAAAACTGATTTATCAACATCATTTTTATTAAGAATATAAGGCGGATTAGAAACAATAACATCAAGTTTAATTCCGTGTTTGATAAAAGGCTTTAAAGCATCGCCATGAAGAACGTATCCGGTAATTTCGTTTTTCGCAATATTACTTAAGGAAACATCACATGCATCTTGCGAAATATCGCTTAAAAACAAACCGGCAACATCAATGTGTTTAGCAAGAGATATTCCAATGCATCCTGATCCAGCGCAGACATCAGCAAGCATAATCTTTTTATTTGGGAAAACTCTCATTATTTTTCTTAACGCATACAAAGCAACTTCTTCAGTTTCTTGACGCGGTATCAAAACACGCTTATCAACATTAAATTTACAACCAAAAAATTCAGCTTCACCAAGGATATATTGAATTGGTTCTCCAGATAAAAATCTCGATAGATTCGAGTTAAATCTTTGCAAATCTTTAACATTTTCATCCTTGTGAATAAAAAACTCACTCATCGAATTGAGATTATTGTTCGCACATAAAAGCATGCGAATATTAATTTCGTCTTTCTGCTTATTTTCTAGCTTTTTACAAGCTTCTTTATATACTTCAAATAATGTCGCCATTAGTGCTCTTCACCAAGCATTTTCATCTCTTGGTCATAGTGATTCAATGCATCTAGAACTTCGTCGAGTTCACCCTCCATAACTCTATCAAGTTTTTGAATTGTAAAACCGATTCTATGATCAGTAACACGATTTTGAGGATAATTGTATGTTCTGATTTTTTCGCTTCTTTCACCGGTGCCAACTTTTAGTTTACGTTCACTACCAAATTTTTCTTCTTGCTCTTCTTGAAGTTTTGCATATATCTTTGCTCTTAGCATTTGAAGACAAATTTCTCGATTTTGAATTTGAGATTTTTCTGTTTGGCACGAAACAACAACACCTGTTGGTTTATGAGTCATACGAACAGCAGATTCTGTTTTATTAACGTTTTGACCACCTGCTCCTTGTGAACGATATGTATCAACTTGAATATCATCCATTTTTAATTCAACATCTATTTCTTCCATTTCTGGCATAACTAAAACTGTGGCAGTTGATGTATGAATTCTTCCGGATGCCTCAGTTTTCGGAACACGTTGAACGCGGTGTGCGCCACTTTCAAACTTTAATCTTGAATAAACGCCATCGCCTTTAACCATAAATGATACCAATGAGAAGCCACCTGCTTCGCAGATATTCTCTTCTATCATCTGAATTTTCCATCCTTGATGCTCTGCATATCTAACATACATTCTGAATAAATCACCAGCAAAAATGTTTGCTTCATCTCCGCCTGCAGCACCACGAATTTCAACGATTATGTTCTTATCGTCATTTGGATCTTTTGGTAATAAAAGAATCTTTGTTTCATTAACTAATTTTTCTTCCTCTTCCAAAAGACGCTTATGCTCTTCGTGGCCTAGTTGAGATATTTCTGGATCAGAATCTCCAATCATTACTTCAGCATCTTTTATATCACTAATAATTCTTAAATAACGTTTATAGTTTTCAACAACTGGTTCAATGTTTGAACGTTCTCTTGAAAGTTCTCTAAAACGTTTAATGTCTCTTGTGACGTTTTCATCACATAATTCTTTATCAATTTCTTGAAGTCTTTCGCTTGTTACTTCAAGTCTTTTAAGCATCGCACTATCCATAAATCATCCTAACTATGTTTAACATTTAAACATCATAATACACTCCACAACAAATGAAAAGAAAAAGAACGTTAGAAACTAAAAACAGTTAAAAGATACTTTTAAGATGTGAGTAAAAATAGTATAATCAAATGCGGTAAAATTTATGGCGTATAAAGCACTTTATAGAGCATATAGACCTCAAAGTTTTGAAGAGGTTGCTGGACAAAAGCATATAGTCCGCACATTGAAGAATGCATTAGTTAGCAACAAAATTGCTCATGCATACCTTTTTTGCGGTCCAAGAGGAACCGGTAAAACAACAATGGCAAAGTTATTTGCCAAAGCACTCAATTGTGAAGAAGGTATTGGTCATCAATGCAATAAATGCTCAAACTGTGTTGAAGTCACTGAAGGAACACATCCTGATGTAATTGAAATAGACGCTGCAAGCAATAACGGTGTAGAACAAGTACGTGAATTAATCGATAAGGTCAATTATTTACCTATTAAAGGAAAATACAAAGTATATATCATTGACGAAGTTCACATGATGACCGCAAATGCCTTTAATGCACTTCTTAAAACTCTAGAAGAGCCGCCTGCACATGTTATTTTTATTTTAGCAACAACTGAACCACACAATATCCTTCCAACAATTGTCTCTCGCTGCCAAAGATATGATTTTACTAAAGTAAGCGATGCAGATATTTTTGAAAGAATGGTGGAAATACTTCAAAAAGAAGATATTTCTTATGATGAAAAAGCGGTAAACGCGATAATATCGCTTGCTGATGGTGGGGTTCGTGATGCGCTATCCATTCTTGATCAAATACTAGCTTATAGTGGATCTTCATTAAAAGAAGAAGATGTATACGCCTTATTTGGTTTAGCATCATTAGAAGAAAAGTTATCATTTATCAAAGCTATTTATAATGGCGATGTCGCAACATGTTTAACAAAAATTAACGCATTTTCTGAGGGTGGAGTTGATCTAAAACGACTCACAAACGATTTATTAGATATTTTGAAAGATGTATTAATCATTAAAAAGACAAAGGACGATTCACAGTTAACTGTTTTAAATTTACTAAACGCAGATGAATTAGCCAATATGATTGACATGCGTTTCTTAAACGAAATGATTGGCACATTCCTAAAAGCTCAATCAGACTATAAAACTGTTGCAAATATTAAGACAATGTTTGAAGTAATAGTTTTACGACTAGCCACATCAAATGATGCGGTGGTGGAAACAGTTAAAAAGGTTGAACCAATACCTCAAAAAGTTGAAGTAAAAGAAACAAAACCTGAAATAATAGTTGAGCAACCTATGGTTGAAGAAGAACCAATGGTTGAAGAAAAAGAAACCGTACTAGTCAAAGAGCCTAAAACGGAAATTAAGCCTGAACCAGTTGCTGAAAAAGAGGAAACTCCAGAGTGGCACTTAGAAGAAAACTCTCCAAAACAAGAGTTGGAAACTGAAGGTGACCATTATGAACTTGATGATGAAACAATTATCAAATTTATGGTACTTGGAGAAAAAGAAGAACGTAAAGAATTGATGACTAGGTGGAATGAACTTGATGCATATATAAGCCACCCATCATTAGGCAAGATTGTTGCTTTAATTAAAGATGGTAGACCATTCATCGTAACTAAAGAAGCAATTATATTAGAATATGACTTTGTCAAACTTGCTGATAAATTAAATGTGAAAACAAACCAAAACAGCGTTTCCGAAGTATTGTCAAAAATGATTGGAAGAGATGTATTTGTTTACGGAATTTCACGAAGTGAATCAGTTAGATTAATCAAAGCATTTAATAACTTAAGACAAATATCAAAATTGCCACGCGCAAGTGAAATATCAATTAAAATTGAGGAGATAAAAAAATGAACATGCAGCAAATGATCATCCAAGCTCAAAAGATGCAAAGAGAGCTTCAAAAGGCTCAGAATGCACTTAAGGAGAAGGAATTTAGTGTTTCTAAAGGTGGTTTAGTAACAGTCGTAGTTAAAGGAGATAAATCAATCGTTTCAATAAATATTGATAAAGATGCTATGTCATCCGATATGAAAGAAATGGTTGAAGAATCTATTGCTTTAGCAATAAATGAAGCTGTTGCTCAAATCGAAAAGGAAAGCGAAGAAATTAATGAACAAATTACTGGTCGAAGCGGAGGTATGTTTTAACCAATGAAAGAACTTCAAAGCATTGAAAGACTAGTTGATTCATTTTCGAAATTGCCAGGTATTGGGCATAAATCTGCTCAAAAAATGGCATACTCAGTATTAGAAATGAGTGATGAAAATGTGGAAGAATTTTCGATTGCTTTGAAAGAGGTAAAAAACAAAGTCCATAAATGTCCAATTTGTGGTTCATTAACAGAAGAAGAAATATGCGAAATATGTTCTGATAGTAAACGAGATCATACACGCATAATCGTGGTTTCATATCCAAAGGATATATTTCCATTTGAAAAGTTAGGAACATATAATGGTGTTTATCATGTATTAGGCGGTACATTATCAGCGATTAATGGGGTAGGTGTTGAAGATCTATCAATTAATGATTTGCTAGAAAGAATTAAAAAAGATAATGTTCAAGAAATTATTCTTGCAACAAATCCTACAATCGATGGTGAAACAACCGCATTATATATTGCAAAATTATTAGAAAACAAGAACATCAATGTATCTCGACTTGCATATGGTCTACCAATGGGTGGTCACCTAGAATATGCTGATACATTGACTTTGTCAAAAGCCTTAGAAGGAAGAAAGAAAATATAAGAGGTAACAACAATGTTTGTAACAATTGAAGGACCAGAAGGTTCTGGGAAATCGAGTGTAACCAAAAAGGTTACTGAAATGCTAGAAAAAGAAGGGTATTGTGTTGTATTAACACGAGAACCAGGTGGAACACCTATTTCTGAGCAAATTAGAAATGTCATATTAGATAAAGCAAATACAAAAATGGACGGTATGACTGAGGCTCTTCTTTATGCTGCTGCTAGAAGACAGCATTTAGTTGAAAAAGTTTGGCCATTATCTAACGAAGGGAAGATTGTTATTTCTGATAGATTCTTAGATTCCTCGCTTGCTTATCAAGGTGGCGCACGTGGTTTAGGAATCGATAATATTCTTTCGTTAAACCATTTCGCAACAGATGGATATTATCCTGACTTAACATTATTGTTTGATATTGAACCAGAAATTGGTTTAGCACGTATAGCTGCAAATGCATCACGTGAAGTAAATCGTTTGGATTTAGAAAAAATTGAGTTTCATAGGAGTGTTAGACAAACATTTTTAGGATTAGCAAAACGTTTCCCTGATCGCTTTGTTGTTCTTGATGCATCAAAACCGTTTGATGAAGTTGTTCTTAACGCATATAAAACAATTAAAGATAGATTATCGAAATGCAAATAAAGGATTACCTAAACAAATATCAACCTGTTATACAAATAACATTTGAAAACGCCCTTGAGACAGGGCGTCTTTCGCATGCATATATGCTTTCTGGAAGTAGTGGAATGCCATTAAAAGAAACGGCAATGTATTTAGCAAAATCTTTGCTATGCGATAATCCATCTCCGTTAGCGTGTAACAACTGCATAACTTGTTTAAGAGTAGACGAGGGAAATTATCCAGATGTCATGCTTTTAGATGGTTCAGCTAATAAAATTAAAAAAAATGATGTAGAAAAAGTAATTAATAACTTTGACAAAACAGCATTGGAATCAAAAGGAATTATGATATATATCCTTCATCTAGTCGAAACAATGACACCGGTTGCGGTTAATTCATTGCTTAAATTTCTAGAAGAGCCAGGTAAAAATGTATATGCATTTTTGACAACAGAAAATGAATCGAAAGTCTTACCTACAATAATTTCTAGAACTCAGGTGCTTAGATTTAGATCAATGCCAAGAGAAGACATCATAAATGATGCAGTTAATAACTCTGTGCCACTCGAAGATGCAGAAATATTATGTTCTTTTTATAATGATGTCGAATCAATTAAAGAAGCATTAGAAAGCGAAACATATAAAAATGCAAAAATGGCTTTTGATGAGCAACTTGACGCATTATTAATCAACCAAGATGAAGCGGTATATGTTTGCCAACGAAGAGTAATTCCATTAGTTAAAACTAATGAAGTAGCAAGATTATATTTAAAAATGCTTTCAATTCTATTTCAAGATTTGTTAAGTCTTTCAGTTGGTGGGGGCATAACACTATCTTGTTATGATAAGATATTAGAGAAGCTACTAAGCTCATTAAAACATATTGATAAAAGTTTACTTGTGGTTATGACATCTTTATCAAGACTTGATTTAAATGTTAATATCCCACTTCTACTTGATCATATAATTTACGAAATAACAAAGGAGGCAAAATAATGGCTAATAAATATTTTGCTGGAGTTAAATTTACAAACATCGGTAAAGCTTATTACTTTGGCACCGATATGGAAGACTTAAAAATAGGTGATAAGGTTGTCGCTGAATCAGTGCGTGGAATGCAAGTAGGCGAAATTGCGTTAGAGCCTGTTTCGATTGATAAATACAA
This sequence comes from Bacilli bacterium, assembly GCA_024408105.1. GTDB lineage: Bacteria > Bacillota_I > Bacilli_A > RFN20 > CAG-826 > Fiminaster. The sequence goes on along the minus strand of JAKSVG010000002.1, from coordinate 68,459 downwards.
TAGTTCTTTAGAACTAAAACCAATCATTAGAAAAGCAACTGAAGATGATTTACTTATTTATGATGAAAACAAAAAAAGAAGTAAAGAAGCAATGACTATTGCAATGAAAGAAATAAATAACTTGAATCTTGAAATGAGGCCTATTGATGCTGAATACGCATTAGATGGAAGCAAACTTACAATAGCCTATGTTGCAGACGATAGAGTTGACTTTAGAGATTTGCTAAAAGTCCTTGCAAGTAAATTTCATTGTCGCATTGAACTTAGACAGGTTGGCTCAAGAGATAAAGCAAAAATGATTGGAGGCATAGGAATGTGTGGACTTCCTCTTTGCTGCTCATCATTTTTGAATTCAATGGAAGGAATTTCAATTAACAGGGCTAAAAACCAAATGTTATCACTCAATATACCTAAATTAAGCGGACATTGTGGCAAACTTATTTGTTGCTTACTCTATGAAGATGATGCTTATACAGAAATGAAGAAAGACTTCCCGCATTTAGGAGAAATGTTTGTTAAAAATGATGTCACATATAGGCTGACAGGAATTAATATCCTTTCTCGAACAGTAAAAATTGAAAGTGATGAAGATATTGAATTTATCTCACTTAAAGAATTGAAAGAAAATTTCAAACCATATAGAAAACAATGAGAACATTAAATTTTGATAATAAATTGCCTCTTTTATATCTTGTCGCTACACCGATTGGAAACTTAGATGAGATGTCTCCAAGGGCGTTAGAAATTATTAAAAACGCCGATTTAATAGCGTGCGAAGATACAAGAGTTAGTGGAAAATTGCTGAGTTTTTTCAATATTTCCAAGCCTTTATTGTCTTTAAGAGAGCATAATGAAGTTAGTGAAGCAAAGAATATTATTGAAAAAATAAAAGAAGGCAAAAAAGTGGTGTATATGTCTGATGCTGGCTATCCTTGCATTTCAGACCCGGGTTCAAAATTAGTTAAACTAGCTTTGGAAAATGGAATCAACGTTTCATCAATAAGTGGTCCAAATGCCATGTTGAATGCGTTAGTTTGCAGTGGTTTAGAAACCGACCATTTCTACTTCCATGGTTTTCTTAGTGCGAAAGAAAAAATAAAGAAAGAGGAGTTGAGAAAACTCGCATCCAAAGAGGAAACAATGATTTTTTACGAGGCTCCTCACCGCATTCAAGAAACTCTGTGTGATATGTTTGAAATATTAGGCAACCGCAAAGCATGCATCGCTAGAGAACTTACAAAATTGCACGAAGAATTTATTAGAGACACTCTTCAAAATTTATCTTTATTAGACCCAGAAACACTTAAGGGCGAAATGGTAATAGTTGTTGAAGGGAAAAATAAAGAAGAACAACCAATATTAGATGATTCAGAAATTATTAAGATGGTTAACAACCTAGTAAATTCAGGTTTGTCAACAAAAGATGCAATAAAAAAGGTGAGCGAACTCACCAAGCAAAACAAGAATAGTATTTATAAGATATATCACTTAAATTAAGTGAGAATTGTTTTCTTTAATTGATTGTATTGACGCCGTCAATTTTTCTTTTTCTTTTTGAATTGATATAAAATGCAGAAGCTGTCAACATTCCTCCACCAAGTAAAGAAATAACTGTAAAAATTAATCCCTTATCAATGTATGGGGTTTGATATGTCATCTTATATGTAACATTTCCCTTAGGAGCAACAAATCCTGCGAATCCACCTTGTGCATTATAGACTTTTAATTCTTCGGTCTTTCCATCAACTGTTGCATAAACTTTCCATCCGCCGGTATGAGCAAGTTGCGTTATAACAAAACGTGGCTTTTCATAATTTGTTTTAAATGTGAAATCATTTACATTGTATGTGACATCTTGTAAACCATTATCTATTGCTCTTTGATAACGATTAATGCAGTTTTCAAAAGGTTCATAATACATCTTGATCGATGATTTGCTTGCGACATAAGCATCCCCATCAACGCAAATGATTATTCGCTTAACTTTTTCTTTTGAATATAGTCCTCTAACGCTTCTACCACTGGAACGAGAAAAGTCTCTACAATTATCAAAAGTAATTACTTTACTACGGCCTTCATTATCTTCTCCAATTAGATATACGGTTGCAGAATAGTTAGTACCGCTTGATTGCCTAATAGGATAATCGAGCATGTAATAACTGCCTTCCGCACCAAGAGGGAAATATGGACCAATTGATGGCTCTAAGACTATTTGATATTTGTTAACTGGCTCAGTTACTTCGCTTGGATCAATCTTTGACTCTTCATTGATATCTCTATCAGGATTTCTTGGGTCAAAATAGAAGTGGCGTTTATTTAAGTAAACTCCCTTAATATTGAATGAAACTGTGTAAGCTTCTTTTTCATAGTTTGATGGTGCTTGCTTATATGAGAAATTGTCTCCGTATTTATACATCACTTCGTAGACGTCATCGTTATTTAGTATTGCGCCCTTAAAGTAAGCCTCTTCATTTCTAATAACAAAATCAGATCCAGTAGAGTATGGATAGAATGAGTTATTTACTGAATCGTTACATTCGTTTTTAAAATACAAAGTATCATACGAAGTTCCTAACTCAATTTGATATTTGTTTTTATAAACTCTATAACCATCGTCATCATTATCAATACGCTCATAATTTAATGGAATGTTTGGGTCCCAAACATAATGTGTTGTAACGCCACCATCTGTGTAGTTAAACATCATATCAGTATCCTTTGATAAGTAATATTTAACTCCTAAAAATTCGTCAAGATTACAACGTTTTGACATTGTAACTCCGTTCCATGCGGTGTCATTCATCATAATCTGACTCATTCTTAAAAAATCATCAAGATCGTTATTGTAGAATGTGTGGAAACACCCTGTTCCATTAAAGTTTTCAAGCATACCTAGGTTTGAGTTGCCTTCATATGCTCTTGAAGATTGAAGTCTAAAGAATGAGTTATCGTTCTTATTTATTTCTTCAATAATTCTGGTTTCGGTTGGAACGTTATCATAGCCTCCTCCAACTGACCATCTAATGCTTTGCAAACCGTGAATGTTTGCTACTAAAGTGCCAACAACAACAATTTCAACAGCGAGTGATGTTTTAATAACAAGAGGCAAATGTTTCTTTTTCCAAAATCCAGCAATCAATCCTGTTTCGATAACACATAATGCGATTTGATAGATAACCAAAAGAATCATTTGGCCAGTTTCTAGGAAATATTTGTAGTTGTTTACAATATATTGAGACAAGAAGAATGTCATTAACATAAATCCAAGTGTAACAACACCTGAAATAACAACTACATACCAAGGAACTTCATCGCGATGATCAAAGTTTAATGCGATATATACTAATGCAGCAGTTGGAACAACTATTTCCCACCTTCCATAAGCAGTGACGAACGCTCCACAAAGGAAATAAAAGAATGGAATGAATAAACATGCAATTAAAACAAACATTGCAATAAAATGAGAAATCTTTTTATTTTTAAAGGATCTAAAAATTGATACTCCCATCAAAATCATGCAAGGGGTATAAATAAATATTGAGCTTCCTGTATTTTCAAACCACTCATAATGCATAATGTTCGTAAATCTATCAGAAACGGTAGGGTAGAAGTAGCTGCAGAGTGGGTAGACAAATGAAAAATAATATTCTTCGTATGTATTTCCCCAGTTTGTCACATTTGCGCTCCAACAGGTAAAGAATAATTTAAAGAATTTTGGCCAATCTCCACTTAGTAATGCAGCCTTAATGGTTGGTAAGTATTGAGCTTCGTTAGCTCTATTAATAGAGAAGCTCGAAATAACTGCTGGGAAAACGCAAAACATTGAAAGACCAAAACCAAATAAGAAACCTAAAAAACCATACAGAAGAACTAATAGATTATCTTTGGCGTTTCTAGTCTTGATTGTTTGAAAATATCTAAATCCTGCATAAGCAACTCCAAAAATTCCCATAGTTAATAGGAAGAAATAATTAGAAATACCTAATAGGAAAAAACCGAGAATAACAAATAACGGTTGTCTTTCTTTTAAAACTTTTTCAATCCCATAAAGAATTAATGGGAAAAAGGTTAACACTTCGTAAAATGGATTAAACCATAAGTAGTATGCCATCCATCCCATAAACGCATATGCAATAGAAAAAATGCGTGAACTTGTTTCACTAGCGCCTAAATATTTTAGATATAGTCTAAAAAGCAATCCTCCAACAACCATTCTGGCAATGCTTATAAGTGCCATCATGTGAGGAATAAAATTTCTAGGAACAAATAAAATTGGGAACGTGAATGGTGAAAACAAACCATAGTAGGTGTTTGCAAAAACATTGTCTGCTCCTAAAAATGTATTTGCGTCATAAAACGGGAATTTTCCAGTTTTAAAGAACGTCCACCAATCATCATAGAAATCATAATAAAGTTGATACGATTGTTGAGAAAAGTCTCCACTGAAAGGGGTGGTGACTCTTTCTGTTATAAGAGCAAAACCAAAAAAAGCAAAGCCAATTCCGATTAGAAGAAGAACATAATAAAAGAATGAGTGAGGGTCTTTTAAAAAAGAGAAACGAATTTTAATTTTTTCTTTTAATTTAGTTCCGGAATTGTATTCGCCAATCATGCAATATTTTTTACTCAATTAATATATTATTTAGCTTCTTTCTTAGAAGGGTGAATTCCCACTACATCATCAACAGGCAAAGCAAAAGCTATACCTTGACTCTTACTTCCAAGTCCTGCAACTTTATAAATTGCAGATAATACTTTGTCACAAATCTCTTCGGTAACAAGGATCATAATCATTTCTTTGTTTGGGGTAATAATAACACCGTATTTTTGCTCCATTTCTTTTGTTCCAGTGCCACGAGCATGAATAATTGTTCCGCCTTTCGCACCTTCGTCTCTAGCTGCGTCCATAACAATTTCTGAATAGCCAGAATTAACAATAGCATAAATTAGTTTGAACTTTTCCATGATTAGTCCTCCTTAATTGTATCCGCAAGGAATTGATATACCTTAACGCCAACAATGCTTGTTAACGGAATTGAAAAACCAATCCCAGCATTTTTTGTTCTTGTTGAAAAATAAATATCTAAATAGTTTTTAATCTCAGGAATTCTATCGTTAGTAACGAACGAAAAAATGATTTCTTTGTTATTGTCTTCGATACCCAAAATATTTCTGATTTCTTTTCGTGCAGTACCTTCGCCAGTTTCAATGAATTGAGCAGAAGAACCGCATTTCTCCATTATTTTTATGATAGGTCTAGATTGACCTTCATTAACAATGCTTACAAAAAGAACTAGTTTTTTCTCAATCAATGCATCGATTGATGGGGTCTTTTTTTCTTGTTTGTTGATATTAAATAATTTCATAAAAACCTCCATTAAAAGTGAATGATTTGAGCATCTTCATCTGAGTAAACGTGAGCACGCATAACCTTGAGAGCTTTTTGCGTTTTAATGCTTTGTGACAATCCTAAGATTTGAATGGCAATAATAGGTGTCATCGCAATCAATGCAACAACGCCAAAACCATATTCGTAAACATTTTCAGTACCGCCATCTCTTGCCATTACAATACCAATAATCATAGGCAAAACAAATGATGATGCCATTGGTCCTGAGGCTGTTCCACCAGAGTCAAATGCCATAGCGGTATAAATCTTTGGTGTAAAGAACATAAGAACCATGATAATGATATAGCCAGGAATAACGATATATAAAATATTGATTTTAAATATTGCTTTGATTGCAGCTAATGCGATAGCAACACCAACTCCTAGTGATAATGCTATGACTACGGTTGATTTCTTGATGCGGCCATCAGATATTTCTGCAATTTGCTTTGTCAAAACATGTACAGCTGGTTCACAAAGAATTGTAACTAAGCCAATGGCAAAGCAAATTAATATAATAACAGCATCGTTTTGAGATGAAAGATTACCGCCGACAATGCTTCCAATTGGTGACATTGCTGCATTTGTAGCAGATAAGAATAATGTTAAACCAACATATGTATATACAAAACCAATGAGTAATTTGTAAATGCGTTTTTTAGGGAGATGAAGATATAAACCGTTATAAATAAAGAAGATGATTAGAATTGGTGCAATCGCAATCAAAACTTCAATCGCAGAGCCTGTACCTGTTGGCGAGAATATCATTGCATCAACAAACTTCATAAAAACAGATCCCTCATAATATGAAGGAGGTATATAAGCAGGGATATTTGATCTAATTAGAATTAAGATAGCGGTGGTCATAATAGGACCAATAGAAGCCATACCAACAAGACCAAACGAATCATCGGTTGCATTCTTGCCACCACGAACAGCAGCAATACCTGCGCCTAAAGCAAGAATAAACGGAACAGTTGCAGAACCTGTAGTAACACCACCAGCATCAAAAATGAATGGAAGTAATTTTCTTCTATCAGGGTCAATTGCAATTAAACAAATAATTAAAAATGTTATGAAATAAAATAGCAAATACCATAGTTTCAACGATTGGTGCTTTGTTATACGAATAACACCAATAACAACAAATATTCCTACTCCTAAAGCTATTCCGCCAATCAAAACAATGGCGTTAGCAGCAGGGTTATCAGGAATAATAGTTACTTGTTTAGAAACAATTAAAATGCTTGGCTCAGCACATGTAATAAGCAAGCCAAGTGCAAACGAAAATAAAATAACTACGAATATTTTTTTCTGCTTAGAAAGCGATGCTCCCATGTATTCGCCAACTTTTGTTAATGATGAAGATGCACCGATTTGGAATAATGCTAAACCGATAACTAAAACAACCATTCCAGCCAAAATAAGCCAGATATTATCTAATGAATCACCTTGTGTAATCTTTGCAAGATTAGTGAAATGCAACACTAAAACAATTGCAATCATAGGGATGATTGATAATGCTGATGTTTTAAGTGCGTCTAAATATCTATTTTTCATTTTCTTTTTGGCTTACCTATTTGCTTAATAATATTAACAAATAACTTTTCAAATTCAATAGGAATTGGTGCCTTAAATTTATAAAGTTTGCCACTAACAGGGTGGATAAAACTTAATTCGTATGAATGAAGCCCTAATCTTTTTAAAGGGTCAGATGGCTCACCATACTTATCATCACCTATAACAAAATAACCAATATTACCAAGTTGAACACGAATTTGATTTTTTCTTCCAGTTTCAATATTAATATCAAGCAACGAGTATTTGTCATTCCTTTTAAGAACTTTGTACTCAGTAATACATTTTTTTGCGTCCTTATCTTTTGAATTTTTTGTTACGTACATAAGATTGAGTGAATTTTCTTTTAGATAATTCACTAAAATATCATTGTCCTTAGCAACAACGCCGTCTGTAATGGCATAATATCTTCTTGACTTAACGATTTCAGACCAGTTCTTTTGTAGTTCGTCTCGGATATTTGGATTTTTAGCAAAAAGCAAAACGCCAGAAGTATCTTCGTCTAATCTATGAACAACATAAATACGGTTGTGTTTATTTTGCTGCTGGACAAAATCGGTAACCATACGATATGCAGTTCTGCCTTTTTCGTTATCGCTAGCAACACTTAAAAGACCGCTTGGTTTATTTATTACAATAAATTCATCATTTTCAAAAATAATAGGGAGATTTTTTCTTTCGTGTTTAGCAATTCTTCTTTTGCTAACAATAACAACATCATCCTTTGCTAATTTCAAATTGAATTGTGATACCGGCGCTCCGTCAACAGCGACCTGATGATTAGAAAGAAGAGACTTAACATTATTTCTTGATAAATGAGGGTATTTAGAAATTAAAAAAGGAAGGAGTTCACACTCCTCTTTAACCTTAAATTCTTTAATTGAATTCGGGTTTACTTTTCCTTTTTTTATATCTCGTTTTTTATCGTTTTTATTCATCTTCTTCTGAAAATTTAATTATCTCTTTATAGCAATTAGGTCTACGATCGCGGAAAACACCCCACGAAACTCTTTCTTTGTCTATTTCGGCTAAATCAAATTCATGGACACGAACACCTTCTTCGGTTCTATTCATTTCTTCTACTACAATGCCTTGTTGATTTGCAATAAAAGAATATCCTTGAAATACCATGGATGAGTTTTGAGCTTTTTCTTCGCCAACTCTATTCGATGCACAAACAGGAATTATGTTTGCTGCTGCATGACCACACATTGTATTTCGCCAATGTGGCATTGAATCTCTAACTAAAACTGGTTCGCTTCCAATTGCAGTAGGGTAAAGCAATATCTGAGCACCTTTTAAAGTTAAAATACGTGCGACTTCTGGGAACCATTGATCCCAGCAAATTCCAACGCCAATTTTTCCGAATTTTGTATTAAAAACTTTAAAGCCGGTGTCACCTGGGGAGAAGTAAAACTTCTCTTCATAGCATTGACCAGTAGGAATATGTGTCTTTCTATAAAGACCTAAATCTGTTCCGTCTGCGTCAATCATTACTAAAGAATTAAAATAATTTGTTCCGCTTTTTTCAAAAAATGATATAGGCAAAACAACATTATATTTTTTTGCAATTTCTTTAAATTTTTGAATAAGAGGGGATTTGCTTCTCACTTCAGCAAGATCGAATTTGTCATAGTCTTCGACTTGGCAAAAATACAAATTTGAAAATAGTTCTTGCAGCAAAATAATATTTGCTCCTTCGTTTTTAGCCTTCTCAACAAGAGAGACAGCTTTATTAATGTTTTCTTCATAATTTGAAGAACATTTCATTTGTGAAATTGCGACTTTAATTTTCATTTTTCTTTTTGAACTCCTCTTGGTATGGAATTTGCATTGTAATGCAGTGGATATTACCTCCACCTAACAATATTTCTTTTGAATTAATTTGTATAATTTCTTTATCAGGATAAAGTTTTTGAAGTTTTGCTTTAGCAAGTTTATCTTCAGGGACTCCAAACCCAGGAAGAATAACAAACTTGTCTCCTTGATAGAAATTTATATAACTTGCTGCAAGTCTAGAGCCTTCTGGTCTAGGTTTTGCGTCAAATCTACTAGTCTTGATGCCTTTAGCTTCATCTTTATTCATATACATCGGTTTAGGCAATTTGATTTTAATGACTTCAATTTTTCTTCCGGCAGCATCAACTTCGTTTTTGAGAAGTTTGTATGCTTCAGACGAGAATTTATATTGAGGATCATTTTTGTCATCTGTCCAAGATAAAGCAACTACCCCAGGCTTAATAAAGCAAGCGATATTATCGACGTGTTCATTTGTTTCGTCTTCAAATATTCCGTTTTCAAGCCAAATAACTTTACTAACGCCTAAATATGTTTTTAGATTTTCTTCAATTTCTAGTTGAGAAAGTCTTGGGTTTCTTCCTTTTGAAAGAAGACACGCCTTCGTTACCATACATGTTTTTTCTCCATCAACATGTATACTTCCGCCTTCAAGAATAAAGTCATCTAAATAATAACGTTCGACTCCGAATTTTTTAGCGAGTTTTCCGCAGAGAAGATCATCGTCTTTATAATTCGAATAAAGACCATCGACTTCTCCTCCCCAGGCATTAAATCTAAAATCAACCAAGCGCATTTTGCCTTTGTTTGTGACAAAAATTGGTCCTGTATCTCGTGCCCATGAGTCATCATATTTTATCTTTATTGGAATAATATTGTGTTTATTCTCGTAGTCAGATATAACTTTGTTATATATGGATGGATTAATCCCAACATATACTGGTTCATATTTTGCGATTGCTTCGATAACTTGTTTAAAGTTTGCTTGAGCAGGAATAGCATTATTTCTCCATGTATCTTTTCTAAATGGAAGCAAAATAATTGTGCCACTATGTTTGTTGCCTTCAAACGGCATTTCAAAGCCGTCAGCGCGAGGGTTGGACATTCTTTTAAGTAGATAGTCATTAAGTTTATTTTTATAAACGTGATATCTATTCCAACGATCAACATCAATGACATTAACATTATCTGCGCCATAGTCACTAAGAATAGTGACATTAAGTTTCTTATATTCTTCTATTCTTTCAACAAGTTCTTTAGTGAAAACTTCGCCAGGAACAATCAAAGGTATTCCTGGGGGATAAATCATGATTGATTCTTTAGAAATTTGATTAACAGCTTTCTCTAAAGGCACTCTCTTTCCTGGAGCGTGAAATGCCGCTCTTGGACGAATGATTTGGAAAGGAAATTCAATTCCAAAAGCGTGTTTTTGATATTTATATTTCTTGTTGTAATGTTTCTTGGAAATTTCTTTTAATGCTTTGACGAATCTAACCATTTGAGCTTGATTATTTCCTAAGGCTAAGACACCCATAATGACATAGGTCTCAGCAAGCTCGACTTGAATATCAAATTCATCTTTTAAAAGATGATATAATTCAAAACCGTTAATATCTAAGTTCTCTAATTTAATAACTAATTTAGTTTCATCATAATCGAAACAGCCTTTTGATAAAAAATGTTTCTTTCCGCAAGGAACAAAACCATTGATTTTTGAAATTTGTTCACGAGCATATTCAGATAGTTTATGAACTCTATCCATATTCTCTTGACCTTTCAAAGCAACAAAATGCCTTGCTGCGTCTAAAGACGCAATCAAAATAGATGAAGGTGATGTTGTATTCAATATATTAAGAGATTTTTGAACAGATTCGCGACTTATAGATTTCGAATTTAATAGTAATACTGATGATTGAGTTAATGATCCTCCCGTTTTATGGAAAGAAACAGAAGACATATCTGCTCCTGCATCCATCGCAGAGATAGGACCGTTTTTATCAAAATAATAATGCGCTCCATGAGCCTCGTCTACCAAAACTGCCATTCCTCTTGAATGTGCTTCTTCAACAATACGTTTTAAATCATTAACTGCGCCAAAATATGTTGGATTAATTACAAAAACAGCTTTAGCTGTTGGATAGCGTTGCATTGCTTTAATATAATCATCAACTGTTGGCTGATTAGCAATTTCAAGTTCAGTATCTAACTTAGGTGCAACATATACAGGGGAAGCACCTGAAAGAATAAGTGCTGAAACTATTGATTTATGAACATTTCTAGGAAGAATGATTCGATCGTTCGCATGGCAAACAGTCATAATCATAGCAAGTATTCCGGATGATGTACCATTTACTAAAAAGAAGCTATGCTCGGCATGGCAAAAATCTGCCATTAATTCTTCAGCTTCTAAAAGAACTCCTTTTGGATTAGCTAAATTATCCATTCCAATTGGAGCGTTAACATCTGCTCTAAATGACATATCTCCCAAAAAAGTTTTTAATTCGTTTTTGACATTGCCCATGTGATGTCCAGGAACATCAAGTGGCAACACATCATTATTTACATACTTTTTAAGAGCATTTAAATATGGGGTTTTGTTTTGATTTAATTTACTCATAGCGATTATTATATTTTACTTTGTAAAACTATTCAACATCACAATGATGTTTAAAAAACTTAACCATTGCCTCATTACATTTAAGTCCTTCATCTTCGAATACAAAATGGTTGTAAACGTGACCGATTTCTTTTCGTGGGCTTGTTTCTAACAAGAACTCTAAATCTAAACCATATTTTTTGCCATCGTTTTTTAAAAGCAATGATTGGTCTATAAACATATCATGATATGCAGTAGAGTTAAATAACGGATGGAGTTTAACTCCATTTTTAACATAATAACGTGGTGAATTTTTCTTCATATATTCGTTATCGAAGCAATGTTCAGATAATACTTTTTTACAATTTCGTTTAGTCAAATATTTTCTTGCCATAGGAAGCAACGCTTCAAAGTCATACATTGTAGAATTAAGAGCGAGACATTTAATATCAATATTTGGAAGTTCTTTAATATCAAAATATTCTTGAGCTTCTTTTGAATGATAAATGATATCGGTTAACAATGAAAAATGACCTCCAGCCGAATCTCCCATCAAGCAGAACTTATTCATTTTTACATCGAATTCATGTTTATTATCTTCGATAAATTTTAAGGCAGCAAAAACATCACTAATCTGTTCTTTTATACCAATGTGATTTTCTACACTTGTTAATCTATAGTTAATTGCGATAACTGTAAATCCTTGGTTCGCATACCAGGAAGTAAAAATTCTTGAAATATCTTTTGTTCCATAAAGATATGCGCCACCATGGATATAAAACAATGTTATTCCGTTATCGTGTCCTAAAACAGGCTGAATTATATCTAAAAAGTGATACTCGTCTCCATCATCAATATACGGTAAATCTTTTTTAACAGAAAATGTGCCAAACGTTTTGTGATTTTTTAGGTATTTTTGATCGCCTTTTGCCATGGCTTTTACTATCGGTGATAATGGTATTTTTAAAATCATATAGTAATCATATCACATTTATTTGTTAAAATAATATTCGTATGAATAAATATAAGAAAACATTCTACGCTTCATTAATAACTCTAGGGTGCATTCTTTTTGCATTCGGCTTTTTATGTCTGATCCGATTATCTCCTTTTGTTTCTGAAGGTTGGTCAAGAACAATATCAAGAGTGGAAGAAATTGTGTCATCAACAATTTTTGGTTGGTTGCCTATATCAGGATTTGAGTTATTTATTATTTGTATGATCGTATATGTTTTAATCTGGCTAATATTGCTTATTAGGCATCTACATAGGTTCAAACTTAGAGGATCATCAAAATATTGGCTAAATTTTGGAATAGTTATTTCTTTAGTGATTACAGTTTATATGGGGACAGCAGGAATGGAATATAATCGCTATCCAGTTGATATCCCTCAGCATACAGAATTAGTAAGTAATCCATTGGTCTATAAAGATATTGGAAATTATTTCCAAAATGACTATAACAATATATCCAAAAATATGAAATATGATGAATCAGGAATGCTCATCATGCCATATTCTCACGATGAATTGATTAATATAATGAATGACGAGTATAAACGTTTAGAAAGCGATTATTTTTCTAGTTATACGCCTAAAACAAAAAGAATGTACATCTTTGGGTGGCTCTACAGAGAATTTCAAATTACTGGTGTCGCATTTGGTCCAACAGGCGAACCTAATATGAATCCATTAATTACTCCTGGAGAATATGCATTTACAATGGCGCATGAAATAGCTCACACAAAAGGGGTTATTAAAGAAGAAGACGCAAATCTTGTAGCAGCTTATATTTGCTTAACATCAGAAAATGAATATTTAAGATACTCAGGTTATGTTTATACAATCTATTCTTTGTCATATTTAGTCGCATGCACAAATGTGAAAGAATATTATGAAACATATCAAAAAAGTTTTTCTAAGGAATGCGTCAATGATTCAATTGCTAGAAGCAATTATTGGAAACAACACGATATGTTAGGCAAATTCTCAGAATTTATTAATAACATATATTTATTTCTTCAAGGCGATAAGGGCACAATATCATACGAAGACAATATAGACGTAAAAGAAGATGGCGGAAAATATTACGTTCAATCATATTCAAGATATCAAGCTCTTTATCTATGGATATATTTTGACTTACTTGGTTTGTAAAAAAAGGATGCAAAGCATCCTATTTTGATATTGAATTTATAAAGTCTGTTTCGGTAGCGACATCAAGCCTTGGAAACAACGGATTTCCTTTGTTGACTGTTAATCCATTAAATGGACAGAATTGATGATTAACTTCGTATCCTTGGAGTTCTTTTTTAATTCCAAATTGAGCAAACACTTTTTCCTTTGTTTCAACAAGAACAGGTGATAAAAGTTTTGTTGATACAACGATTGTATTTACTAAAATCGCCATAACATTCGCGAGTTCATCAACTTTACCTTCTTTTGAAAGAACCCATGGTTGAGTTTCTTCAATGTATTTGTTTGCAGCATTTAATAACTCAGTAACAACTGTCAATCCTTCATTAACTTTTAAATCATCCATATATATTTCATACGAATTGATTGTTTTTTCGGTAAGTTCCTTAATCGCTAAATCTTTTTCGTTTAACTTTGTTAATTGAGGAATAACTCCATTAAAATATTTGATTATCATTGCGGTGGTTCTATTGATAAGATTTCCGAAATTATTTGCTAAATCAACATTGCATCTTTCTGCAAATAATTCAGGTGTAAATCTACCATCACTACCAAATGAGAATTCTTTCGCAAGAAACCATCTAACTGAGTCAACACCATAACGATCAATAAGTGGAAGAGGAGAAACTACATTGCCTCTTGACTTAGACATTTTCTCGCCATTTAAATCTAATAAACCATGGACAAATACTCTATCAGGTAATCTTAAACCTAGTCCTTTTAAGAACATAGGCCAATAAATAACATGGAATCGAGAAATATCAGCTCCAACGATATGCACTATTTCAGTGTTTTCATCAGCCCAAAACTTTTGGAATTTTGAAGTATCATTTGAACCATATCCTAATGCTGTAATGTAATTTGTTAATGCATCCATCCATACATATATAACATGTTTCGGATTTTCCTTAATTTGAATGCCCCAATCAAATGATGTTCTAGATACGCATAAATCTCCCAACCCAGGTTTAATGAATGTGTTCATCATTTCATTTTTTCTATTTATTGGGAGAATAAATTTTGGATGTTCATCCATATACTTTAATAAGTCTGGCAAATATTTTTGAGTCTTAAAGAAATATGATTCTTCACTAGCTCTATGAACCTCTCTATGACAATCAGGGCAAAGATGTTCTTCACCAACTTGAGTGTCGGTCCAAAAAGATTCACACGGGGTGCAATACCAACCCTCGTATTTCCCTAGATAAATATCTTCGTTTGCATATAATTTTGAAAAAATATCTTGCACAACAACTGTATGTCTTTCCTCAGTTGTGCGGATGAAATCATCGTTAGAAATTCTTAATTTTTTCCATAAATCTTGGAATTTTGCAGCGATTTCGTCAACATATTGTTGCGGTGTTACGCCTTTTTCCAATGCTTTCTTTTGTATTTTTTCGCCATGTTCATCAGTGCCTGTTAAAAAGAATGTCTCAATTCCTCGTAAGCGTTTGTATCTAGCGAGAATATCAGCCATAACTGTACAGTATGCATGACCGATATGAGCTTCTGCACTTGGATAGTATATAGGCGTAGTAATATAGAACTTGTTTTTCATATGAGGTACTCCTTGTTCCAGTTGTGAATATTTGATTACATTCCGCAAATTTGTTTAGTTTTCGAATTTGTGCTTCCCCAAATTTTGCATGCATATTCAGGGTGATCAATAAATGGGTTTCTATTTCCTTGTCCTGAAGCGTTCTTTTGAATAACAACATTTCTATTTTGTTCGACTCGTAAAGCTAAAAGAGCGGTTTCAGATTTTGATGGAGCATATTGAAGATTCCATTCAAGTAAATCGCTAAGTTTACCCATTGACGAAGAGTCGCCACTATTGGTATCTACAACTTTTAATGATGTATTTGCGATAGCGCAATAGAATATAATTCTTGCGGCTATACCACGATATTCAGCAACAAATTGCCCTGCATCGTAGAGACTCTTTCCATAATATTGGTTTCCTCTATCTCCATTTATGCCTTTATCACAAGGACGAACCATGTGAGCATCTGCTTCAACGCTTCCGCCACCTAAAGAGTTTGGCCAAACGTGTTCTCTATTCCAAGTTTTTTCATTGTCCCATTCATTAGCAACATAAACATTGTTGTAAAAACTAACCATCTTCCCAGAAGGTGTTGGATCTTTCCAGTCGATTTCAGAATATTTAAAGAATTTTTTAAATCCAGCATATCCTACTGTTCTTTTTCGATTTGTCGAATTTAATGAATTTAAGGCTGTTTTTAAACTATTGCCTGTTAACGAATCGGAAATACTATTGTAATAATCACCTGGATCAAGTCTTTGATCGCCACTCGTAGATGTTGATGAAGATGACGATGATGAAGACTCACTTCCGCTTGTTGTAGTTGATGAGCCGCCATTACATCCTGCTAAAAGAAGCGACAATGTCGCTAATGCTAATATTGTTTTGATATGCTTTTTCATAATTAAAAACCTCTGCTTATAAGAATAGTACATTTTAAATGTATTTTCAATTATATAGCACGAGGTTTGTTAGAATTTTTTACATTCCCCAAATACGAGTTGCAAATGATGGGTCGTCTACAAATGGATTCCTATTTTTTTGTAAAGCGTATGCTGCATCATTTTTCTTTCTTTCATAAGATGAAACAGGATCTTGATTATGCCATTTTTTAAATAAGTTAAATGCATAATCGGTAAACCCAATATGTGATGATGAATAGCTGCCAGAGAATATTGCTCCTCCATCGCCGCTTGTCCAGCTACAAGCATTCCATTTCACAAGTGCATACATATGAATTCTTGCAAAATCACCTTTCCATTCATCGTTTGGTTCAAACACTGTTCCTGAGTGACCAGAGAATGTGTTTGGTCCTATCTTTGAATATCCATTGTCAGAAGAGTATGTTGGTGAACTAACTTCTCCCATGCACATATTGCTTCTTTTGTTATTAACATAACCATCAGATGGAACGACCATATAAACATCGCTTCCTTGAGAAGACTTATCTGGTTTTCCACCCCACCATGATTTAGGGATAGAGTGTTCTCTGTTGTAGCAATCGCCTTCTTTTGAATAACTGCCACAGGATCCTCCTCCAGATATTTTCCAGTGTGTTGAATTTGAATAATAGTCATTTATTTCTGAAGGATTACTTTCTTTAACATCTGTTGTTTTATAAGCAGATAAAAGGCCATCATATGAGAGGTTACTAAACCCATCATTAATAATCGTTTTTAAGTTATCAAGCAAAGTCTTTCCACTTCCAGTTGCTCGATCATAATATCCTGAAGGTCCTGTCGTAATTGATGTCGATGTCCACGAAGAGGATGAGGAACTGCTTTGTGAAGAGGAACTACTTTGCGAAGTGGAACTACTACTTGATGTATCGGTTGTTGGTCTAGGCCCATGAGTGGTAGAGGAACTACTTGATGATGTAGATGATGTTGTTGGTTGATTTGTGCTACAGCCGACCAACAACAAAGCTGTCAGCGAGAAAATTATTGCAGTTTTGATATGTTTTTTCATAAGTCATATAAAAAGCCCACTAAGTGGGCTTTTTCCTTTATTATTTTAATCCGTATTTCTTGTTGAAACGGTCTACACGTCCATCGTTAGAGACAAAACGTTGTTTGCCTGTGTAAAATGGATGGCAATTTGAACATGTATCAACGTGAATTGATTTACTTGTTGAGTGTGTTTCAAATGTTGCCCCACAAGAGACACATGTGACTGTGACTTTGTGTGTTTCTGGATGAATACCTTTTTTCATAATTAACTCCTTCCGCCTTAGGCCATCATAGGTCCTAAAGAAAGTTGTATTTGTGATTTTATCATTAACAATTTGTTAATACAAGTTTTATATTTTTTTGCTCGCGTGTATAATAAGCAATAATTATGGACGAAAATACTCCTAAAAAGAAAATTATTATTGTAGGTGGTGGGGTTAGTGGCCTAAGTGCAGGCATTTATGGTCAACTCCATGGTTTTGAAACACACATTTTTGAAAGAAATCCAAATTTAGGAGGATTATGCGTAGGTTGGGAAAGAAAAGGACATAAAATAGATGGCTGCATTCATTGGTTAACCGGAACAAGAGAAGGTGACGACATCAATAAAATGTGGCGAACAGTTGATGCGTTTGATCAAAAAGATATTATTGATAGTGATAATTTTGGCTCTATTGAATATAAAGGTAAAACCTTTACATTTTGGAAAGATTTGGACAAATTAGAAAAAGAATTAATCGAAATTTCTCCAGAAGATAAAAGAACAATAAAGAAACTTAAAAGATATACAATCAAATTTGCTAAGATGCCTCTTCCAATGGAGAAACCTCCATCACAATTGAATTTAATTGAATTAATAAAATTTGGATGCTCAATGATTCCGTATCTTATTCCTTTTCTACGTGCAACGAGAATTTCACAAGAACAATTTGCTAAAAAATTTAAATCCGAAGATTTACGTTATGTGTTATCGAAAATAGTTCCCGGAGATGGCAATTTATACACAACTTTATATGCTTTTGGATCGTTTGCTTTGAACAATGGTGGAATACCTAAAGGCGGGAGTGAACATCTTGTTGCAAGAATGGCTAAACGTTATGAAAATTTAGGTGGGACAATTCACTTAAATAAAGAAGTAAAACAACTCGTTGTTAAGAATAAAAAAGTCAAAGAAATCTTACTATCAAACAATGAAAAAGTTGAGGGTGATTATTTTGTTACATGCTGTGATGTATTTGAAGCGACAAGAAAAATTTTAATCGCTTCAAAAAAGGATGTTCATTTCACAAAAAGATTTATCAAGAAAGATAGATATCCCACTCCTTCTTGTGTTTATATCAGCTATTTAGCTGATGCAAAAAAATTAAAAGATTTAAATATTACAACAACATTTGAATTTGAATGTTCACCAATACATATTGCGCACGAAAAAGAAAATTCTATCAAAATAAGGAATTACCTTTATGATGAGACATTTGTTAAAGATGGAAAAGTATTAATAACTGTCTTAATTCATCAAAGAGATAAGGACTTCTATTATTGGGAAAGATTAAGAAAAGATTATAAAAATTATATAAATGTTAAAAATAATATTGCTACAATTGTAAAAGGCGAAATTGAAAGAAAATTCCCTTCTCTTGGAGAAATCGAAACATTAGATGTTGTCACCCCTATGACATATAAGCGTTATGTTAATGCACATAGAGGGGCATATATGCCATGGTCTTACACTTATAAAGGAAGACAACTAATGCATAATTCAAAGGTGAAAGGAATAAACAATTTATTAATATCAGGGCAATGGATAATAATGCCAGGTGGCCTTCCTATTGCTCTTATGAGTGGGAAATTTGCCATCCAACACATATTAAAAAAAGAACATAAGCCTATATATTTAAATAAGGAAAAGGAGAAAATTTATGTTAAGTAAAA
Source organism: Bacilli bacterium (assembly GCA_024408105.1). GTDB lineage: Bacteria > Bacillota_I > Bacilli_A > RFN20 > CAG-826 > Fiminaster. Next base: position 49,479 of record JAKSVG010000002.1, on the reverse strand, counting down.
AACAAGCAATTGAAGTGCTTAATGCCGCATTAAAAACCGGCGGAGACTATGCTGAAATATTCATACAAGAAACACATAGTTCATCCTATTCAATTGAGAATGGGAAAGTAGAAGCAGTAACTGACACTGTTGGTTTAGGTGCCGGCATTAGAATTCTGAAAGAACTACAAAGTGTATATGGATACACAAACGATGTATCAAAAAACGGTCTTCTTGCTTTAGCAAATTCACTTTCTGCGTCTTATAGTGGGAAACAAACACTATTTATAGACAATCTAAAAGTGAAAAAAGTGAAAAATATCCATCCTCACCTTAGACCACACGCTGAGGTTGATCCTAAGGAGATAATTGCCTATCTAAAGAAGGGTGAGGAGGCAATGAGAATCTCACCAAAAATTGTTAGAACAAAATCAGGTTTATCTCATTACAATCAATATAATACTTTGATAAATTCAAAAGGTTTCATCTTTAAAGATGAAAAAGAAAGAGGCAGAGCAGTGCTTATGTGCGTCGCAATTGACGGAGAGAAAATTGAAACTGGTCATAACGCTCCTGGCGCAAGCGCTGGTTTTGAATTCTTTGAGCAGAATGTTGATATCGTAAAACTAGGAAAAGAGACAGCTACATCTGCATTGACAATGTTAGAGGCAAAAGAATGCCCAAGTGGCAAGATGCCTGTTGTTATAGGAAACGGCTTTGGAGGAGTTATCTTCCACGAGGCTTGTGGACATGGTCTAGAAGCAAGTGCAGTTAGCAAAAATTTATCTGTTTTTGCAGGAAAACTTGGAACACAAGTCGCGTCCAAACTTGTTACCGCATATGATGATGGAACAATAGTAAATGCATGGGGCTCAAATAACATTGACGATGAAGGAAATAAAACTCAAAAAACAGTTCTTATTGAAAATGGTATTTTGAAATCATATTTGATAGACGATTTTAATGGCAGAAGAATGGGTATGAAAGGTAATGGCGCATGCCGTAGAGAATCATACAAATTTGAACCAACATCAAGAATGTCAAACACATTTATCGCTAACGGAACTTCTACTCCTGAAGAAATAATTAAAGCAACCAAGTTAGGACTATATGCAAAATCACTTAATGGTGGTTCTGTTAATCCAGCAACTGGTGAATTTAATTTCGGTTGTAGCGAAGCATATATTATTCGTGACGGAAAAATCTGTGAACCAGTCCGCGGAGCATCGCTAATTGGCTCTGGCGCAGAAATTTTAAAACATATCGACATGGTCGGAAATGACCTTGAACGAGCTCAAGGTATGTGCGGTGCATCATCAGGCTCAATCCCGACTGATGTTGGCCAACCAACAATAAGAGTAGATGAGATTCTTGTTGGAGGAAATGGAGGAGAATTAAAATGAGATTTAATGAGAAAAAATTCTTTGAATTAGCTTTAGCTAATAAATTCGAAGCAGCAGATGTATCTTTTAGTCATTCTAAATCAACATCATGTTCAATTTTCCATAGAGAAGTTGATAGTCTAACAGTTAGTGATTCTTATTCGTTAACAGCAAGAGGAATTTATAATGGAAAATTCGGTACTGTTGCTGTTAGTAAAATTGATAAAGATACACCTCAATTTCTAGTTGATTCAATTATTAGAAGTGCATCATTAGTTGAAACTAATAATCCATCCATTATCTATAAAGGTAGTGAAAAATATCATAAGAAAAATGTCTTTAATAAAGAAGTTATTTCTTCTGATATAAATGAAAAAATCGAACTATTGAAAAAAATAGAAGACAAAATTCGCGCTTACGATAAACGTATCAGCGAAGTTGCAACCGTTGGTTATGATGAAAGTTTTGATGAAAGTTCATTATCAAATTCATATGGTTTAAAACTTAAAAGTAAAATGGCAAGCTATGCTTTCTATGCAGAAGTTGCTGCTAAAGAAGGTGATGAAGTCAAAACAGGATTTAAAGTCTTTGTTTCACTTGATCCAAAAGAATTTGATATGGATAAATTTGCAGAAGAAGTTGCAAAAGACGCAATTAATAAATTAGGTGGAACACAATGCAAGAGCAAAAAGTATCCTACAGTATTAAAACCTAATTGTGTTTCTGCTCTGTTAAGAGCATATTTATCAAATCTTGATGCTGAAGAAGTACAAAAGCAATCTTCATTGTTTATTGGCAAACTTCATCAACCTGTCGCTAGTAAGAAATTGACTGTTATTGAAAATAACCTTGAGAAAAATGTTTTCTATAGTTACTACGATGATGAAGGCGTTGCTATGAACAAAAAATTCCTAATTAAAAAAGGAAATCTTGAAACATACATTTATACTCTAGAAACAGCGGCAAAAGATGGTGTTGAGCCAACTGGAAATGGTGTTGTCGGAGCAAAAGTTAAAGCAGGTTTAGGTTGCATATATGTTAAACCAGGAAAGAAATCGTTTAATGAGATGATTTCTCCGATTAAGGAGGGCGTTTATATTACCGAGCTCGAAGGTCTTCATGCAGGAATGAACGCTAAGAGCGGAAACTTTTCTCTCCAAGCGCAAGGATTTATGATTAGAGATGGCAAATTAGCTGAACCATTATCACTAATCACTGTCGCAGGAAATTTAGTTGAAGTGTTTAACTCAATCAAAGAAATTGCTAATGATGTTTCGCTTGAAATGTCGCAAACATCATCACCAAGCATATTAATTAAAAAGCTTGCAATTTCAGGTAAGTAAAAAACAAGGGAAGCATTGCTTCCCTTATATTTTATTTTTTGATATACAAAATACCTATTGTTCCATAGCCGCAATGAGAGGAGATAACGCATCCTGCTCTAGTGACTCTAATTATGCTAGGATCGACTAGTTTACTAACTTCATCCTTTAGGTATTTTAAATCATCATCATTTACACCGGCGTGTGTAATCATAATATGGTCCATATCAATGTTTGGAAGATCATTTTTTAATTCTTCGAGCATTTCTTTATAACCCATTCTAATTGGGCCTCTTGGTTTCTTTTCTACAATAAGTTTTCCTTCAACCATTTTTAGAACTGGATGAATGTGAAGAAGATGACCAAAAAGTGCTGCCATTGCAGAGCAACGTCCGCCTTTTTTCATATAATCAAGAGTATCTAAAACAAATTTTGCTGAAACCTTTTTTGATAGTGGTTGAACCAACTCAACAATTTCTTTTGCTGATTTTCCTTCATCGCGAAGTTTTGCAGCTTTCATAGCGAGTAGACCGCTACCGCTAGAAAGATTTTCAGAATCAATTGCAAAAGCGTGATCTTTCATATCCATTGTTCCAATATGATAATTTTGGAATGCACTAGAAAGTTTAGATCCTATGCCAATATAAATAACATCGTATCCTTGCTCAACATATTTTCTTGCAGTTTCTTCAAAAATCTGAGGGGAAACAGCAGCTGTGCTTGGTAGTGGGGCACCATTTTTTACTTTTGCATATACTTCATCTGGAGTAATAGTTACTCCATCTTTATAATTTTCTGAATCAAAATTTACTCCTAAAGGGATAACTTCCATGTCAAATTTTTCATATAGTTCTTTAGATAAATCAACTGTTGAATCAACAATAATTTTTACTTTGTTCATAAGCTTTTCCTCGTCAAATATTATATCAAAAATATTTTTTTATACTTAATCTACATTAAAAATGATAGAATTATTTTTATCGGAGGTTAAAATATGTCAAAGAAAAATGGCAAAGCAAAAGGCAAAGGCTTGTGGGCAGAATTTAAGGCATTCATTAGCAAAGGCTCAGTTCTCGACATGGCTGTTGGTGTTGTCATTGGTGGTGCATTCTCAGCAATTGTCACAGCTGCAGTCAACATCCTATTAAGCGTTTGTACATGGGCTGTCCCAGGAGGCTTAAAGGGTTTAGTTACAGTTCTTCCTGCATTAAATGATGCTCAAAGAGGAATGGACGCTGCAATTGGTTTAGGCCAATCATTTGAAGCTGCAAACTTACAAGGCTTGGCGGAAGGATTAGCAAAGCAAACATACGGTGAAGTAACAGTACTTGCAAACCCAAATTTAATTGAAAGCATTAAAACAACAATTCTTTCAAAGTACACACTTCACGGAACAGTTTATACTTACAATATGTCATCAATCATCGATTGGGGCACATTGATTAATGCTGTAATTAGCTTCATTATCATTGCATTAGTTTTATTCGCAATCGTTAAAACAGCTGCTGTCTTAAGAGCTAAGAAAGCAGAAGCTGACGCAAAAATGCTCGAAGCTTACTACAAGAAACACCCAGAAGAAAGACCAGCGCCTGTTGAACCTGGAAAACCAGAACCAACAGAAAAAGAAATTCTTGGTGAAATTCGCGATTTATTAAAAGCACAAGCACAAAAGTAATATGACAGTTGTTGAAAAGGTTGATTATTTAATCAAACGTCTTGATTTAAGCGAAAAACAATTCGCTAAAAAATTTAGAATCCGCAAAAACGTGATTTCTAAATGGAGACAAGGATCGTTATCGCCAAAGCCAGAAAACGTAAAATATTTATGTGAAAAATTTGGCTTTGCTATCAATGATTTTCTTGATGAAAATTCAACTCTTGATCTTAAGGATTCAGGTAGCAACAAACATGTTATATTAGGAAACGTAAAAGAACATAGCGAGTGCGCTGTCAGTGAAGATTATCCTCACGAAGACAATTCTCGCTACGAAGAAAAAGATTAACATTACGTAACAAAAAACTCGTTGTCACATTAGGCAGCGAGTTTTATTTATTGGTTATTGTATTTCGCTCATATCCCAATCTTTATGAGTATCTTTAACCATCGTGATTGCAGATTTATATAATTTTTCTTCAATTTTTGCTCGTGTTTTAAGAGCGCGTTTCATCGCTTTAGCTTTTCTTGAATCAGCAAATTGAACTTCTGCAAGTGAATCATCAAGTAGTCCAGCAATTAATACATACGCGCGAATTGACTCCATTGATAAATCGTTTGAAATGAATCTTCTAATAGAGTCGCTAACTTCTTCATCATAATACTTTCTTGCTTCATCTAATGGAAGTGTAACAAGTTTAATATAAAGTTTTTGAGCGATTAGTCTATTGAACGTTGCGTGAGAAATCTTTTCTGGTGTTTGGCACATTTTATCAATAAGTTTAAGAGCAGATTGATAATCCTCTTTAGACAAAGATTCATAAACTGTCATTAGGTTAATTTGTGCAGTGAAATCTGTCACCTCATCAAATACTTTAATAGAATCTAGGTCTTTGCCCTCTCTTTGAAGGTTTTCGATTCTCATAAGTTCGTTGTAGGCTTCAATGTTTGCAGGCTTAGAAATTAATGTGAGTCTATAGCCATCAGTCATTGAATCTAGTTTAACTGGAACAAAGTTATATAGAGCCATCATTGATGAAATTGTAATAAAGATGATTGAAGCGGTGCCAATCCATATAAGTGGATTATCGTCTTTTGCTAAATCTTTATTAGAGCCAATTGAATATAGAATGATGCATGTTATTAATTCAACAACATACATTAATAATGGAAGCCAAACATATGCCTTTGGAGAGGCTTTTTCTTTCTTTGGAGCAAGAACTGTTTCTCCAGTTAATCCATCAAAATCTTTAAATTTGAATTTGAATTTTCCGTCTTTTTTGTACCAGCAAAATCCAAAAACATTCAAAGAAACAATTGAGTATCCTCCAATTTTTCCTCCCAGTGCATGAAATAGTTCTAATCCAAATGCATTTAGAATAATTCCAAGTAAGATAATAAGGATTGCAAAAACATATGGATTAAGTGCGCGACTTCCATATGCATTGTTATATGCAGTAAACATGTCTTTTACTAAAGTAAATCCGATAATAATTGCTAATGCAATCATTAGGATATAGACAATAAAACTTGCAATGTCTTCTTTTTTCATAAGATCCCTCCTCAGAGAATCTTTCTCTTTTTGCGATTAGCGAAGTGCCAATCAAACGTGTGCATTATCTTCGCATTTAATCGCCTAAGCGGGATGTCTTAACCGATTTATTGTTTACAATTCTATCACTTTTGTTTAGTTAAGACATCAATAGATTTTATTTGATAGCTTTTAATTCGGTTGGATAAGTATCAATAAAATATACCCATACGCCGTGTAATCTTTTTATAAGATGCGCTTGTCTTTCTTTAGATTTGTTCATTATCCAAAAGAACATTTCTTTAGAAAGAATGATTGATAAGCCTCTCAACACGTTGTTGTGATTCTTAGTTGTGAGTTCTTTACTCTTTCCACTAAACGAAAGATATTGAGAAGCTTTTTGGTAAAAATATGAATATAAGAAATTTTCTAGTTTATCGCTTGCAAACGAACTGCCAACAGCAACCAAAAATGTGATATTTGCATTAATGTAGGCAATTAAAGGTTTAATAATATTTTCATATTCGAAAACTCTAGATGAATTGTGAATTTTTTCTTTAAGAAACATCGATTCAATAACATCTGATATATCACGATAATGATAGTAGAAGGTTTGGCGATTGGATTTTACGGTATTACAAAGCATGACCACATTGATTTCATCAAGTGATTTACTCTTCATAAGAAGTTTTAATCCATCACGAAACTTGGCTTCTATTTTCATAACTGAGTTAATTCCTTGGCAATAGAGGCTCCGAGTTTTGCATTATTAAGAACTAACTTAATATTTGATTCTAAAGAATCACCATTAGTTAATTCGACAATGGTTTTCAATAAGAAAGGTGTGACATCTTTACCTTTGATTCCTTGCTCATCAGCAAGTTTAAGGGCTTTTTCTATCGCTCCATTAATTATCTTATCATCCATTGCAAATTCCTCAGGGATTGGATTTGCAACAAGCATTCCGCCATCGAGATGGTTGTCTCTTTTAGCTTTAATAATTTCAGCAATTTCTTTAGCGGAAGAAACAACATTCTCCATTTTGATGCCAGAATGTCTAGTGTAAAAATCAGCAAATTCATCGCTTTGATATGACAAAACAGGGACGCCTTTAGTTTCCAAAATTTCTAGCGTTAGATTTAAATCTAAAATTGCTTTAACACCAGCTGAAATAACAGTAACATTTGTCTTACCAAGTTCTTCTAAATCAGCTGAAATATCAAAGGTGTCTTGGGCACCGCGGTGCGCTCCGCCAACACCACCTGTAACAAATATTTCTATTCCTGCTTGTGACGCTAATATCATTGTTGCAGCAACTGTAGTTGCACCCCAAAGTTTTTTTGCATAAACGATTGGTAGATCTCTTCTAGAAACCTTTCTAATTCCTTTACGTTTTCCGAATTCTTCTATTTCTTCATTTGACATACCAATAATTGGTTCGCCATCAATGATTCCGATTGTTGCAGGAATCGCACCATGTTCGCGAATTGTCTTTTCAACAAGCAATGCTGTTTGAACATTTTTTGGATATGGCATTCCATGGGAAATAATCGTCGATTCCAAAGCAACAACTGGTTTGTTTTCGCTCAATGCTTTTTTAACTTCATTAGAAATTTTCATCTTTCTTCTCCTTATTAAAAAACTTATTTTGAATATATAATGCTAGTTTGCTCATAAATATGTATGCAGGTATTGCTAAAGCAATAACAATAAATATTATCCACCAATTAGAATTAGCTAATGTGTTGTAATCAATATTAAAGAAACCACTATTATTTGGGGTAGCAGTAATAGAGGTATTATAAACACAGAATCTATCAATAATAAAGAAACCTACCATAATTATTCCAATGCCTATAGATAATACTTTTCTATATGCATCAAAAGGCCAAGATATTATTAATAAGGTAACAAAACTTATGATGGTAAATGTGATAATAGCCATAGTTACAGCAGTGTTGAATGGCAAAAACGAAGGATTGATTGCGCTGATGATAAAATAAACCATCGTAAATATAATTTGAATAATTGCTCCAGGAAGAGACTTGGTGATGATATTGGCAAAGAAACTGTTTTTAATTCTTTCATCGTTTGGCTGGAGCGATAAAAAGAACGAAGCAAAGCCAATTGTTAATAATTCCCAAATGAATAAGTTTCTTCCAACAAATGGATATCCCGAACCGCCAGCCCATGAAGAAATTAAGAAAATAATAGTTAAAATCATTGCAAAAATCGTTTTAATTAAGAAAATTGAACATGTTCTTTGAAGGTTATTAATGACACGTCTTCCTTCCTTAACTACATCCGGAAGTGCGGAAAAATTCGAATCCATTGAAACAATATGAGCCACTGATTTCGCAGCATCACTGCCGCTTGCCATTGCAATTGAACAATCAGCAACTTTTAATGCTAAAATATCATTAACTCCATCGCCCGTCATTGCAACAACATGATCTTCACTTTGCATAGCTGAAATAAGTGCTTCTTTTTGCTCTGGAGAAACTCTTCCAAAAACCGTGTACTTATTTGCAATAGCTTTTACTTCTTCAATCGGCATTGCTTCTAGGGAAATATAATTTTCTGTTCCAAGCACGCCAACACGTCTTGCGATTTCGGCAACTGATAATGGATTATCACCTGAAATAATTTTTATTGTGACGCCATTATTTTTAAACCATTCTATATTTTTGACCGCATCTTCTTTAATATGGTCTTCTAGAACAACAATTGCCACTGGGGTGACTTCTGGCATTTTATCATTTTCTGTTAATCCTATTTTGGAATATCCCAAAAGGAGTACGCGATAACCCTGTTTTTCATATTCAATAAATTTTTCATCAATTTTGTTGATTTTGTGTGGAAGAAATTCTCTTGCACCTAACACATAAGTTCTTCCATCATTAAGCATGACTGCAGAATATTTTCTGCTACTACTAAACGCCAAAGCTTTTGTAAAAGGCAACATTTGATTATCTTTATAAGCATTTAGAATTGCTTGGGCGGTTGAATTTTCATCTTTTGTTGCTTTAACAAGAGTAGATAAAATATCATCGATTTCGTTTTTGCTATCACTAGAAAGGATATCTATGTGTTTTAACGACATTGTTCCGTCGGTAATAGTTCCTGTTTTGTCTAAACATAACGTATCAACTCTTGCCAAAGTTTCAATGCAATAAAGCTCTTGAACAAGCATTCTTCGTTTTGCCAATCTAATAACTCCTACAGCTAGGGTTAATGACACAAGGAGGAACATTCCGATTGGAACCATAGCAACAATTGATCCTGTAAAGTTAAGAGTATTGCTTTGGAAGGTGCCTCTAATAAGATAGGTTGCTAACATCGCGGAGGCTAAAACAACCAGTATGATTCCAATAAGAACAAATATCTTATTTATCGAACGAAGAATTTCGGATTTAGGTCTTTTGAATTTTTTGGCTTTGTTTTGAAGCGAAGCAGCAAAATTATATTTGCCAACCTTATCGACACGAACAGTTGCGCTGCCACTTGTTATATAAGAGCCTGAATAAATATAATCTCCTTTATGTTTAACTATGTTAAGTGATTCGCCAGTCAACAAAGATTCATTAACTTCTAAATTGCCATCTAATAGGATTGAGTCACATATAATTTGATCACCACTTTTTAGCAAAAGAATGTCGCTTAAAACAACTTCGTTACCAGGTATTTCTATAGTTATTCCGTCTCTTATTACTTTGACGGTTGGATAAGAAATAACTCTAAGTTTATCAACTTTGATTCTTGCTTTAATATCTTGGAATAATCCGATAGCAATGTTCACTAGAAGTAAATAAGCAAAAACAAAATCACCTGCAGAAACACGTTGGCCCTCATCTGAAAAACCAGTGACAGTTGTAATTATCATGAACAACGCAACTCCAAAAAGAATAATGTTGAAGAAATTAAAAATGTTATCAAAAAATATTTTGAAATACGACTTGGTCACAGTCTTAGGCATTTTATTAACCAAGCCATAGCTCTTCATTTGCTTAACCTGCTCTTCGCTTAAACCGATAGATGGATCAGAATCAATGATTTCGAATAGGTTATTATTTGTCTCTTTATTTACTTGTTTCATAAAAGTATAACTTTTGAAAATAAGTATACTAATTTTTTATACACTGTAAAGAAATAAATAATTTTATTATTTTGATTTACGTTTATTTTTAAAATAATTGGAAATTATATTTCCACATTCGTTTTCTAATACTCCACCAGTAACGCTAGGATAATGATTAAGATTTTTTGTTTCATAAAGATTAAGAGTTGTGCCAAGTGCTCCGCCTTTTAAGTCTTTTGCGCCATAAACAACTCTTTCGATTCTTGCCCACGAAATTGTTCCGGCACACATAGAACATGGTTCAACAGTTACATAAATAGTTGCTCCTTCGAGCCTCCATGATTTGTTTTTCTTGCATGCTTTTCTAATAGCAACTATCTCTGCATGAGCAGTTGGATCATTTGTTTTTTCTCTTAAATTGTGTCCTCTAGCAATTATCTTATTGTTTTTAACAATAATTGCGCCAACAGGGACTTCATCAATTAAAAAAGCTTTTTCAGCTTCTTTAATCGCTAATCGCATATATTTTTCATCAAGTGTTTTCATTTTTTTAAAACCATCGCACATAGATCGGATACTTAAGGCTGCTATATTCCTATCCTGACCTGGTTCGTAAAGACCTATCGCGATGGCTTATTTATAATAGCATTATTTTTTTAAAATAAAAAGCGACCGATTTTTGTCGATCGCTTATCAAATACTATTTTTGCTTTGGCTTAATATATTCTAGCCCGCCCATCCATGGGCGAAGTACTTCTGGAATCTTAATGCTTCCGTCTTCTTGCTGCATTTGTTCAACTAATGCAGGGAATATTCTTGATGTGGCTAAGCCTGAACCATTTAATGTTCTTGCGTATTTAACTTTTCCAGTGGCTTTATCGCGATAGCGAATCATGCCTCTACGAGCTTGATAATCATGAGCAGTGGAAACAGATGACACTTCTTTAAATATTCCAATACTAGGAATATAAATTTCAATATCGTATGTTCTAGCCATCGATGCAGAAATATCGCCAGCTGCTAATTTACTAACTCTGAATGTTAAGCCAAGTTTTTCGACAAGTGAACAAGCTTTTTTGACTAATTCTTCAAAAGCTGGCTGGTCGCCTTCTTCGGTTGTATATTGGAACATTTCAATTTTATTGAATTGATAGCCACGAATCATGCCTCTTTCTTCTGTTCTATATGCACCTGCTTCTTTTCTATAACAAGGAGTAAAGGCAAAATATTTCTTTGGAAGCTCTTCTTCATTAAGAATTTCATCTCTATGGAAGTTTACTAAAGCAGTTTCTGCGGTTGGAAGAATAAACTTTCTTGGAGAAACACCTTCTAACGAAAATACATCATCGATAAATTTAGGAAATTGTCCTGCTACAAAGCCTGATTCATAATTGAGAATGTGAGGAGGGAGCATGAATGTATATCCATCTTTTAGATGCTCTGAAATAAAGAAATTGAGTAATGCCCATTCAAGTTGAGCTCCTAAGCCTGTATAAACCCATGTACCATGACCGCTCATTTTTGCAGCGCGATTATAGTCAATCAAACCTAAGCTCTCACAAAGTTCGACGTGATCTTTAACTTTAAATGGAAAATTTTGAGGTTTCCCAAATTCATGGATAACTTTGTTATTTTCTTTTCCGCCAGGAAGTAAATCGTCATCAGGAATATTTGGAAGAGGAAGAAGGAAATTATTAATATCTTCTTCAATCTTCTTTAGTTCTTCTTCATCTTTAGCTGCTTCAGCCATGATGCTTTTTACTTTAGCGAAAATAGCATTAACATCTCCACCTTCTTTCTTAACTTGTGGAACAGACGCAGATAGTTTGTTTCTCTCTGCTTTTGCCTTTTCAACGTTTAAAAGAAGTGCTTTTCTTTTTTCGACCAACATAAGGAATGGTTTAAAGTCAACAACACATCCTTTACGAGCCAATTTTTCTTTAATTAATTCAGGATTTTCAATAATAAGTTTTTGATCAATCATTTTTATTTACCTCCGATAAGGCTTTGATAAATTTCAACAAGTCTTTTTCCAACGTTTTCTAGTGAATTTTCTTTTGCGTATTCATATGCAAGATCTGCTTTATTTTCAAGTTCACCTTTTATCAATTTATTGATAATTTCTGCAACAGCACTAGGATTATCTCCAATATAAGCATTTAATTTTTTTAACATTTCTTTATTTAACTTAGTTGGTTCAAGTGCAACGATTTGAGTTTTGCTTGCTGCAGCATCAAGAAGTGTAATTGGACAATGATGAGAGTTATCAAGCGACAAATATATCGATGCACATTTCATCATTGAACAATATATTTCGTTATCAGTTAATGGACAAAATCTAAGATTGTTTGGTATAGATTTCATCATACGCATAACTTTTCCAATGCGCGCATTTCCGAAATAGAAGAAATGTATATCAGGACAAAGTTCAGCAATAGAAATTAATTCCTTTCTCAACTCTTGGTCTTTATATGTTCCAATAATAGTGACAAATTTTTGGTCTTTTTCTAACTGATAGTAATTGTAGAAAATGTTTTCCTCAAGTTTATCATTAAACTGAAATCTTTTAAGATTAACACCAGGTGATACGATTTCAATTTTTGTCACAATTCCATTTTCTTCTAAAAGAAGTTTGGAATCATTATCACTTACAAGAACAACATCAGCTTTATTTAATGTTCTGATTGCTTTTGGAGAAAGAATATATATGCCGTCTTTTTCAGTAAGGATTTTTGCCCTGTTATCTGATTCACAATTAAGCGCAGAAAAGACAATAGGAATCCTTTCTTCTTTTGCGTCATTTATTTTCAACTCATCATCCAACGAAATGAAATGAATCAAATCGTAGGTGTCAATAATATCTTTGGCATAGACAATATTGTTTTCCTCAAGAGCTCCTTTAATTGATTTTCTTAAACGGGCGCCTTCGAAAATATTGTCTTTTTCTTTAGGTTGAAAATAGACGCAAATTTTCATATTTTATTCGCTTTTTGCAGCGTTTTCTTCTTCAACTACAGGTGTTTCAGAGACTTCTTCTTCCCCAGAAATATCTTCATGAGGAATAATTGTGATGGATGAAACTCTTTGTTTTTCATCATCTAATCGAATGACTCTAACGCCTTGTGTGTTACGACCAACAATCTTGATTTGGTCAAGCGGCATACGAATAACTGTGCCACCATTAGTGATCATCATTAAGTCTTCATCACCTTTGACAGCTCTCATGGCAACAATGCGACCATTTTTGGAAGTAACGTTAAGAGTGATAACGCCTTTTGTGCCTCTATGAGATTGACGATAATCTTCAAGTGGAGACATTTTGCCATATCCATAAAGGGTGATAACAAGGATATTATCTCCTTCGAGTGAAGTGGTTAAGCCAATAAGTTGTGCCCCTTCTTCAAGGTCCATACCTTTTACACCTGATGCTGTTCTGCCAATTGGGCGAACGTCCACTTCAGGGAACTTAACCATTTTGCCTTTGCTTGATGCAAGTCCAATTAACGCTGTGCCATCAGTGCGTTTAACATCTAATAACGCATCTGTCTCACGCAAAATAATTGCAATCTTACCATTGCGACGAATGGATTCGAACTCGCTGAGTTTTGTACGCTTAACAACACCCTCTTTAGTAGCAAAGAACAAGAAATGTTCTGGATTGTAATCATCAAGAGGAAGAATTGAAACAACTTTTTCGCCTTTTTCTAGGTTTAAAAGGTTTTGAATTGGTAGTCCTTTGGATGTTCTACTTTCTTCAGGAACCATATATCCTCTTAAACGATAGACACGGCCAAGATTTGAGAAGAACAATATGTCTGTGTGCGTTCTTGTGTGAACCATTAAATTTACAGAGTCTTCTCCGTTTGTAGCCATGCCGCGAACTCCACGTCCACCACGATGTTGTGTACGGAATGTTTCTGTGGTCATTCTCTTAACATAGTTATTTGTTGTGAGAACGATAACAATATCCTTTTGAGGAATGAGATCTTCATCTTCAATTGTTGCTGCTTCATCAGAAATTTCTGTTTGTCTTTCATCAGTGTATTTTTCTTTAAGTTCAAGTAATTCTTGGACAACAACTTCTGTGACACTTTCGCGTGATGCTAAAATAGCGTGATATCTTGCAATGTTTGCTTCAAGTTCAGCCTTTTCATCTTTTAGCTTACCTTCTTCTAGACCTGTGAGTCTACGAAGAGTCATCGCCAAGATGGCTGCAGTTTGAAGATCATCAAATCCATATCTTTCACTTAAACTTTGAGCGGCTTGCTCTGGTGAATCTGAGTGACGAATAATATGAACGATATCATCAATGTTTGCGGTTGCTTTTAATAAACCATCAACAATATGTAAACGAGCTTCATCTTGAGCTAGCAAAAATTTTGTTCTTCTTTCAACGACTTCAACTTGGAAATCTAAATATTTAAGAAGAATTTCGTTTATTGGAAGAATTTTTGGCGCTCCATCAACCAAGGAAAGCATAATGATGCCCATGCTTGTTTGAAGTTGTGTCAATTTGTAGAGTTGATTCAAAATAACTTCAGGAATGCAATCGTGACGGATGTCAATAACGACACGGACTTGACCTTTTGAGGATTCATCACGAATATCAGTAATTCCTTCGATAATTTTGTCTCTAACTAAATGAGCAATACTTTCAACCAATGTTGCTTTATTAACTTGATATGGGATCTCAGTAACAATGATTTGTTTTTTGCCCGAATGCTCATTTTCTTTAATATATGCGCGCGAGCGTATGATGATTGAACCTGTTCCGGTTTCATATGCTTCACGAATGCCTGATCTGCCAAGAATCATGGCTCCTGTTGAGAAGTCTGGTCCAAATAGATAGTTTTGCATAATTTCAAGTGGAGTTAATGCAGGATTTTTTGCGAGTGCAACAACAGCATCAATAGTTTCTCCTAAGTTATGAGTTGGAATATATGTTGCCATACCAACAGCAATACCGTTTGAACCATTAACTAATAAGTTAGGGAAACGTGATGGAAGAACGGCTGGTTCTTGTTCGGTGCCATCATAGTTATCAACAAAATCGACTGTGTCACATTTGATGTCTCTAACCATTTCCATTGCTAATTTGGTCATTCTTGCTTCCGTATAACGCATAGCAGCAGCTTCGTCTCCATCAACAGAACCGAAGTTACCATGACCATCAACGAGAGTGTATCTCATTGCAAATGGTTGCGCTAAACGAACCAATGTTGAGTAAATTGCTTGGTCACCATGAGGGTGGAACTTACCCATGACATCACCAACGATACGTGCACATTTTTTGTGAGGAGATCCTGGGAAAATGCCTGTTTGGAACATGCTAAAGATGACACGTCTATGAACTGGTTTACAGCCATCACGAATATCTGGGATAGCACGTGAAACAATAACTGACATTGCATAGTCAAGGAAGCTATTTTGAACTTCTTTTGCAAGGTCTGTGTCTGTTAATTGAGGAACAATGCCTTCTTCAATTTCAGCGTCTTGATTTTCATCAACGATTTCTTCGTTAACTTTCTTTTCGTCTGCCATAATTAATCTCCTTTCGTTAGATGTCTAAGTTCTTAACGAACTTGGCGTTTTTGTGGATGAATTCTTTTCTTGGAAGAACTTCATCTCCCATTAAGTCTGTGAACACTTTGTCTGCTTCAATTGCATCTGACATTGTGACACGTAACATTTTTCTTTGTTTTGGATCCATGGTTGTTTCCCAAAGTTGTTCAGCATCCATTTCACCAAGACCTTTATAACGTTGGAATGGGAATCCTGGTTTAAGTTGTAATTTCTTTTTAATTAATTCAAGCTGATTATCGTTATATGCATAATAAGCTTTTGAGTGGTAATCAACTTTGTATAGTGGAGGTTGGGCAATATAAACATAGCCACCTTCAATAAGTTCTTTCATATATCTATAGAAGAATGTTAAAAGGAGAATGCGAATGTGAGAACCGTCGACATCAGCATCGGTCATGATAACAATTTTGTGATATCTGATTTTCTCAACATTGAATTCAGGGTCAACACCTGCTCCAATTGCGGTAATCATGTTACCAATTTCGGCGTTTGCGAATGCTTTATCGATGGTTGCTTTTTCGACGTTTAGAATCTTACCACGAAGTGGGAGGATAGCTTGTGTATTTCTATCACGTCCATTTTTTGCGCTGCCTCCAGCAGAGTTACCTTCGACGATGTATAGTTCGCAAATTGATGGGTCTTTACTTGAACAGTCTGCTAATTTTCCTGGAAGAGTTGTGAGTTCGAGACCTGTATTTCTACGAACTTCTTCTCTAGCTTTTCTAGCAGCTTTACGAGCTTTTGCAGCCATCATGATTTTTCCCATCATAACTTCTGCAACTTTTGGATTCTCTAAGATAAATCGTTTTAAATGTTCTCCAACAATTTGAGAAACAATTTTTCTGACTTCTGAGTTGCCTAATTTGGTCTTTGTTTGACCTTCATATTGAGGGTTTGGATGCTTAACAGAAACAATGCATGTTAAACCTTCTAAAATATCAGAAGTTTCTAGATTATCTTCACCTTCTTTTATGTATTTATGATCAATGGCATAGTCTCTAAACACGCGGCCGACTGCTGCCCTAAATCCTTCTTCATGTGTGCCACCTTCGTGAGTGTGGATGTTATTACAGAAAGAGAACAATGTTGGGTTGTATGACTCGTTATATTGCATTGCGACTTCACATGTAATGTGATTGCCAGTATTTTCATATACCCCGCGACCTTCACAGTAAATAACTTCTTCCATGATTGGGCCTTTGTTTGCATTAATGTGTTGAACATATTCGATAATTCCGCCTTTATAGCAATATGTTTCAACTTTCTTTGTATCTTCACGATCATCTTCAACAACAATTTCGATGCCTTTATTTAAATAGGCCATTTGCTTTAAATGATCACAAATAATATCGTAATCAAATGTTGTTGTTTCTTGGAAAATCGTTGCATCAGGTTTGAATGTTACTGTTGTACCAGCGTCTTGGCATGTTCCAACTTTTTCAAGATGGTTTTCTGGCTTACCGCCGCGTCCGAAACGCATCTTGTAAATTCCGCCTTCTTTATGGACTTCAACTTCAAGCCATTCTGATAAGGCATTAACAACTGAAGCACCAACGCCATGAAGACCGCCAGAAACTTTATATCCGCCAGCTTCACCAAACTTACCACCTGCGTGGAGAATAGTGAAAACTGTTTCAACACCTGACAATCCGGATTTGGCAACAATATCAACTGGAATACCACGTCCATTATCGATAACTGTGATTGTGTTACCTTTATTAATTCTTACAATGATTTTGGTGCAGTACCCAGCAAGGGCTTCGTCAATTGAGTTATCGACAATTTCCCACACCAAGTGGTGCAAACCAGCAGACGCTGTTGTACCAATATACATACCAGGACGTTTACGAACAGCTTCGAGGCCTTCAAGAACTTGGATGTTCTCGCCAGTATACTTTTCGTTCGCTTTTTCGTCTTCAGCATGTACGTCGACTTCGATAGAACTATCTAGTTCGTAGTCAACTTTCTTTTCTTCTTCCATTAAGTGTTCCTCCTTGTAACTTTATGGTTTTTAACTTCATAGACTGAAGCGTTTTTAACATTTGTTGTAACAGATGTAATAAACACCTGTTCAAATTTTCTTAGAAAGCTTATAAGTCTTTCTTGATGCTCCTTATCAAGTTCAGACATCACATCGTCAAGTACAATGATTGGTCTTTCTCCTTTGTCTTCGATTAAGAAGTATGGAGCAAGTTTCAAGGCGATGACTATTATTCTATTTTCGCCTTGGGATCCATGCGTCGAGATATCGTCCCCGTTAAGAAGCATTTTAATATCTTCTCGATGGATGCCTATTTGGGTGATTTTTCTTTTAATGTCACTTTCTAGCCCTTTATCGTACGCGCGTGTAGCACGTTCAACAAACTTATCGTCTACTTTTACGAATGGCTCGTAAACAAGATAAGCCTCCTCTTTTTCACCCTTGATAGAGGTGACTATCTTTGATAAAACGCGATTAATTTCATTGATGTACGCTAGTCTATATTTCGCAATAACATATGACGCATCAATTAATTGGGTTGTTACAACATTAAGTTGTACTTTATCGACATTTTCATCCTTTAGTAGGATATTTCTTTCACGAAGAAGTTTTTCGTAGCGCATCAAGCTTTCTAAATAAATCGGTGATTTTTTTGAAAGATTAATGTCTAGGAAGTTTCTTCTAACAATTGGCGAATCAACAAACATCAAGGAATCTTTTGGTTCAAACACTATGACATTTATGAGGCTTGATAATTCAGATATGCGGCGAACAGGTTTGTTGTTGCAACTTATCTTTTTACCAGAAGACGTCATTAGAGCCGTTATTTCCTTTTTGGTGGTAAGTTGCTCAACCTTTGCTTCAATCGTTGCGAATTGGCGCGTTTTCATTATTAATTCAGCATTTTCGTTTGTGCGGAAGGAACGAGCCAACGATAAGAAGTGTATTGCCTCGACAATATTGGTCTTTCCTTCAGCGTTATCGCCTACAATGAAGTTAAGGCCTTTTTGAAAATCGAGTTCAAGCCAACTGTAATTACGAAAGTTTCTAAGAACAAGTTTTGTGACAATCATCTTTAATTAATTTCATAGACATTACCAAGAATCTCAACAACATCATTGACTCTAAGTTTTCGACCACGGCGATTGTCGTTTTCCCCGTTAACTTTAACAACATTGCTTGCTAGAAATGATTTTGCATCTCCGCCAGTTTGAATGATGTCGGCAAACTTAAGAAATTGGCCAAGAGTAATGTATTCAGAAGATATTTTTACTGATAATGTTTTTTTATTCATAAAAAGATTTTCTCGCCACGAAATACATTTTATCATATATAAAAATAAAAGGGAATAATTAATTCCCTTGAATTGTAATATGCTTTATAATGCTAATTTTTGCCTTTTATGAGCGCAATGGCGTGACAAGCATGTCGATGCTCTCATCTTTGACATTTTTTACAACAAACGGCTTCATTTCGCCGATAAATGCAATAGTCACATCCTCACTTCCAACAGCACGAATTGCATCTGTCATGAACTGAGAATTAAACGAAATTTCTAAACGTTCTCCCGAAAATTGGAATGTTGATAATTTAACGTTTGCTGAACCAGCAAGAGATGACCTTGAGATTAGTTCAACCTCATCTTCAGTCATAACAAGTTTTATAATTCCGCCAAACAAAGAGACACGATCCATTGCTGATAAAAACTCGCGAGAATTAACTTCTAAATAGTAGTTAAAAGTCTTCGGCACAATGTTTTTTGTGTTCGGGTATTCTCCATTGATTAAACGTGTTGAAATGACGGTGTTGCCAAATGAGAAAACCGCCTTTTTATCGCTTATAGCGATATTGACAACATCTTCGCCTTCAAATGAATGAATAATATCGAGCAATTTTTTGGCAGGAATATTAGCGGAGAATGATGCATCGCTATCGATGTCGATTGATTTTCTTGCCAATCTTGCTGTATCGGTTGCTGTGGCAGTCAAAATATTTGCATGAGCATTAAGGTTCACGGTTGTGAGAATTGGCCTAGTTTCCTTTGTAGAAGCGGCAAATGCGGTTTGTTCTACTAATTTTGATATATCACTCGCCTTAGCATCAAAAGAGGCCCCATTTAGGCTTAAATCAATTTCTGGATACTCATCGGCTCTAATGGTTACAGGTTTGTTCACTGTGTCACCATATGAAATTTTTAAAATTGAGTTATCGATGAGTTCAAAATCAATATACTCACTTTCCGAATGTCTGATTATTTCAAATAGTAGTTTGCATTGAACCAATGTTTCGCCGTGTTTGAAATTTTTGATCAACTCAACTTCGCCGTTCATATACGGAACGGTTGTTTTTATTGTCATGCTATTATCACTGCCTGTGAGTTCCAAACCTTTTTCGTTTAGTGACATTTTTACATTTTGAAGAATAGGTAATTCAGCTTTTTGAGGAACAGCTTTAGAAACCATTGCTAATGCTTTTAATAAGTATTCGCGATTTACTGTAAATCTCATTTATTTTTCTCCCTTTAAATATTAATAGTAATAATAATGTCTGTGGATAGTGTGGATAAGTCTATATTTTTGCAATTTAATTGTATCACAACACTAACACGCTTGTATAACATTTTATATTTAATAAAAATTATGATTTGAGGCGTTTTTTCAACTCGGTTATTGCCTCTTGCATTTTGGTGTTTGTTTTCAACTCTTTTTCCACTTTCTCTACACCGTTCATTACTGTTGAGTGATCCTTACCACCAAAAGTTAAACCAATTTTTGTAAATGGAACATCAAGCATTGTTCTAATAAGATACATTGCGATATGCCTTGCTAATGCAATTTGACCTTGTCTTGAGCTACCAATAACTTGTAGTGGTGTTAAGCTATAGTAATCTGACACAACATTAATTATTTTTTGCTCAGACAATTTTTGCTTTTCAGCACGAACATCTAGTAATGGTCCAAGAGCCTCTAATGTTGTCTCCATATCAATATGTTTAGTTGGTTTGAATTGAGTTGTGTAATAAACCAATTTATGTAACGCTTCATCGATGTTTCTAATATTTTTAGAAAACTTTTGCCCAATAAACTCAAGAACGTCAGGTTCAAATGCACTCAATTCGATTGGACCAGCATTAATTTTTGATTTCAAAATCGATACACATGTGGCCACATCTGGCGAAGCTATCGAAATTGTTAATCCGCTAGCAAACCTAGATTTAAGTCTTTCATCAAATCCCTTAAGTTCACTTGGGTGTTTATCACTTGTGATAACCACTTGTTTTCCGTGATTGTACATCTTAGTAAAAATCTGGAACAAGAAGTCGGTTGTTTTTTCTTTGTATGAAATCATTTGAACATCATCAACTAAGAGTAAATCGTGGCTAACGATATAATTTGATAGTTGATTCATTCCAATTTCACCTGTTGCACCGAGCATATATTCTTCAAGAAAATCTGTTCCAGAAACATATAATGCCTTTTTCCCGGATGCTGAATTATTAATGTGATTATATATTGCTGAAAGCAAATGAGTTTTGCCTAACCCAGAATCTGAATAAATAAATAGTGGGTTATAATCTCTTGCACCAGGATTTTGAGCAATTAGAATCGCTGCTTGTTTTGCTTCTAAGTTACATGAACCTGTCACAAAGTTATCAAATGATAACGACGGATTTACTGTTGAGTATTTAAAATATTTTATATTTTCTGCTTCAGTTTTTACGACAGTTTTAAGGTTGTCAGCATTCTCGATTTTAATTTTATAACTTTGACCTATAACCTCTTTAACTGCCTCAGAAATCGCATTGTGATATTTTGCCGTTAAAATTGTTACGGCCAAAGACGAGTTAACAGATATTGTCATGTTATTTCCATCGATTGAATGGATTGCTGAATCTCTTAAAAAAGAATCAAAAAAGTGGCGATCGTCGATAGCTGTTTCTAAAATTCCAAGAACTTTTGCCCATGTGTGGTTAAGTTCAGATATAGTTTCTGCCATATTAATATCCCCTTTTGTAAACAAAGTATACTATCTATATCAATAAAAGAAAATAAAAAAATCAACTTTTTAATAATTTTACACAAAAATGTATAAAAATTGTGAAAAATAATAGCGATAAACGGCTATTTATCAACATAAAATATCAACAAATATTATTGTGTGTGGAAAACTGTGGAAAACAACGAAATAACTTATCAACATGCTGGTTGTGTTATTCACAAACAAAAATTGTATTGATATTCGATTTTATCGAATATATTTAAATAGATTACTACTTTTCACATCTATAAAATCACATTGTGTGGATTTATAATATTTTGTGAACAAATACTACGTTTGAACACTGTATCTTGTAATTATTATTGTGGAAAACTTTTTATTAGTAAAATTATTATAATTATTAAAGAAGTTCACGTGCGCACTCGCAAATAAAATGTTTTGACTATTCGCACATATGCATATATAATCTCTATCGCGTGTTAAATACACAAGGAGATTATCAGTATGAAAAGAACATATCAACCAAGCAAGACCCATAGACGCAACGTTCATGGTTTTCGTGCAAGAATGTCTACAAAGAATGGTCGCAAAGTTTTAGCAGCTCGTCGTGCTAAAGGAAGAGCAAAATTATCTGCTTAATTTTTGTTCATGAAAGTAAAGAATAGAATTAAGAAATATAACGAATTTGAAAAAGTCATTCATGAAGGTAAGCTTCTTAGATCGGACTTCTTAACTCTTTATTTTCTAAAAAATGAACTTGGATATGCACGCGTTGGTATATCCATTCCAACTAAAAGTGGAAATGCTGTTGTCCGCAACAAAATTAAAAGACAAATCCGAGCAGTTTTGGCGAAAGAACTAGATTTAGGGATTGGCTTTGACCTAATCTTTATAGCTCGCAAAAGCTACGATATCGAAAATAAAACAAAAATATCTGCTGATATCGTTACGTTATTAAAAGAAGTAGGAAACAAATAGTGAAAAAATCATTAAAAATAGCTTTAACTGGCGGTTTCTTAATATTAACTGCCGCAGTAGCATCTGGTTGTACTTCAAACTTCTGCAAAAATATTGAAAAAAGCAGAATTCTTTTTGCTATCGAACCAGGCGTTTCTGAATACTTTTCTTCTGAAGAAGAAGCAAAGAAAGATCCTAAAGAAGGATATACATATACCTATGAGCAAGTTTTCGAAACAAATCCAAATTTATGGAGAAGAGTTGAAGTAGATAATAACGGCAAATACACTAAATCTAACCAACTCTCATCAATTGTTTCTTCTTGCAAAAATAAGTATTTTACTTGTCCTACAATCAAATATTTGATGAAGATGGACCAAAAGATTTTAACAATGGGTATTGCTGGTTACAATGATAACCACATTGATGCTCGCGTAAGCGAAGCAACAATGACACCTGATCAAGCCTACAGTGTTTTAGAAGAACAAGGATATCTAAAATTTTATGGTGAAAACGATCAATTGTGGTCAAACTATGAAAAAATTAATGGTGAAATAGCCTATGAAATAGGTGCCGAAGATTGCCCATCTGTTGATTTTGTCAAGACATACCGTTCAACAATGGACTCAGCTGTTAGTGGAACAAAATCATGCATTGCTATTACAGAGGGAAAATATGGCGCTTATGGCCAATATTCGATACCTGTAACAATGGATGCGAAAGACTGGGGATATGCTTGGTCCAAAGGACCAATTTCTGGTCTAATTGTTTTCCCTGTCGCTTGGCTTGTTGATACATTCTCAGCCGGCATCGGTGGTGGAAATCTTGATGCATACGCAAATGGCTGGCCTCAACTTTTAGCTCTTGTTATTGTTACAATAATCGTTAGATTATTTATATTCTTAGTAACATTCAAGTCGACTCTTAGTCAGCAAAAAATGCAAGCACTTCAACCTGAACTTGCTAAAATTCAAGCAAAATATCCAAACGCAAATTCAAGTCAATCAGAAAAACAAAGATTGTCTGAAGAACAGATGCGACTTTACAAGAAGCATAAAGTCAATCCTCTTGGACAGTTGCTTATTCTTATTGTCCAATTCCCAATATTTATTGGTGTTTGGGGCGCAATGACAGGTTCTGCGGTTCTCTCAACCGGTAGATTCCTTAATATCAATCTTTCGACATCAATTCTCGATGCGTTAAAAAATACTAACGGACTTCCAAGCAACATGAACGGTTGGTGGACAGCTTTAGTGTTATTTATTTTGATGTCTGTTGCTCAATTCTTATCAATGAAGATTCCTCAATGGATACAAAAAGCTAAGAATAAAAGGATTGCTCGTTTAGGAGTTAATCCTGCCCAAAAATCTCAAAATAAGACAATGAATATCATTAGTTATGTAATGCTCGTCATGATTATTGTTATGGGCTTTACATTACCAGCAGCAATGGGTGTGTACTGGTTTGTTGGTGCTATTTTCTCATTAGTACAATCATTGGTCACACAAGCTATTGTTGGTAGAAAAAAACATAAAAATTAGGAGTTTATAAAACATGAAACAATATAGTGGAAAAACTATTGAAGAATGCGTAACTCTTGCTTCGCAAGAATTAGGCATCAAAGAAGAAGACGTTATCTTCTCTGTTGAAGAAGAGAAAAAAGGTCTTTTTGGAAAGAAAGCAGTTATTTCAGTTTATGAATTAACAGACGCTATCGAATATGCTCAAGAATATCTAAAGAATGTTATTGAATCTCTAGGAATTGGAGATGTCAAAACAAAAGCATCTTTAGAAGACGACATAATTAGAATTGAAATTGATTCTGATCATAATCCAATTTTGATCGGCAAAAATGGAGTCACACTTCAAGCGCTTAACGAAATTGCTCGTTTAGCTGTAAGCGGAAAATTTAGAAGAAGATTTAGAATCCTTCTCGATATTGGCGATTATAAAGACAACAAATATTCTCGTGTTGCATTTATAGCTAGAAAGACTGCTAAAGAAGTTCAAAGAACAAAGCAAGATGCTACGCTCGATCCTATGCCAAGTGATGAAAGAAGAGTTGTGCACAACGCTCTAGCCAATTTCTCACACATCAAAACAGAGTCTTCAGGTGAAGGTCGTAGAAGAGCCGTTACAATCAAATACGTTGAAGAATAGAGTTTTATACTCTATTTTTAATATTCATATGTTTGAAACAATTGTTGCACTTGCAACCCCACCATTAAAATCAGCCCTAGCCATCATCCGTTTAAGCGGTGATGATTGCTTTAAAGTTGTTTCAAAGATATTTAGTAAAGATATTTCAAATGTCACAAAGCGCGACATCCATTATGGTTATATTCTTGATAATGGTAAAGAAGTTGATCAAGTGGTTTTATTAACGTATGTTTCACCGCATAGTTTTACTGGTGAAAATAGCGTAGAAATCATATGTCATGGTTCTGTTTTAATTTGCAAAGAAATAATTAAACTATTGCTTAGCAATGGAGCAAGAATGGCAACTAATGGAGAATTTTCTTCAAGAGCATTTTTAAATGGCAAAATTGATTTAGTTCAAGCAGAAGCAATTAATGACATGATTAACGCTACTACAGTTGAATCAAAAGATCTTTCAATGCTTGCTTTAAAAGGAGAGAATTCAAAGTTATTTTATCCAATTAAAACAGAAATTGCGGAGATTTTATCTCAAATTGAAGTGAATATTGATTACCCAGAATATGAAGACATTGAAGAAGTATCACGCTTAAAAGTTGTGAATGTATGCAGTAATATCATCGATAAGTTAAACGACTTAATTAAGCAGGGAGAAAAAGATAAGATTTACCGCAACGGTATTAATATTGCTATTGTTGGCAAACCTAATGTCGGTAAATCGTCTTTATTGAATGCTTTTATCAATGAAGAAAAAGCCATTGTTACTCCTATTGCCGGAACAACAAGAGATGTTGTTGAAGGAGAAGCATCGATTTCAGGTGTCCCAGTTCATTTGTTTGACACTGCAGGTTTACATGAATCAAATGACTTAATTGAGTCTATCGGAATTACTAAAGCAAAAGAGTATATTAAAAAAGCTGACCTAATTATTTTTGTTGTTGATAATTCCGGTATTGATAGCAAACTATACGACGAAATCAAAACTAAAAAACATATTATTGTAAATAATAAAGCCGACATTACTTCGAAAAAAATAGAAGGCGAAATTTATATTTCTGCTCTTAATAAAGATATAGAACCTCTTATCAATAAGATTAAAGATGTGATGGATATTGGCGACTTGCAAATTAAGCCATCATTTAATAATGAAAGACAGTTAGGGTTATTACAAAACATCGTTTTTAATCTCAAAAATGCGATTGATGATGCTAATAAAGGCGAACCGATAGATTTGGTGTCTACAAGCATAATGCTTGCATACAATTCCGCTCTCGATTTACTGGGTGAGAGCAATAAAAATGATTTAACAGATGAAATATTTTCTAGATTCTGTGTTGGTAAATAAAAATGATTATAGATTCGCATTGCCATATCAATGATCCTGTATATCTAAATAATCCAAAACAATATGTTGATGAAGCAAAGGCTTCTAATGTTTCAATAATGCTTGTTGTTGGCTATGATTTAGAAAGTTCTATTAACGCTGTTAAAATCGCAGAGCAATTTGATGGTGTCTATGCTGCGGTAGGTATTATTCCAGCTGAAGTAAAAAATACTAAGAATGGCGATTTAGAAAAAATTGAAGAGTTACTTAAGTCAAAGAAAGTAATTGCGATTGGCGAAATTGGTCTCGATTACTATTGGGATAAAGAAGAAGATTTAAAATATTCTCAAAGAGAATATTTTATTAAACAAATTAATTTGGCTAATAAATACAATATGCCTGTTTCAATA
Source organism: Bacilli bacterium (assembly GCA_024408105.1). Lineage (GTDB taxonomy): Bacteria > Bacillota_I > Bacilli_A > RFN20 > CAG-826 > Fiminaster. Next base: position 23,122 of record JAKSVG010000002.1, on the reverse strand, counting down.
CATTGTCGTGAAGCATACAATGACACTTTGGAAATCTTGAAAAAGCATAAACTAAAACGCAAGGGCATTATTCATTGTTATTCTGGTTCTCCTGAAATGGTAAAAAGTTTTACTGAACTAGGTTTCCTTCTTGGTTTAGGAGGAACAGTTACCTTTAAAAATGCTTTTAGGCCAAAGGAAGTTGCAAAAATTGTAGATCGTACAAAATACGTTCTCGAAACAGATGCACCGTATTTAACACCCACACCTCATAGAGGTGAATTAAATCATTCTAAATATTTAAAATTTATTAGGGATGAAATAGCAAGTTTGAAAAACATTTCTCCTAGCGATGTTGAAGAAGACACTACAAATAATTTTCTTAATTTATTTAATTTATGAAAAAACTTGATTGTGTTTTAGTTGTCGAAGGAAAAAGTGATGTTTCCTATCTTTCTAATTATATTGATGCAGAATTTATTATCACTAATGGTTCTGAAATATCTGACGAAACTATTAATTACATTAAGAAAATTAAAGAAGTCAAAGAAGTTGTTGTATTGGTTGATCCTGATTCTCCAGGCAAAAGAATAAGAGATATTCTTGACCAGAATATTAACGGCTTAAAACATTGCTTTATAAGAAAAGAATTTGCTATTAAAAACGGGAAGGTTGGAGTGGCTGAATGTGAAATAAATGAAATATTTAAAGCGTTAGACAATATGTTTGTTTTAAAAAAAGAGTACGTTGAATCAATTTCATATTCAGATCTTTATGAATTAAACTTGATTGGCTGTAACAATTCTAAAGAATTGAGAAACAAACTATCTTATAAACTATCTCTTGGTTATGTAAATGCGAAGACATTATATAAAAGGCTAAATTCTCTTAATATTTCAAAGAATAAAATCGAGGAACTTCTAAATGAATAGTGAACAATTTTTTAATGATATAAAAACATATAAATTTCTTGCAAATAAATCTCTTGGACAGAATTTTCTTTGTTCAAAAGATATTGCAGAAAAAATTACTAATGCTTTAAAAGTTCAACCAGAAGATAGTGTTCTAGAAATAGGTGCTGGTTTAGGCTCGTTATCGTATTTTTTAGTGAAAAATAATGCTCAAATCTCATTGATAGATGTTGATGATAATATGGTCAATGAACTAAATAATAAGTTTTCATCATATAAAAACGTTAATATATATAGAAAAAATATTCTAAAAACTGATTTATCAGTTTATTCCAAAATTATTGGCAATTTACCTTACTACATTACTTCAAGTATAATTGAAAAAATTCTCCTTGATGGCATTAACAGCAAATTAATAGTTTTAATGGTCCAAAAAGAAGTCTATTTAAAACTAACTGACAAAAATGAAATTTCGCCGCTATCACTTCTTTTGCATTATGTCGCCGATATTTCATCGATGTGCGTTGTTGGGAGAAATAATTTTACCCCTGTTCCTCATGTTGATTCTGCGTATTTTGTTATAACACCAAATAGCAACATTAAAGATCAACAAAACAATCTTTTATATAAACTAATGTGCAAGCTCTTTCTTTATAGAAGAAAAACTATATTAAACAATTTAACAAAACTTATTGGAGATAAGGAAGTAGCTACTAAAATTTTAGAAAAATCACAAATTGATTTGATGAAAAGACCAGAACATTTGTCAATCGATCAATATATTAATTTATTAAATATCTTGAAGTCGTATGACTTCATAAATAAAATAATGTAAGGAGCGTATATATGTATATTAAAGCTCATGCAAAAATCAATTTGTATCTTGATGTAATTGGTAAAAGAGAAGATGGATACCATGAAATGGAAATGGTCATGCTTCCTTTGGAATTACACGACTCAATTGAAGTCGAAAATCTTTCATATTTAGGCGACAGCTACATAACTTGTGATCATGTCGATTTACAGGAAACAAAATACAATCTCATTAATCTAACAATTAATAAACTTAGAGAAATTTATAAATTCAAAGATAATTTTAACATCAACATTCATAAAGAAATTCCTATTCAAGCTGGACTTGGTGGAGGTTCTTCAAACGCTGCTGTTATGCTGAATGTTTTAAATAAAATTCTTAAATTAAATATTAATGATGAAGAATTGAATCATATAGCTAAAACGCTTGGTGCTGATGTGCCATTTTGTCTTAAGAATAAACCAGCAGTTGTAAAAGGAATCGGCGAAAAAATTACAGAAATCCCTTTAAAATACGAATATTTTGTCATAATTGTGAAGCCAAAACGCGGTTTATCAACGAAGCGTGTTTTTGAAAAGGCTGATACAATTGAATTAGAACATGGCAACATTCAGAATGTTGTTGAAGCATTGAAAAATGGCGATGACGAATTGCTTGCATCTTCAATGTTTAATTCACTTGAAAAAGCATCACTTTCAATGGTCGAAGAAATTTCCGATGTTAAGAGCATGCTCAGGAATGACGGTTTTAAAATGGTTCTTATGAGTGGTTCTGGTTCTGCTGTTTACGCATTGACTCGCGATAAGCAGTTAGCTAGAAGTATGTTTAAAAAATATGAAAAGAAAGGCTTAGAAGTTTATTTAACTAAGACTTTAAAATAACATGCTTTGGATTTCTTGCTACGGAAAAAATGTATATATCGATGATGAACTTGTCGGTTATATTTCACCTGAAGGTTCTATGTATGCGAACGGACATAGATTTGGCGAATTAACTGAAGACGGAGAAATATATCTTAATAGTGAATATATTGGATATATAGAAGACAACGGAGAAATTTACGTTAACAATGTTCCAGGTGGTTATGTTAATGGCTCGAACGACATCTGTTTTGAGTCAAAAGCATTAATGAAAAAATAATTTAATTATTTAACAAAAAATAAAGGACTGTTTCTCACCCAAACAATTACGGGTAAACAAACAGCCCTTTTTATTAATAGTTTAAACTATTATTTTTTTGCTTTTGCTCTAATTGCAGCTTGAGCAGCGCTTAAGCGAGCAACTGGAACACGGAATGGTGAACATGAGACATAATCGAGTCCTGCATTATGGTAGAAGTCGATTGAGTTTGGTTCGCCACCTGTTTCGCCGCAAACACCAATGTGAAGATCTGGTCTTGTACGTCTTCCGTCTGCAACAGACATCTTAACAAGTTTACCAACACCCTTTGCATCAAGTGTTTTGAATGGATCTTCTTCAAGAATCTTGCTCTTGTAGTAATCTGGCAAGAATTTTGAAGCATCATCACGGCTGAAACCAAATGTCATTTGTGTTAAGTCATTTGTACCAAATGAGAAGAATTCAGCTTCTTTTGCGATTTCATCTGAGAGTAATGCTGCTCTCGGGATTTCGATCATTGTGCCAACATGGTACTTCATGTTAACACCAGCCTCTTTGATAAGTTTATCGGCTGTTGTGACAATTAAATTCTTAACGAATTGAAGTTCTTTAACTTCGAGTACGAGTGGTACCATGATTTCTGGTTCAATCTTGATATTGAGTTTCTTTGAAACAGCAATTGCAGCTTTAATAATAGCTGTTGTTTGCATTTCACAGATTTCAGGATATGAAACAGCAAGACGACATCCACGGTGACCCATCATTGGGTTAAATTCGTGTAAATCATCAATACGTTTGTGAATGAATTCGACAGAATGTCCTGTTGCTTTTGCAAGTTCAGCGATCTTGTCTTCTTCTTGTGGAAGGAATTCGTGTAGTGGTGGATCAAGTAAACGAATATTTACATTGAGTTCTCCCATTTCTTCGAATAAGCCTTCAAAGTCTTTTTGTTGTAATGGTTCGATTTCTGCTAAAGCAGCGACTCTTTCTTCTTTTGTTTCAGCAAGAATCATCTTTCTGAATGAGAAGATTTTGTCCTTGTCAAAGAACATGTGTTCTGTACGGCATAATCCAATGCCTTGTGCACCAAAGACTTTTGCTTGGTGAGCATCTCTTGGAGTATCAGCATTTGCACGAACTTTTAATGTTCTAGCTTCATCAACCCATTTCATTAATCTACCGAAGTTACCTGATGATAAATCTGGTGCAACCTTCTTGATGTCACCTTCGTAAACAGATCCAGTTGATCCATCAAGTGAAATAACATCGTTTGGTCCAAATACTTTTCCGTTAATTGTTAAAGTTTTTGCATCTTCATTAATTAACGCAGCTGCGCAACCTGTGACACAGCATTTACCCATACCACGAGCAACGACAGCAGCATGGCTTGTCATACCTCCGCGGTTTGTGAGAATACCTTCTGAAGCAATCATACCGATTAAGTCTTCTGGTGATGTTTCTGCACGAACAAGAATAACTTTTTCACCAGCATTGTGTCTGGCTTCTGCTTCTTCTGCAGTAAATGCTAACTTACCTGTGCCAGCTCCTGGACCTGCAGGGTTGCCTTCGGCAAGTTTGCGTGATTTAGCTTTTGCTAAATCGTCTTTATCGAAATTAGGAAGTAAGAGTTTATCAAATGATACTGGATCAATTCTTAAGACTGCTTCTTCTTCTGTGATTAAACCTTCATCCACCATATCACAAGCCATCTTTAAGGCTGCGGCTGGTGTACGTTTACCACTACGTGTTTGTAAGAAGTATAATTTTCCTTCTTCGACAGTGAATTCCATATCTTGCATATCGCGGTAATGGAGTTCCATTTTCTTAATTGTTTCTTCAAATTGTCTATAGACATCAGGCATACGTCTTTTAAGTTCGTCAATGTGAAGTGGTGTGCGAATACCTGCAACGACGTCTTCACCTTGTGCGTTTGGTAAATATTCAGCAGAAATTGCTTTTTCACCTGTGGCTGCATTTCTTGAGAATGCAACACCTGTTCCAGATGTTTCACCTTTATTACCAAATGCCATTGATTGAACGTTAACAGCTGTTCCCCATGAATATGGAATTGAATATTGCATACGATAAACGTTTGCACGTGGGTTATCCCATGAACGGAAGACTGCTGTAACAGCTTCAATTAATTGAACTTTTGGATCTGAAGGGAATTCTTCACCGAATGTTTGTTTGTAATATGCTTTATATTTTGCAACTAATTCCTTGAGTTCTGGAGCTGTGACTTCTGTGTCAAGTTTATAGCCTCTAGATGCTTTTAAGTCATCAAGCATTTTGTCCATTTCTGTACGTGGATGACCTTTAGCAATATTTGTGAACATCAAGATAAAACGACGGTAACTATCCCAAGCAAATCTCTCATTCTTGGTTTCGTTAATTAATGCTGCAACAGTTGTATCATTTAAACCAAGGTTTAAGATGGTATCCATCATACCTGGCATTGATACACGTGCGCCTGAACGAACTGAAACAAGAAGAGGTTTTGCAGAACCGCCAAAGTTTTTGCCTGTTTCTTTTTCAACTCTAGCGATACCGGCATAGATTTCTTTTACGAGATCTTCTGGAAGCTTTTTGCCACTTTCATAATAAAGGGTGCAAGCTTCGGTGGTGATGGTAAATCCTTCTGGAATTGGGACACCAATATGTGTCATTTCAGCAAGACCAGCACCTTTTCCTCCGAGGAGTTCCTTACCTAAACCGTAAGCATCCTTGAAGTTAAATACGTATTGTTTTGCCATATTTTCCTCCTAATTGACAACAATAATTGTTGTGTTAGCGTTTTAACACTCGCAAAAAAAGAATATAAAAAAACGCTCTTATTAGCAATAAAAATTTATAATTTTTGATATTTAAGCGGTTTCATGTTCATATAATTGATTAAGAAAACAAAAAATTTTGTGATATTATTTTGAAGAAAGAGGACATAGCTATGAAAGAACCATTAATGCTATCAGTAGACTTTGGAACACAATCAGTTCGAGCTTCAATATTTAATAAAAAAGGCGAAATTATTTGCTTATATAAAAAACCATATGATCCACCTTATCATTCACCAAAAAATGGTTATGCTGAACAAGACCCATTCTATTACTATGAATGTATGTGTGATGTTACTAATAAATTAGTAACAGAACATGGTGATTTAATGGAAAATGTGCTCGGAATGAGTATAACATTTTTCAGAGATTCAATTGTCATTTTAGATAAAGAAAATAATGTTATTAGACCAGCTATTTTATGGCTTGACGAAAGACGCGCTGAAGGAAAGAAAAAACTTCCTCTTATTTCACGCTTTCTTTTTAAGCTTGTTGGTATGAGCGCGACTATTGATTTAAATAGAAAACGTTCAATGGCTGTATGGCTACAAGAAAACGAACCAGAAAACTGGGCAAAAGCAGATAAGTTTATGATGATTTCAACATTCATCAATTTACAACTCCTTGGAAAATATGTTGATTCACCAGCTGCACAAGCTGGTCATGCACCAATAGATTTTAAAAAGAGACAATGGTATAAGAAAGACACTCACTTGAAAGGGCAAATTTTTGGAGTGCCAAGAAAAATGCTTTGTGAACTTGTGCCTGTTGGCGAAGTAATGGGTGAAATCACTGAAGAAGCTAGTAAAAAAACTGGCCTACCAAAAGGCTTAAAAGTATTCGCTGCTGGAAGCGATAAATCTTGTGAAACTCTTGGACTTGGAGCAATGGATGGAAAGACTGCTTCGGTTTCTTATGGAACTGCTTGCACAGTAGAAGTATCATCAAAGAAATATTCTGATGCCGAACCATTCCTTCCTGCTTATCCTTCCGTTGTTAAAGGTTATTATAACCTTGATGTGCAAGTTTATCGTGGATATTGGATGTTAAATTGGTTCTCAAAAGAATTCGGTGCAAGTGAAACTCTCGAAGCGCAAATTCAAAATAAATTAACATTAGAATTACTTAATAACGAAATGATGAAAATTGAGCCTGGATGTGATGGCTTGGTTCTCCAACCATATTGGGGTGCAGGACTGAGAAGACCACTTGCTAAAGGCGCAATTATAGGTTTCTCGGATGTACATACGCGTGTACATTTATATAGAGCAATTATTGAAGGTATTGCGTATTGTTTGCGTGAAGGACTTGAATTATTTGAAAATAAAAGACTTCACCACAAAGTAGACAAAATAAGAATATCTGGCGGAGGATCGCAAAGTGATGCAATATGTCAAATTACAGCAGATATTTTTGGTTTACCAGTTAGCAGAGTTCAAACATTTGAAACATCATCTTTAGGTGCAGCTATGGCTGGATTTATTGCTGCAGGCGAATTCAAAACAGTTGATGAAGCAGTTGACGCAATGGTTCATCAATCAATCGAGTTTAAACCTAATATGGAGAACCATAAAAAATATGATTATCTATTTGAACATGTCTATATGAAAATGTATCCGAAACTTAAAAACATTTACAAAGATATAAAAGAATTTGATAGAAAAAACATTAAAAAATGAATAATGAGTAAGTAAAAATTATTTTAAAATCGTTTCCTAAATATCTCGTAAACGTTATCAAAAGATGGTCTAGAATTATCGACCGTCTTTTTTAATAATGAATTTAAATAAATGCCTTTTAAAGTAAAAAAGAATGTTTCAACTATATCAACTGGATTACCACCTGTAATAACCCCTTCTTTTTGTCCTCGCAAAACAAGATTATAAAGATTGTTATATAGTGATTTTTTATTACGCTCAGAAATTAATATATTTCCGTACGCAATTTCTTTTGTTGTTTTCAAATTTAACAAAGTTAAAACAATTGATTTTATCGCATTTTCAGCTTTGATATTTGCATATGATTTATTCAATGAATTATTAAGTTCTATGTAGAATTTCGAGTTCAATAATTTAGCAATGATTTCATCTACATTTTTAAAGTAGTGGTAAACAATTCCGTGTGAGCATTTTGCTTTATCTGCAATTTGGTCAATAGTAATTTTATCTCCATGCAATGAATAAAGAACTAAGGCAGATTCTAAAATTGAATCACGCCTTTCAACTTTCATTTGTTTAAATTGTTCACTCGTTCGTGGCATTTGCTTCACTCTTTTTCGCGTATTTTATTAAAAGGAATGCTAAAACTAAACCAATAGCAATAAATATCGGCGCTAATATCCAGTCTAGGTATCGCAAGACTCCATCCCTAGATGAAAGTGAACCAAGGTATGTGAACATATCAGAATTAACAAAAATTGATACCAATGATCCAGCAACAAAACCTAGAATAGTGTAATGAGTTGATAATGTATGTTTTTCTAGTAAATAGCTCATTAAAAATGAGAATAAGAAGAATCCGATGATAACACCACCAGCAAATGTGCCAATCAATCCAAAAAATCTACCCGGATTTTCTTTTATCGCGTCAATATGAACAAGATTCAATATTGGCTTATAAAATCCAACAACTAATAGAAGCATTGAAGCAGAAAATCCCGGGACTGTTAATCCACTTGCAGATAATATACCTAATCCTAAAAGGATTAAATACAAATAAAACGGTGTTTCATTAAACAATTTTTCAACAACTGCATTGAGATTGAAGCACACTGAACAAACGCCTATTGCGGCTGCTAAGCAAAAGCCTAAAATCAATACAATAATATTAATTTTTGTTGGTTTTTGACCCTTAACATTTTTAATGATGCCTGGGAATGAACCAATAATGAATGCTGCGAACAAACACACTATCGCAAACATGCAATATTCAAATGCAAGTTGGAAAGGTTTTATTAATGCAATAACTGCAACTAAAACGCCAATGCCGATTGGCAAAAGAATCAAAAAGTTTTTAACAAATTTCTTTGATAATAAGCCGCTAACCGCATTAACAATTTTTTTAAATATTCCAAAAACTAATGCTATTGTTGCGCCTGAAATGCCAGGAATAATTGCGGCGGCACCTATTGCCATGCCAACTAGACCGTCTTTCAATATGCTTAAGAATTTTTTCATGAGTGTATTGTATCATAAGAAAATAATATTATTAACCCAATAAGTATGTGATATAATCACAATGCTATTATGAAATTAATTGTAGGCTTAGGAAATCCTGGAAAAGAATATGAACTAACTCGTCATAATTGCGGGTTTAGAGTTCTTGATGCATTCGCTGATATGGTTGATGTAGATTTTTCTCGTGAAGATTTTAAGGGTGTATATGCCAAATTCAAACTTGATGATGAAGAAATTATTTTATTTAAACCAATGACTTTTATGAATTTGTCAGGAAATGCAGTGCAAGAAATTACACATTTTTTCAAAATTAAGACAAATGATATTCTTGTCATCTATGATGACATGGCTATCAAACCAGGTGATATTAGATTGAGAATAAATGGTTCCTCTGGTGGTCAAAAAGGAATGCAAAACATCATTGATAACCTATCAACTGAAGAGATAAAAAGAATTCGCGTTGGAATAGGCGAACCAAAATTTGGTGCAATTGATTTCGTATTAGGAAAACCTAGTGGCGATGAAAAGAAACTTATTGATGATGCTATTGAAAGAGCAGCTCTTGCAATAAGAGAATATTTGATTCATGATTTTCAAAATGCAATGAGTAAGTACAATGGTGGTGGTGCTAGTTGAATGAAAATTTATTAAAACTGATTGCGAACTCTAATCCTGCTACCTCCCTTCTTTCAAAAAAAGGGAATTTTGTCGTTGATGAAACAATTGGCGTTTCCTTGCTTTTTGCAGGGATTTTCTCAAAAAAACCAGGAAAATATACTATTATTGCATCAAATTTATTTAGTGCACAAAAGATAGTTGGGCTACTTTCTTCACTTATTGGAAGTGATAATGTTCTTCTTTTTCCATATGATGATATCTTGCGTTGCGAGCTTCTTTCCGCATCGAAGGAATTTCTTGCCCAAAGGCTTTTTGTCCTAAATGAAATAAGAAAAAAAGATTCGTTTATTTTGGTCACACATGCCTCTGCATTGTTAACACCATTGCCTTCAAAAAATGAATTTGAGGATTCAATTGTTAGTCTTAAAGTTGGAGACATAATTGATAGGGAAAAATTACAAATAACTTTAACTCAATCTGGATATGTTAGAACCAATAAGATTGATCAAGGTTTAGAATATGCAATCCGTGGCGATATTTTTGATGTTTTTAGCATTAATTATGATAAGCCAATTCGCATTGAATTTTTTGACAACGAAGTCGAATCAATTCATTTCTTTGATATAGCAAATCAAACAAGTTCTGAATCTTTAGATTCAGCAACACTGCTTCCTGGCAATGATTTACTTATAAATGAAGACGAACTTAATGAGTTTAAAGTCAATGTTTATAAACAACTAGAAAAAGATGTTGATTTATTAGGTGATTTATTAGGCTCTGATTTAACCAGTAATGTAAGTAATGATATTGATAAAATTTCAAATCGAATCTATTCTCCAAGAACATATAAATATTTTAGATATATAAAGCATAATGTTTGTTCGGTGATGGATTATTTTGAATCTGATATTTCTTTTATTACGAATGAAAAACAGTTTAATTCAACTATTGAATTTCTTATTAAAGAATCTAGAGATTACCTAAACGAGTTATTTAATCATGGAAAACTATTATCTCATCTTGAACTATATCTTGATGAACAACGTGTTTTAAAAAATATTAAGCACCTTCTTTACGGGAACAATTTCAAACAAGATTTGGATGACATTGTATTTAATACTCACCCTTTAATTGTCAGCAAAACTAACATATCTGAATTAAAAATGGTGCTTGAATCTTACTTAAATAGTAACGAGAAAGTTATTATTTCTGTATCGAATAAACAACAATATGAATTGGTAGTTAGTAATTTAAAAGATTTAAAATACAAATTTGAAAATTTAAAAGAATTAGAACTTCCAAGAGGAAAAATAGGAATTACCTTATTCTCATTAGAAGAAGGTTTTGAATTACCTGATTATAAGATTTGTTATATTTCATCAAAAGAGCTTTTTGGTTATCACGTCAAATCGTCTAGATATATCAGTCGTTTTAAAGAAGCTACTATTATTAAAAATTATGAAGATTTAAAGCCTGGCGATTATGTAGTTCATGAGTATTATGGCATAGGTAAATTTGTTGATGTAAAAACAATCGAAATTGATGGAGTGCATCGCGATTATCTTTATATAGAATACGCGGGTGAGAATATTTTATATGTTCCGCTTAATCAATTTAGGCTAGTAAGAAAATACTCTGGTAGAGAAGGTGCTGCACCAAAATTATCTAATTTAAATACAGGTGGTTGGGAAAAGACAAAAGCTCAAATAAAAGAACGAGTTAATTTGTTAGCAGACCGACTTTATAAACTTTATAGCGAGAGAGCAAGAACAGAAGGTTTCTCTTTTCAAAAAGATGATGAATTACAAGCATCGTTTGAACGTGAGTTTGAATACGAATTAACAAAAGATCAAATCAAATCATTGGATGAAATAAAAAAAGACATGGAATCTAACATTGCTATGGATAGATTGCTATGTGGAGATGTTGGATTTGGAAAAACAGAAGTTGCATTTAGAGCAATATTTAAATGCATATCAAGCGGCAAGCAAGCGGCATTATTATGTCCCACTACTTTGCTAGCAAGACAGCATTATGAAAATGCAGTAGAACGATTTAAAAACTTTGGGGTAAATATTGCAGTTATTTCACGTTTGGTACCTGAGAAAAAACAAAAAGAATATATCAGAGATATAAAAGACGGAAAAATTCACTTAGTAATTGGTACACATAGGCTTTTGAGTAAAGACTTTCAATTTAAAGATTTAGGGTTGCTTGTTATTGATGAAGAACAACGTTTTGGAGTGGAACAAAAAGAACTTATCAAGGAACTAAAAAACAATATTGATGTTCTTTCTCTTTCAGCCACTCCAATTCCAAGAACATTGCAACTTTCACTTATTGGAGTTAGGCCTGTTTCTCAAATAAATACACCTCCAAATGAAAGATCAACTATTCAAACATATGTTGCTCCATACAAAGAAGAAATTATTAAAGAATTAATTGAACGAGAACTATCAAGAAACGGACAAGTTTTCTATGTGTTTAATAATGTTTCATCAATTACTACTAGAGCGATGAAAATTAAACGACTAGTTCCATATGCAAACATAGGAGTTGTCCACGGGAAGATGCTAAAAGATGACATCGAAGACGTAATGATGAAGTTTTATTCAGGCGAAATTAATGTTTTAGTGGCCACATCTATTATTGAAAACGGAATAGATGTTCCTAATGCCAATTTAATGATTGTAGAAGACGCAGATCATTTTGGATTATCACAACTATATCAAATAAAAGGCAGAGTTGGTCGTGGCGATAGAATCGCATATGCATATTTATTCTATAAAGAACAAAAAATGTTAACTTCAATTGCTCAAAAAAGACTAAAAGCAATTCAAGATTTTGCCGAACTCGGAAGTGGCTACAAAATTTCTCAACGAGATTTAATGATACGTGGGGCAGGAGACATACTTGGGCCAGAGCAGGCAGGATTTATTGATTCTGTTGGTCTTGATTTATATTTAAAGATGCTTAACGAAGTAATGGAAGAAAGAAAAACTGGCAAACCAGTAGTTCCACCTAAACCAGTAAAATTATTCCAACTTGATGCCTACATTCCTGGTGATTATGCATCTAAAGAAGATAAAATCCAGTTATATCAAATGATAGAAAATGCAAAAAACCCTGCAGAACTCAAAGATGTTAAGAAACAAATGCGTGATATTTTTGGTAGATTGCCTGAAGAAGTTAACTTGCTATTTAAGAAAAGAGAGATTGATATCAATTTAGAAAATAAATGCTTTGATAATGTTAGCGAGTATGAAGACTATATTCTGTTAGCCTTATCAAAAAGTTACTCAAGTTACAATGGCATCGGCTCATTATTGTTTGAATCACTTTCTCCTGTTTTGGATAAAATTCAAGTTTCATATGTTCAAAAAATGTTAAAAATTAAAGTATTCAAAAAAGATAATTGGTTATTGACGTTAGACACGGTCACACACGTAATATGTAATTTATATAGTGATTTTTCTAAAAGAAATGATAAACTATAAATATGAGATTAGATAAGTTTTTGAAAGTTAGTCGCATCATAAAAAGAAGAACCGTTGCAAAAGAATATGTTGATAAAGGTCATGTTTTACTAAACGACAAAATTGCTAAAGCATCTTCGATTGTGAATGTTGATGATGTGATAACAATTTCCTTAAAAGACAAACAGTCGAGATATAAGATTCTTAATATTTTTGAGTACGCTACCGAAGAGAAAGCTAAAACAATGTTTTTGGAGATCAAGTGATGAACCTAAATATTGATAAAACTAAGTTATATTTACTTGCTTGTTCTTTTGGGCCAGATTCAATGGCGTTATTTGATATGCTTAGAAAGGAAAATGTTTCTTTTGTTGTTTGTCATGTTAATTATCATAAGCGTGGCGATGTGTCTAATTTCGAAGAAAAGTCACTTAAAGAATATTGCAATAAATTAAATATAAAATTTGAATGTCTTGATACGTCTAATTTGGAAAAGCCATCTAGTAATGTTAATTTTCAAGCTTATGCAAGAGATGTTAGGTATGCTTTTTTTAAAAAAATATATTTAAAATACAGAGCATCAGGCTTGTTTGTGGCGCATCAACTAGACGATTTACTTGAGACATATTTAATTCAAAAGAAAAGAAATGCATATGTTTCATCTTACGGTTTAGAAAAAGAATCGTTTAACTATGGGATGAAAATATTTAGACCATTGTTGGATTATTCTAAAAAAGAACTTGAAGAATATGATCTTAAGAACAACGTTCCATATTCTATTGATTCATCAAACTTAACAGATTTGTACACTAGAAATAAAATAAGACATTCCGTCATAGAAAAATTATCTTTAGAAGAAAAGCAAAAGATTTTGGATGAAATTAGACAAAAAAATATATCATTATGTTCTGATAGAAAATTTGCTAAAGCATTTATTGACGGCAGAGATTCGATTTCAACTAGCGAAATAGATAAGTTAGACATTAAACAATTTAGTTTTGTTCTATTCGAATTTGTGAATAAATATGGAATTTACTCGATTTCAAAAAATAAAATTGAATCCTTAAAAAATCTTGTAAATTCAAATAAGTCAAACATTAAAGTAAAACTATCTGACACGATATTTTATTGCCAAGAATATGGTGAAATAACAATTTATGAGACTAAAAGAAAATATTCTTATTTACTTGAAAAACCTGGCGTGTATTCCTTTGATGAATTTGATTTAGATTTCACTAATGCGGAAGATAGAAACATTAAAGAAGCTGATTACCCTTTAATAATCAGAAATTCTAATAAAAACGACAAATATATAATTAAAAATTATACAAAGAGTGTTTCTCGATTATTTTTAGATTGGAAAATGCCTTGGCACTTACGTCAAGATTGGCCTGTTATCGTTAATAAAAATGGCGCGATTATTTACATACCTAGATATAGAAAAAAATTCATTGATAACCATACATCAAAATTTTTCATTAAGCTTAAATAATTAGCGACATTTCAACAAATAAGTGCTTTTCGCGTGTATTCGTAAAAGAAGTTTGTTATTATTACATACAGCAAAAATTATTTAATAATTATTGTTGTGATAAATATAGAAATAAAAAAAGGAAGATAAAATTATGGAAGAAAGACCAAGAAGAAGTTTGTTAGGAGTTATCCTCCCTTATATCTTAATAGCTTTAGCTATAGGTGGTTTTATTGCACTTATTGTTTCAATGAACATGAAAAATGTTACTACATGGAACACGTCCAATATCGATACCCAATTAGTTGATAATCATATTAAGACAGCTGACATTTATGACAAAGACACAGTTGTTACTGTCGAAGGTATTTATGTCAATAAAGAAAATGCTGAAAAACGTTATACGTTTACTTGCGATACAGCATGGTTTAATTATTCATTTGACCATGATGCTGATCCATCTACACCAGAACACGCATCATATCGTTCATTATTCAAGGTTGCTATTGAAAAATATAAAACTGATTTTCCAACCAAAGCTGCTGATGCATATATGAGTGATCACTATGCATTTGAAGTTAGTTGGTTTGATCAATGGGGACCAACAATCATTATTGCCGCGGTCACTTTGATCATTGCAATCTTCCTATTCTCTAGGTTATCAAGTTCAGTTAATAGCACGAATAATCGTGCTATGGACTTCAACAAGTCACGTGCTAGAAGAGTTGATACTAGCAAAGTAAGATTTTCTGATGTTGCTGGTTGTGACGAAGAAAAAGCAGAGATGCAAGAAGTTGTTCAATACTTAAAAGAACCTCAAAAATTCTCTAAATATGGAGCTAAATTACCAAAAGGTATTTTGCTTGTCGGTAATCCTGGAACAGGTAAAACATTACTTGCAAAAGCTGTTGCTGGAGAGGCTGGCGTTCCGTTCTATTCAATTTCAGGTTCTGACTTTGTCGAAATGTTCGTTGGCGTTGGTGCTGGTCGTGTTAGAGATATGTTTAGAAGAGCTAAACAAACCGCACCTTGCTTAATTTTTATCGATGAAATCGATGCTGTTGGTCGTCAACGTGGAGCAGGCTTAGGTGGTGGAAACGACGAACGTGAACAAACACTTAACCAATTGCTCGTTGAGATGGATGGTTTCGAAGATAATTCCGGAATCATTGTTATCGCTGCAACAAACCGCGACGATGTCCTTGATCCAGCCTTATTACGTGCAGGCAGATTTGATAGAACAATAACAGTCAATCTTCCTGATAAAAAAGGTCGTGAAGCAATCTTTAAAGTTCACGCTCGTGGAAAACTCATTGATCCAAAAGTTGATTTTGAAGCACTTGCTAAGCGTACAGTTGGTTTTTCTGGTGCAGATATTGAAAATATCTTAAACGAAGCTGCAATTCTTGCAGTTAGACAAAACGAACCAATGATTACTTTAAAAGATATTGATGAAGCAATTGATAGAAGAATTGCTGGTCCAGCAAAATCATCAAAAGGAATGAATGAAGAAGAAAGAAAACGTGTTGCATTCCATGAAGCTGGTCACGCGATTATTGGATTAAAACTTGAGCATAGTGACAAAGTCCAAAAAATCACAATTATTCCTCGTGGAAGAACTGGTGGACATGTCTTAATGACTCCTGAAGACGATAGATTCCTTCTTAGCAAAGCTGAACTAGAAGCGAAAATTATTGGTTATTTAGGCGGACGCTCATCAGAAGAGATTTTCTTTAATGATGTTACTACCGGTGCTCAAAACGACATTGAAGTTGCAACAAGAATCGCTCGTTCAATGGTTACAGAATATGGAATGAGTTCTCTTGGACCAATTCAATATGAAAGAGATTCTGGCTCAGTCTTCTTAGGAAGAGACTATACCTCAACCCAAAAGAACTTCTCGACTCAAATTGCCTTTGAAATCGATACAGAAGTGAGAAAAATAATTGATGAAGCTCACACAAAAGCAATTAAGATCATTACTGATAACAAATCTGAAGTCGAACTCATCGCTAAAACACTTCTTGAAAACGAGACAATTACTGCTGAAGAAATTGGCACTCTTCTAAAAGAAGGAAAGCTTTCAAGCGAAACAGCTAAAGTCGAAACTGTTAGCGAAGAAAAAACTGAAAAAGCTGACAAAGCTGAATAAATATAACCTCGCGTAATTGCTGCGCGAGGTTTTAATAAATTAAAAGTGATAAAATTATGAAAAAAAGATTATTAATAGTTGGTATAGCATCATTACTTCTTGCTAGTTGTGGATCTGGAAATACCACCTCCTCAAGTCAATCAAGTAGTAGTTCCTCATCGAGCTCTACTTCATCGTCAACAAGTGAATCATCTAGTAGTTCAACCTCTTCAACAAGTAGTAGCACTTCAAGCTCATCAACAACCGAGCCGATTCCTGATCCTACAATTACTGGAGTTTCATTAAATCCAAGTTCTAAACAGACTCTTTATGTTGGTGAAAATATTAATGTTAGAGCAACTGTTTCTGGCACTGGTGATTTTAATAAATATGTTACATGGAGCGACGATAACCCAGGAGTGGTATCGTATGAAGAACATCAAAACAACAATTATATTGTTGCGTTACAAACTGGTGTTGTCAATTTAACTGCAACTGCAAACGGAGATTCAACAAAATATGATTCAATACAAATAGAGGTGCTTGATCCATTTGTTGAAACTGTTTCATTATCAAAAACTGGAACAATAAATATTGAGAACAATGACACTTTTTCAATTAGTGCAACAGTGACTGGAAAAGGAACAATAAATAAGAATGTTGATTGGTCTTCTTCTCCTGCAGGAATTATTTCTTTTGGAACGGGAAACTCAATTAATGTAAAGGCGGAAGCTCCCGGAGATGTAGTCTTAACTGCCACATCTAAGCAAGATAGTTCCAAAAAAGCTTCTGTTAATGTTCATGTTGAACCAGATTTTGATTTGACTCTGCCAATGGTCTATAAAAAAGTCACATCGATGAGTGAAATTGTCACTGGAGAAAGATACATTGTTGTATCTCGCACTGCTGACAAAGCGTTAGGTGTTGAATATTCTTCAAAGAAGCCTCGTGCACTTGAAGTAACTAGAGATAGTTCTGATGATTCACTTATCAATAATGTTGTTGGCACTACCATAAGAACAGTTAAACTTGTTGAAGGCCATACTTCTGGTAGTTATGCATTTTTATATAACAACGAATATCTTCAATCTAATGGAAGCAATGATTTACCAAAATCAACAACATTAAATGAATCAACCTCATGGAGTATTCAAATTAATGGAGGAGACACAAAAATTGAATCCATTAGTACGTATGATTCTCAGAAAGTTTATTTGAAGCATAATAATACATTATTTGGTTCATATAAAGCGACTTCCGTTGTGAGTGAAGTTGATCTATATAAGTATTATTCCGGAAAAGAACAAATTGTTTTTGATGACACAGAAATCACTATGTCAACTGAAACAGAAAAAGACATTTCAGTTAATGTTCATGGATTTAATCCAACTTCGTTTGTTTGGAGTTCGTCTGACCCAACAATTGTTTCTGTTGCTGGCACAACTAAAAACGCTAAATTAACTGCATCTAGTAGCGTAGGTAATGCTGTTATTACTTGTGTTGCAAGTGATGGTTCAATTTCAAGAACAGCAACTCTAAATGTTCATACAAAAAGTTATTCATATGACATCGACGAAGGAAAATATGCAATTACTTATGGAAACAACTATATTATTCCATCAACTGCTAAAGATGGTGAAAATTTAAATGTTTCTGATTTAACAAATTATTTTGATTTTATCAAAGCTTACGAAGGAGATAATACATTCTACATTTCAAATGGAACGCAGTATCTAAAATGCAATAAGCCAAGTCAAGCACGTATTTCTTTAACAACAGATAAGGTTTGTTGGACTGTTGCCCCATCGTCTGGACAATTTATTTTATCTACTACCGTTGATTCTAAAACATATTATTTAACGAGAATTAATGCATCAAATCCTTGGATTGTTACAGATGCAAGCTCGAATAAAGTTGATTTAAAGGCTGTGTCTACATTTAAAGAAATGGAAGTTAGCGGTACATTAGTAAAAACTAAATACAATTACGATGAGCCATTTGATCCAACCGGATTAACTATCTATGCTGTTTATACATCATCGCTTGGTGATATCAAGGTTGATGTTACATCGAAAGTTATATGGGACGATATGTATATGGCTTATTCAATCTTTGGTCATGTCGAAGTTGATGGAGAAGAACGATATGTCGAAGTTGATGGCCTAACCATTACTCATTACAGCATATTGTCTATTAGTTTAAATACAGTAGGTGTAAAAACTGATTATTTTGTGGGTGATACAGTTGATGTTACAAATTTAATTGTTGACGCTCATTATGAAGATCCCATTGCGGAGGATTATATAACTATTAATGACGTAAAAGGATATACAGTTTCTCCAACGATTATTGAATCTTCGACAACTCAAATCACAATTACATACAAAGAAAAGACTAGTTCTTACGCTGTAAATGTTACAGAACCTGAATTTGAATTGACGACATATCTTACCGCTGGGATGAAAGTTACTTTCGCCGCGAATAATAGAGAAATGATTTACGATGGATATCAATCTACACCTTATTATTCTTTACCAGTTGGTGAAATAGTTTTCGAAGTTGAAAAATTTGACTACCCATCATGGAGATTTAAAGTAAGCAGTATCAAAGATACTACCCACTCAGAAAATGTTGGAAAATATCTAGCTGTTGATGGCTCGAAAAAAGGCTCTTTAAAACTTGTTGACGAGGCAGATGATAGCTTTACAGTTTTCAGTGTCACTATCAACAGTACTACAGGTGACTATTTTATGCTTGCTGGAAATGGATATTATGTTTCAATGAATATTGATTCAAATAAGTTTGTTGCTCAATCTAATGCCGGATATGACATTGAAATCTACCGCAAAATTACTGAATAATGTGGAAAATTGGCAACATCAAAATTGAATCGCATGTCGTGTTAGGCCCAATGGCGGGCGTAACTTTCCTTTCCTATCGAGAATTTATGAAACCATTTGGCGTCGGTTTATCTGTGACTGAAATGGTTAGCGACTGTGGATTGATTTATAACAATAAAGCCACACTTGATTACATAAAAACAAGTGGTATTGATCGTCCATGTGCTGTTCAACTTTTCGGCAGTTCAAGTGAAACGCTTTGCAAAGCAATTGACGTTGCATTGAAACATAATAATAGTATTGAAATTTTTGACATCAATTTAGGTTGCCCAGTTCCAAAGGTTACTAAAACTGGTGCAGGATCGTCTTTGCTCAAAGATCCAAAAAAACTTGAAGAAATTATTAGGGAAGTTGTTAAGCATTCTCCTAAACCAGTTACTGCAAAAATTAGACTTGGTTGGAACGAGAATTCAATCAATGTTTTTGAAAACGTAAAAGCTTTAGAAAATGCAGGTGTTTCTGCAATTGCGATTCATGCGAGAACAGTAGCGCAAGGCTACTCCGGAAAAGCAAACTATGAAATTATTAAAAATTTAGGTGAAACAATGAGTGTTCCACTTATAATAAGTGGAGATATATTTACTTTGGAAGACGCAATTAAAGCAATCGAAGTCACAAAAGCAACAGCAGTTATGGTTGCTCGTGGCGGAGTCGGAAATCCTCATTTAGTTACTCAAATAAACCATTATTTTTTAACTGGCGAAAAATTGCCAAATATAAACTTAAAAGACAATATTGAACATCTTAAAAAATTAGCAGATATGATGATTGAAGAAAAAGGCGAATATAGAGCGATGACTATACTTAGAGGAATAGCACCTAAATTTTTAAATAATTATCCTTCATTGAAATCGCAAAAGAATGCAATGGCGCAATCATTGACTACAAAGGAATCTTTGTACAAGATTCTTAATGAGATTGAATAATTAACAATCATAATGATTCAGTTGTTTATAACGAATCAATTATGTTAATATTTGAAACGAGGTTTTGAAAATGGAAGAAAAATTAACAGACCAAGAACAAGCAAGAAGAGATAAACTTGCTAGATATTTAGAATTAGGCGTTGAGCCATATGGGCAAAAATTTGTTAGAAGTGATTCAGTAAAATCAATTCGTGAAAAATGCTCAGGTAAAACTAATGAAGAATTAGACGCAAACAAAGTTTATGTTACTGTTGCTGGCCGTATTATGTCTTTAAGACGTATGGGCAAAGCATCATTTATGAACATCAAAGATGTTTCAGGAAATATTCAAGTTTATATGGGCATCGATGTTGTGGGTGAGGAAACATATAATGTCTTCAAGCTCGCAGATATCGGAGATATCGTTGGAGTGTATGGTAGAGTCATGCTTACGAGAACCGGAGAAATGACAATTCGCGCAGAAAAATATACTCACCTTGCAAAATCACTTAGACCATTACCAGAAAAATTCCATGGTTTAACAGATGTTGAAGAAAGATACCGTCATCGCTATGTCGATTTAATCATGAATGATGAATCGATGAAGATTGCAATTAATAGACCAAAGATTATTCGTGCGATTCAAAATTATTGCGATAAACTCGGTTTTACTGAAGTTGAAACAAGCATTCTTTCTCCTATTTTAGGTGGAGCATCTGCTCGCCCATTTATTACTCACCACAATTCTTTAGACAAAGATTTCTATTTACGTATTGCTACAGAAATTAATCTTAAAAAATGCATTGTTGGCGGAATGGAAAAAGTATATGAAATTGGTCGCTTATTCCGTAATGAAGGAATGGACACAAAACACAATCCAGAATTTACAACAATTGAACTATATCAAGCATATGGCGATCTTCAAGATATGAGAGAATTTGCTGAAAATCTCTTTAGAGAAGTAGCATTAAAAGTTGTTGGCTCAACAACAATCCCTTATGGCGAAGGCACTCTTGATTTAGGCAAGCCATTCGGATGGAAAACAATGAAAGAATGTGTCTTAGAAGCCACTGGTGTTGACTTTAATAAAGTAACAACCTTGGAAGAAGCAGTTGCATTAGCAAAAGAACACGGGATCAAGTTAGAAAAACACTGGAATAGTGTTGGCTATATTCTTAATGCTTTCTTTGAAGAAAAATGTGATGATTTACTTCAAACCCCAACATTTGTTCATGAATACCCAATTGAGGTCTCACCTTTAACAAAGAAGTGCAAAGATAATCCAATGTTTACTGATAGATTTGAACTATTTATTGGTGGAATGGAATACGGAAACGCTTATAGCGAACTCAACGATCCAATCGATCAAAAAGATAGATTAGTAAAACAACTCGAAGCCAAAAATAGAGGTGATGAGGAAGCATCCGAAATGGATGAAGATTTCCTCGAAGCTCTTGAATATGGCATGCCTCCATGTGGTGGAATAGGTATTGGTATTGATAGATTTGTTATGCTTATGACAAATCAACAAAGCATTCGTGAAGTCATTCTCTTCCCTTGCATGAGAGATGCGAATAAATAATCTCAAAATTTAAGACGGTTCCTTAAGGAATCGTTTTTTATTGTCTCATAATGATAAATATATATTTCTTTAAGCTATCTACTAAATAGTGGAGGTGTCATGTATCCCAGTAGACGTGCTACGTATACGAATAAACTTGAATTATGGTTAAACTATAATATAATTATCTACGCGAGAAATCGCGTTTCTCTCTGCTAATAGAAAATATTAGCCAGAAGACCAAAGGGAGGTGCCTATATGAAAAAGTACGAAATCATGTATATCTTAAAGGCTGATTTAGATGAAGAAGCCCGAAAGAGTGAGATCGAAAAACTTCACGCCATTCTAACAGGTAAGGGTGCAAAAGTTACTAATGTTAATGAATGGGGCTTACGCACATTTGCATATCCAATTAACGATATGCTTAAAGGCTACTATGTTGTTATTAAAGTAACAGCAGAAAATGAAGCCTTAAGAGAGTTTGTTCGTTTAGCTAAGATTGACCAAAACGTTGTACGTCATTTAATTACGGTCGATAAAGACTAATAAGGAGGAATTCATTTATGATGAATCGAATCGTTCTCGTGGGTAGACTTACTCGCGATCCAGAACTTAGAAGAACAACAAGCGACATTGCAGTCGCTTCATTCACTCTCGCGATTGATGACCGCGTCAAAGATGCAAACGGAGAAAAGACAACAACTTTTATTGGAGTCACTGTTTGGAATCAATCCGCAGATAATGTTGCAAAATTTTGCCGTAAAGGCTCACTTGTAGGTGTTGATGGAAGAATCCGTCAAAGAACCTATGAAAGAAGAGACGGAACTAAGGCCTCAGTCATTGAAGTAATTGCTGATTCAGTTCAATTCCTTGAACCAAAATCAAAAGAAATTCCTAACGAGGAAATTCCACTAGATGAAGAACCAGCAAATGACAGCAAGAATTTAGATTCAATTGATGTCACTGATGACGACCTTCCGTTCTAGAAAGGATACTAAATATGGGATACAAGAAAATTAGACCACACAAGAAGGTATGTTATTTTACAAAAAATAAAATTAAATATATCGACTACAAGGATGTTAAACTCTTGTCAGAGTTCATCACTCCAAATGGTAAGATAGCTTCACGTCACAGCACAGGTACATGTGCTAAGTACCAAAGAGAGTTAGCAAAGGCTATTAAAAACGCTCGCTTTATGGGCTTATTACCATACATGCAAGATTAATT
>JAKSVG010000019.1 GCA_024408105.1 Bacilli bacterium | reverse complement strand
GAAGGAAATTGTGAAGTTGAGTGTGATGTTAAATTTTATTCTGTTGAGATGATTATTGCTGTAGGTTTTAGAGTTAATTCTCCTAAAGCGATTGAGTTTAGAAATTGGGCAATAAATGTTTTAAAAAACTACACAATAAAGGGTTATGTTCTTGATAACAAACGTTTAGCAAATGGCGCCTACTTAACTAAAGATTACTATGATGAACTTCTTGAAGAGATTCGTTTAATTAGATTAAGTGAAAGAAGATTATATCAAAAAGTTACTGATCTTTTTTCTACGGCAATAGATTATGATGCAAAAGATAATTTGACTTTAGAATTTTTTAAAACAGTACAAAACAAATTGCATTACGCTGTTTCTGGAAGTACTGCACCAGAAATTATTATGTCTCGTGCAGATTCAAAAAAAGAAAATATGGGATTGAAAACATGGAATAACGCTCCGAATGGAAGAATTCATAGAAGCGATGTTGTGGTTGCAAAAAATTATCTAGAAAAAGATGAATTACGTTCACTTTCTAGATTAGTTGAAATGTATTTAGATTTTGGCGAAGAAATGGCAACAAGAAACATTCCTTTGACTATGGCGGATTATATAAAGAGACTAGATTTATTACTTCAATTTAATGGCAGAGAAATATTAGATAATCCAGGCAAGGTATCTCGTGAAGTTGCTGAAAAATTTGCATTAAGTGAATTTGAAAAATTTAGAATAATACAAGAACAAAGATTAATTTCAGATTACGATTTGTTCATTAGTGATACAAAATTTGAAGAAAATCCAGAAATTAGTAAAAAGAAATAAAACTTATAGATATTATGGACAAAATATTAAAATTATTAAAAGAAAAACAAGATAATTCTTATGGAGATTTCATACATAAGTTGACTCCTACTTTATCGCGAGAATATTTTTTGGGAGTCCGTGTCCCAGACATAAGAAAGATTGCTGGTAATTTATCAGAAATTGATAAGCAACAATTCATTAATGAATTGCCTCATAAATACTATGAAGAAAATATGCTTCATGGTTTTATTCTTCAAAAAGAAAAAGATTATGATAAATGGGCAAAAGAAATTAATGAATTTTTACCCTATGTAGATAATTGGGCAACAAATGACACAATGACGCCTAAAATGTTAGTGAAACACAAAAAAGAAGTTTTGGTAGAAATAAAAAAATGGTTAAAAACTAACCACACATATAAGTTAAGATTTTCCATCCTTTTACTTATGCAATTATTTTTGGATGAAGATTTTAAAGAAGAATATTTTGACTTAGTTAATAATGTTAAATCAAATGAATATTATGTAAAAATAATGGTCGCATGGTATTATGCAACCGCACTTGCTAAGCAATATGATTCAGCTATTAAAGTTATTGAATCAAAAAAGCTTGATAAATGGATTCATAACAAATCAATTCAAAAATCTATTGAATCTTCAAGAATAAGTCTTGAACATAAAAATTATTTGAAAACTTTAAAAATGAAATCTGCAGATTAATAGGTGTATAAATTCGTATCATTTCCATTGTCCACTTTTATCCTAGCACTTCAGAAAGGGCGTTTTTATTTTCGAATAACATAAAAAGTATCAAGACAAATCATTATATTTTTTATCAAGATTATATTGTTTAAAGCAAGTAGTATAATGTTGTCAGGAGATTAAAATGGAGTGGTTGAGCTGTATTAAAGCATCTATTGATTACATAGAAGATCATATAAAAGAAAACATAAGCATCGAAGATGTAGCGAATAATTCTTATGTTTCAAGTTATTATCTACAAGTTGGTTTCAACATTATGACTGGTTATTCAATAGGTGAGTATATAAGAAACCGAAAACTATATTTAGCAGCCCTAGATTTAAAGGACAATAAAAGAATCATTGATGTTGCTTTAGAGTATGGTTATGAAACTCCAGGATCTTTTACTAAGGCCTTTAAAAGATTTCACGAGTTTAATCCTTCACAAATTAAGAAAAATAAAATTAAAAGATTTGATCCTCTGTCAATAGATATTCAAATTAAGGGAGGAATTGTAGCTAATATGAATTATAAAATTACTGACATGTTTCCAATTAAATTAATTGGATTTGTTAAAGAATTTGATATGGAAACTTCTTATAAGGAAATCCCGTTATTTTGGGACGAAATATGTGAGAAATATTGCTTTCCACACATTTATAGAGGTTTACCAGCTGAAAACGATTACGAACAAGCGATAGTAGATAACTGCATTGGAGAATTTGGCGTTTGCATTGATTGTAAAGGCACAAAATTCAAATATTTAATTGCTGGAAGATATGCTGGAGGAAAAGTTCCGGAAGGAATGATACTTTACGAATTTCCAGCAGGAAAATGGGCAATCTTTGATTGCGTAGGACCTTGTCCAGAAAAATTACAAGAACTTAACACAAAAATATTCAAAGAATGGTTACCACTTAACAAAGAATTCGAATTAAGAGGTGATGGCAACATTGAATGGTATGATTGCGTTAATGGTGAAAAGACCGATCCTGATTATCACACTCAAATTTGGATTCCAATCAAGTCTGTTTTGAAGTAGGTGTATACAAATAAGTGGAATTCACTCCACTTTTTTGTTTTGATTTTTCAATCTAATGACATTTAGAATTTTTAATAGTAATATAATCGCATGAAAAGAAAATTAATTTCATTCATTATTTTGCCTATATTATTTTGCAGTGGTTGCTCGCCTAAAGATAATTCAGAATCAATAGAAAATAAGCAATTTGTTGATGCTGCACTTGATAGTAAAACTTTTGCATATGATGGCAACTTCCATAGTTTAGAAGTAACTGGTGTTCCATTAGGAACAAATATTGTGTATACAAATAATAACCAAACTGATGTCGGAACTTATATAGTTGTTGCTGAATTATCCAAAGAAGGCTACTATGATAAAACATTAAGCGCAACATTAACCATAACTGCAAATACATTTGAAGATGTTTCATTTTTAAGCAAATCTTTTGACTATGATGAAAAGGCTCATAGTTTAGAAGTAACTGGTGCTCCTGAAGGAACAAATATTGAATATACAAATAACAATCAAATTGAAGTTGGAACTTATACAGTCACTGCAAAACTATCCAAACGTGGTTATGAAGGCAAAACACTAACCTCTACATTAACTATTAAAGGATTAACATTCAATGAAGCTAAATTAGAAGGCAAAACTTTTGACTATGATGAAAAGGCTCATAGTTTAGAAGTAACTGGTGCTCCTGAAGGAACAAATATTGAATATACAAATAACAATCAAATTGAAGTTGGAACTTATACAGTCACTGCAAAACTATCCAAACGTGGTTATGAAGGCAAAACACTAACCTCTACATTAACTATTAAAGGATTAACATTCAATGAAGCTAAATTAGAAGGCAAAACATTTGCTTATGATGGTAAACCACACAGTCTTGAGGTTACTGGTGCTCCTGAAGGAACAAATATTGTTTACTCTAACAACAATAAAACAAATGTCGGAACTTATACAGTTACTGCAAAACTATCCAAACGTGGTTATGAAAGCAAAACATTAACCGCAACATTAATAATTTCTGATGAAAAAGTGTTTCCTGATAGGGATTTCGAAGATCTTTATTTTATTTATGATAATAGAGATATAGCGTTAAACGAATTCTTTAGTAATTATGAATACAATTTACGGTACGTCAAAAAAATTAATTTTTCTGTTATTTACAAAGTAAATGGTGAGGCAAAAACTGAACCAAAGATTAAAAATGTTGGCGAATATAACATTTCTGCAATTTATTCTGCAACTGGCTATATAACAAAGACAATCTCCTTTAAAATTACAATTTCTGATCAAATTGGTGGAGTTGATCAAACTAAAACACCATATCAATTTACAATGAATAGTAAATTTAAGGATTTATATAATGAAATTAAAAAAGCTAATTATTCTGTAAAAAGAAGATATTATGATGAATATGATTATGATAAAGATGGAACTTTCGAAACAATTAAAGACTCACCTAATGTTTCAAACTATTTTGTAACTTCTGAGGCTTTTGCTGGTCGTCATAATGAAGACAGCACACAATATTCGACAAAAGATTACTTTATAAGCAAAGGAACTAATTACGCCTTTAATTATTATTTTGATTATTATTCATTATCAAGACTTAAATTCCCTGTTTCGAATTATCTAGAAAATGTAATTTCTATTTCTGGTGGAATGCTTCCTTTTACACTTTTGAAAGAAAGTGATGATGGTGGTTTTGAAAACTCTAAAATAGGCGGTTATCATGATTCATATGGATCATTTGTAATAGATACTGAAAATAATCAATTGGTTATTACTTCTCGTTGTTATTACCAACATACTGAATATAATCATAATGAAGTTAATGAATACATTTTCTATAACGTAGGAAATACGACTGTCTCAATTCCAGATGAAATGAAGGGTGATGATTCTAAACAAAATTTATTTATCACTGATAATTTTGTCGAAAATGGAGTTACTTATAACTTATATGAAAAAGATGATGGTGAAAATTATTTCCGTGCAGATGTTACACTAGATGAATGTGATGATGCTTATTTAGGTGGTGGAGTCTACATTTTAAGGGCTGAAATCGATGGGGTTCGTATTTCTGAAATCGATTACGATTACTATTATTACAGATTCTATGTTGACCATTCTATATATCAAATTAATGTTTATTATGATAATGATGGTTATTATCAAGGAAAATATGCTGGTTTAGGATATGTTAAATATTACTTAGATGCTCAAAAATATGGAATTCTTAACTTCTATGGTGAATGGGATGTTTAAACTATACCCATCACTAGCTTTGATGTTGACATCCAAGTGGCAGAATTTGAATTATTATATATAAAAAAGTTTCCATTCCACGTGTGACGATTGGCCTAAAAATTCCAGAAATTAGTAAAAAATTAATAATTGAATATTATGAAAATGATTAAAATTACTGTTAAAGCAATTACCAAATATAAAGAGTTGATGAAAGAGTTTGAAAATCCAATCTCTCATGCTTGTGCATTAAAAATTGGAGATACCTTCTTGTCAATTAATGGAAAAAAACCTGAATATTTTTGTGATAGTGCATGGTCTATTATCGAACCATTTGTTAAAGATTTAGCAAACGGAATTAATAATTTTTATGATGGCTGGATGAAAAACCCGAATAGTGCAATGATATCTTGTAATGATGGATTTAGACCAGTATCTTTTTATCTCGAAGTTATCGAATAAAAAGTGGGGTGGACAATCGTATTATTTCCACTGTCCTTTGCTATTAGATAACAACAGAGCTGATATAATTGGTTCTGTTTTTATTTGAAAACAAAGAATTATATAAGACCAAAGAATAATTTTGGATTAGGATTACATAGTAAGCGATGCAAGTTCGATAAATTCCTCTAATTAGTAAAAAGAAATCCAAATTAAATTTTAAACACCAAATAATTTCATTAACTTGGCATTTTATATTTATTTTTTATAAAATATATAAAAGGTTTGTTTTTACATGTTGGATTTAAATAGATTACTTGAAGAAGTTAAAGACGAAATAAAACACAATTCATCTTATGTCGACGATAATCTTGTTTTAAAGGCTAGTTATTTTATCCGTAAATGCACAATTAATAATGTTGACGATGCTTTTTTAGTCTTTTCTTCATTTAATTATTTAAATTTTGCAGTTAAACAAGAAGGTTATAAAAAACTTATCGGTTATTTCTTTAAATCAAAACTTAACGAACCGATAATAAAATGCATAGATAAAAAATTGCCTATAAAATTTAATTTATCCAAAGATAAAGATATGGCAATTCTATATGTTGGATTCGATAATTTCGTTTTTTCATTTCATAATCCAACACTAGATAACGAATTAAAAGATAAATTAACTGATGATGTGGACTTTGATAATGTCTATAAACAAAAAGCTGCTGCATTCATTTTTAAAAAAGCATTGAAAAGTGATTGTTTATCGATAGATGTTAGCAAATTAGCAAAATCTAAACTGGAGGATTAACTATGGATAATATCGCTCAAGAATACTTAAAACTTTATAACAATTTAGATTCTATTTTACAAAAACGTTATAACGACTATGATCGTACCCATTCTCAAATTATGAGATATGCTAATGAATTATCTAAATCACCTTATTCAGATGTTAGTGAAAGAGGAAGAAAACTTAATTTAATTCGTCAAATTAGAAACCTAATGATTCATGATTTAGATATGAATAAAGATGGTTTAATTAAAATCTCTCAATCTTTGATTGATTCATTAAAATTCGAAATCGAAATTCTTTCCAAACCAAAAACTGTTGAATCAATATGCACTAATATTTCTAAGATTATTTCTGCTCATTTTGAAGAAAAAGTCGGCGATTTATTACTTAAAATGGTTGAAGCTGGATATATGCAGCTACCTATTTTAAATAATGACGGAACATTATTTGGTGTCTTATCTCCAAATGCAGTGCTTTATTATCTAAGCGAATATGAAGATATTACATACCCAGCAAAACTAGCCGATTTAAAAGATTACTTACCGATAAATAACCATATTTGCGAGCATTACGCTTTTATCGGCAAAGATAATCCTATCGAAAAAGCTTCAGAACTTTTTCAAAGTTTTTATAAAAAAGGTAAAAAACTCGCTATGGTGTTCGTAACAGAAAATGGCGATGCCGATGAAGAGATTCTTGGTATAATCACTGCATTTGACGTGGTTCATATTGTTTCTTGAGGAGATTTCTATGTTGTTAGACGATTTTTTAAGATATGTTAAAGTTAGCACCCAAAGTGATGAGGAGAGTATAGACACCCCATCTACATCTAGACAATGGGATTTATTAAAATTGCTTGAGAAAGAATTGCGAGAACTTGGAGTTTCTTGTGAGCTCGATAAATATGGAAGATTATATGGCTATATTCCTGGTGATGAATCCTTAGATTCAGTAGGTCTATGTGCACACGTTGATACCGCAACGGAATGCAGTGGAGAAAATGTAAAACCTCAAGTTTTAAAATATGAAGGTAAAGATGTTGAATTAGGCAAATCAGGATTAGTCTTATCAGCAAGGGAATATCCTCATTTAAATGATTGCGTAGGTAAAACAATCATCACAACTGATGGAACTACTTTATTAGGCGCAGATGATAAAGCTGGTATTGCAATTATTATGGATGTTGTTAGAAACGTTTTAATGATGGATAAAAATACTAGAAGACCTATGTCGATTTTGTTTACACCTGATGAAGAGGTGGGGCGAGGACCAGAACATTTTGATTTGGCGAAATATAGAGCTAAATTCGCTTATACAATCGATGGTGCGTCAATAAATAAAATTTCAATCGAAAACTTTAACGCAAAAAAAGGTGTTGTTACCATTTATGGTAAATCTATACATCCAGGAGAAGCTAAAGGGAAATTAATTAATGCCTGTTTACTTGCTATAGAATTTAATAATTTATTACCTCAAAACATGATTCCATCTTTAACAGAAAAGTATGAAGGTTTTAATCATCTTCAATATGTTACAAGCGATGTTGAAAAAGCGACTTTAGATTATATATTAAGAAATCATGATTCTAATATTTTAGAGAAACAAGTAAATGATTTTTATAATGCTAAGTCAATTATTGAAAAGAAATATCCTTCAGCGAAAGTTGATATTGCTATTAAAGATCAGTACAAGAATATGATCGAAATAATTAACGCTCATCCTGAATGCAAAACACTAATTGAAAAAGTTTATAAAAAACTCGGAATACCATTTACCTATGACCCAATTAGAGGAGGCACTGACGGAGCGACGTTCTCGTTTAATGGTTGCCCATGTCCTAATTTAGGAACCGGTTCATATAATCATCATGGAAGATATGAATATGCTGTTCTCGAAGAAATGGAAATAATGAGTAAAATTTGCACTGAATTATATAAAACAAGATAGGCTTTGCCTATCTTTTTATAATGTATCTGGCGATTTTGGATAATGATTCATCGCTAAGTAATTTTCTTAAATCATCACTTGTATTTATTTCAATATCTTTGGTTAAGAAATATAATGCATTGATTGTTTCATCTGTTTTGTTATACGCAATTTTATAGTTTTCATCAGTATAGCCACCGAAATGTATCTCTTCAAATATTGTTAATAGTTCTCTTCTTAGCATAGCTAACAATGATTTTTCAATCCAGTAATCAAATCTTGTGTATTTATAAACTAATTCATATGGCTTTATTTTCAAATAAAGTTCCAGACCATCACCAACATTGTGCCAAATATCTGAAAATATATAGTCATATTCATTCATTGTTTCAAGAAAATGGTATGCATCATCATGAATAATTTCTATTTTCTTTTTGTTTGGAAATTTAGGAAGGATATTTTCTTTGAATAATTTGATAACTTTTTCATCTTTTTCTACAACTGTTACTTTAGTAACATCTTCTTTATTTGATACATGAAATGCATAATATCCTAAACCAAGTCCTAAAACTAGCACGTTACCATATGCGTGTTT
Organism: Bacilli bacterium; assembly: GCA_024408105.1. Classification (GTDB taxonomy): domain Bacteria; phylum Bacillota_I; class Bacilli_A; order RFN20; family CAG-826; genus Fiminaster. The sequence continues at coordinate 12,648 of JAKSVG010000019.1, read as the reverse complement.
GATAGGTTCTTTCATTGTATTTATTTCGTGCGGTATAACACTCATCCATATGGAATCGTTTTGAATAACGGCTAAATAAGAAAAATCATCTTTGAAGAATCCTAGTGGTGTTTTCTCTTTATAGAATTCATTATCGATTTCTAATTCATCATAGACAAAACCTTCATATGAATTGTAGTGAAGCTTTGTTAGCATCCATTCTTTTGTCTCTGCATTAACCTGTCCAACTGCTTTAACAAATTCATCATTAATATAATCGTTAATATCAAGCAATCTAGTATCTGCAATATTAGAATTTTCATTTATTTGTATAAATTCGGAGTCATTTTCTTTAACACGCATCTTCTTTAACATTGCTTTAAAAAATGATTTATTTAAATCATATTTTTGAGAAAGAATGTCGATATCAAATTTCGAGATTTCATCATAATAATTTGTTAAATAATCAATATAAAATTCTGCTGCAGAAATATTGTTCTCTTTAACCTCGAGAAACTTATTACATAATTTTTCTTCTTGCTTAGTTAATACTATTTTCATTCTATATATTTATTAACAAAGTTAATAACTTCCATTTTATATTTATCTTTATCTGTGATTGCTCTATTGTGCTCTTTATTTTCAAATACAACCTTTTTCTTATCAACATTATTGCTCATTAACGAGTAATTTTTTTCTAAATTATCAAAGGGAACAAAATTGTCTTTATCACCATGAATGAATAAGCCAGGAATTTTAGTTTTTGGTAGTGAATTTTCAGTTGAACTATTCATTGAGAAGTGGTGAAAAAATTGAATATAAAGATTATTTAACCACATCAAAAATTTTGGGTGAGCGACTTTCATAGATTTTTTTAGTTGGAATTTAAGTTCGTCCATTAAATTAGTGTAGCCACAATCTTCGATGAAGCACTTTACATTGTTTGGCATTGATTGACCAACACTCAACATGACTATATGAGCACCCATAGATATTCCCATTAATGCAATTTGATAGTTAGGATTTATTTTTAATAAATAGTTTATCCAATTTAACAAATCCTTAACCTCTTTTGGACCCATAGAAAATTGCTTTCCTTCGCTCGTATCATGGGCGCGATTATTGGGCATAAAAACATCAAAACCAGATTCATAAAAGATTCTTGCTTGACTAACTGAAGAATAATATCTTCCTCTATATCCGTGCAATATAATTGCAAGTTTGTTCGAATTATTTCTTAGTAGATATCCTTTTAAAGTTAATTTATCAAAAGAACAAATTGTTAATTCTTCTATGTTTTGAGCAAAATACCATAATCTATCTGGCGAATTTTTTGCTTCGATGTTTTCGTTTTTTGCAAAATCTTTATCACCTTTTCTTCTATCAAAAACAAAATGGTAACAGATCGAACCGCAAATTAAAAAACCGATTATTCTTATGATAATCATTATTCCAAGAATAATAAGAACAATTTGCCAAATTTCCATATTGTAATTATAAATTAGAAATTTAGTTTTTCAATAAGCCAGAGAAGATTTTCCTTTAATTATATTAAACTTTAATATTATAATATTGCTATGATTTGCGAAGCATCATTAAAAGAAGAACGAGAATATCGAATCCGAAAATTAGATGATAAATACCAAAAAAAGATTGTTCATCTAAAGCTTTCTTTTAAAGAAAAAATTGACAAAAAGTGCACGGATTATGCTTTAAGTCACAATCAAAGAGAGACTGATTTATATCGTTTATCTTTAGAATTAGGTGCAAATAATAAGATTCAAAAACTAGAAGAAAAGTACTCTAAAAGAGTAGCTAGTTTTACTGTTTATCTTGAAAATAGAAGTAAAGCCGTTATGGCATCAACCAAACGTATTTGGGAAATAGACTTTCTTCGCGGTGTTGCTATATGGGGTATGATTATAGATCATTATATTTACGATTTTTATGAATTGTTGCCTAATTTATTCAAAAATTATAGTTCAAATCCAAACACCAATTTCTTGTCTGAAATGCTCAAGTTCGGCAATGCATATTGGCAAAATGATTTTAGAATTTTTGTAAGGCTTTTTGGCGTTTTCCTATTTGTGTTTTTATGTGGCATAAGCTGTAAATTTTCTAAAAACAATTTTAAACGTGGATTAGGTATTTTAGGTTTAGGTCTAGTTGTTACAGCCGCTCTTGGAATCGTATCCGTTGTTATGAAGGATCCATCTATGCAAATTATGCTTTCAACATTAACAACAATTGGGCTTTGTATCTTGATTTATAGTGGAATATCAGTTTTATTTAAAAAACTGTGTGGTAAAAATAATTGGAAATGGATTTGTCTTGGCATAACTGTTGCATGTTTTGCATTTTGGGGAATTTTATCTTCTTGGAATGCATTAAATAATTTGGGCTATTCACCGGAAAAATTAGCTTCAAGATTCTTTTATGTGTTCAATAATAATGGCAATGATGTTGGCTGGGTAAGCAGTGGCTTTGATAGTTTGACAGCTGAAAACTGGTGGAAACCTGTTCTTGGTCTAAAAGGATTTGGAGCTGATTGGCTTGGACTCTTCCCTTATTTAGGTTATATTTTCTTGGGTGGTTTTGTAGGTGAAACCGTCTATAAGGATAAAAAATCGCTTATCAAATTCTTTTATCCTAAGGAAGAACGTAAACTTTCTACTAGCGATTACCTACTAACTAGACAAGGTCAAATAAATGCAAAATTAAATTGTAAATTGGGTGGATTCATTTATCCTGGAAAACATACGTTATTCGTTTATATTTTCCACCAACCTGTATTTTTGATTATTATCATACCGATTTTGTTATTAATGGGTTATCAACTAGCGTTATTTGGGTAATATTATGAGAGAATTAGAACAACAAACATGTGAAACTAAGCAAAGCTTATACCAAGCTGTACTTGCTTCGTCTAACAAATATCCTAATCGAATTGCGTTTAGATATTTTTTTCATTCGTTTAAATATAAAATTTTAATAAAGCGAATTAATCAGTTTGCTTCATATTTAAAAGAAATTGGTGTTCAAAAAGATGAGCCTGTAACAATATGCTTACCAAATATTCCTGACGCAATATATTTACTTTATGCGGTCAACCAAATTGGAGCAATTGCTAACATTGTTCATCCATTATTCACATTAGAGCAACTTGATGAAACATTAACTAAAATAAATTGCAAGATTGCATTTGTTTTAGATACAAATTATTCAAAATTTGAATCGTTAGTTTCTAAAGGCGTCAAATTGTATTCTTGTTCTCCTTCTAAAGAACTTTCATTTGTAGAGAAAGTTGTATATAAGAGCAAGAACAAAGACAAACTTTGTAAAAACGCAGTTACAACTGATTCATTTTACAAAGCTAAACCAATCAAAGAATTTGATGATAGATATTTAAACGATGCTGTTTATCTTCATAGTGGCGGAACAAGTGGCGAACCAAAGACAATTGCTTTATCAAGTTTCGCTATTAATTCAGTGTCTACTAACACTTTTTGGATTATTGGCAAAAAGTATGTTAAAGGGATGGGTGTTTTAGCCACTCTTCCTATGTTCCATGGTTTCGGGCTATGCAAATGTATTCATTCATTTCTTTCACTTGGCGGAACAGATATATTAATGCCTAAGTTTTCAAGAAAAGACTGTGTTAAATATATTCGAAGAAATCAATTGCATATATTAATTGGCGTCCCTGTTTTATATGAAGCCATGCTATCTAAAAATAATTTTAGAGGTAGAAAACTTAAGCATTTACATATTGCTTATGTTGGAGGAGACTATGTCTCCCCGGCATTAAAAGAAAGATTTGATATAAGAATGCAAAAGGCCGGTTCAGTTTGTAGACTTCGTGAGGGATACGGACTCACAGAGGTTGTTAATGTTTGTTCTGTGAACACATTTACTGAATACAAACCTGGAACAGTAGGAAAATTGTTGCCAAATGTAAATGCTGTTGTTATTGATGAAAATGGAAACGAATTACCTGCTGGAGAAGAGGGAGAACTTTGTATTGGTGGAGATACGATGATGAATGGTTATCGTTTTAATGCTGATGATAAAGCAAATGAAAAAGTTATATATATCGCTAAAGACGGAAACAAATATATTCGTACAGGTGATTTTGGAATGGTTGATAATGATAGATTTGTTTATTACAAATCAAGAATTAAACGATTAGTCAAAGTTAATGGCATTCCTGTATTTCCTTCAATGATTGAAGACTGCGCGACATCATTTAACTTTGTTTATGAAACTTGCGCAATTGGTATTGAAGATGAAAAACACGGTCATATTATTCGATTGTATGTAATGCTTTCAAAAACGTATAAAGGTACTCAAAAAGAAGCTGAAAATAAAATTATTGAAAGAATTGTTTCTAGACTTGGAGTTTATTCAAAACCAAAAGAAATTGTCTTTTTAGACAAAATGCCTCATACTGCTTTGGGCAAAATTGATTATAAGTTACTAAAATAATTATGAATATTTTGTTTAAAAATGCCAGAATACTCACAATGGCATCTACTGATGTCTTTTTTGGGGAACTATTAGTTTGTGACAATCTTATTAAATATGTTGGTCTAAAATGCGATTTAGATGTTACTATCGATAGATATATTGATTGTGATGGAAATTTACTCATGCCTGGCTTTAAAAACGCTCACGCTCATACCGCTATGGTTTTTGGTAGAAGCGCTTCGGATGATTTAAACCTTCATGATTGGCTCTTTAATGTAATGTTTCCGATGGAAGAAGGATTTAGAAAAGACGATATTTATCATTTAACAAAAAGTGGAATTTTAGAATATTTATCAAGCGGCATAACAGCAGCGTTTGATATGTATTTTTCGCAACCAGAAGCAAAAAAATCTTATGAAGATATGGGTTTTAGAGCTGTTTTGCTTGCAACATCTTTGAACGATTCTGCTTCTTTGATCAAAGAACGTTATTTAGATTGGAATAAGCCGAATTCATTAATCTCTTATAGACTTGGAATTCATGCTGAATATACAACCCCGCTAGAAAGAATTAAAGAAATTGCTAAATTAGCAAATGAATTGCATGCGCCGATTTATCTTCATGTTGGTGAAACCGAAAATGAAGTTAAAGAATGTGTAGACAAATACAAATTTAGACCAATTGAATTTTTGGATTCATTAGGTTTATTTAACTATGGCGGTGGTGGTTTCCATTGCATTTATCTCTCTGATAAAGAAGTTGAAATTTGCAAAAGAAGAAACATTCATATAATCACATGTCCTGCATGCAATTTGAAATTAGCAAGCGGAATAGCGCCTTTAGTAAAATATCAAAAAGCCGGTCTAAATATTGCTATTGGAACTGACGGAGCTTCATCAAACAATTCGCTTGATATGTTTAAAGAAATGTATCTTGCATCCTCGTTACAAAAAGTGGTTAATAAAGATTCATCTGTGATGAACGGAATTGATGTTTTAAAAATGGCAACTGTTAATTCGGCTAAGGCAATGGGTTTAGATAATTGCGATATTTTAGCAAAAGACAAATATGCTGATATTATTATGATCGATTTAAAAAATCCTGCTATGCAACCCATAAACAATATCCCAAAAAATATTGTCTATGCTGGCTCTAAAGACATAGTTAAGATGACGATGATTAATGGTAAAATTTTGTATTATGATCATGATTTTTTGCTCAATGAAAATATAGATGATATTTATAATAAAACGCAAGAAATCACGAACAGATTAAGAGGTATAAATGGATAAGAAAAAACAATTAGAAAATGAAATCAAAAGTTTAATTAAACATAAACGAATTTTTGTTATACTTGGCATTTCTTTTATGATCTTATCAATTGCTTTAGCAATTACTAGTATCGTTATTTCTCAGACAAATAAAGACAATGATTTATTTATGTATTTTGCATATTTTGCTTCTTTAGGTTTGAGTGTTTCAATAACGATGTTTATTCTTTCTTTTGCACTATTTACATTTAGAATTAATTCAAGAATTATTCTTCTTCAACAAGGTGTGTTTAATCAAACGAATCACAACATGGTTGAAAAAGAGGAAGTAAAAGTTAAAACAAAAGAAGAAGCTTTGCTAGAACAATATGAAAATTTAATGAAGCAAGGATATATCACAAAAGAAGATTTTGAGAAGAAAAAAGAAGAACTAAGTCCAAAGAAAAACGCCTGATGGCGTTTTTTTAATCAACATTTGTATTGAATGTTTTGTGAGTTACTTTTGGTAATGAATATTCTAAGAACAATTTTACTAAAGGTGTGTGATAAACGCTTGCGGCATCTTGATCCCAATAATAATTTCCGCCATAACTAACAGCATTTTCTTTTGGAACCTCAAGTCCTTTTAAAACATTAATTCCATTATATGCATGTAGATATTCTAATTTAGGCAATCTTTCATTAGTGTAGTATGTATCGCTTACTACAAGTTTTTCGCCATCAATTGCCAATGTATCATTGAAATAAACGGAACCTGATAAAATTGTCGGCGTTTTAGTTGATGGATTTCCTTTTAAAAGGAATAATGTTGGAACATAACCAGTGTCAAAGCCATAATCGCTATTATTGTTAGACGCAAGATAATAGTCTATCTTAAATTGATTCCAGAGAGCCTGACTTTCAGGAGTTAATTTACCTTCTTCATCATATTGTCTTATTCCAAGTTTTTCGCAATCAAGAATGTATAATCTATTTGTTAATTTATATTCGTCTAATACATGACTGTCTAAATACGAACAATCTCCACAATTGCTACGAGCAAAATAAAGAAGGCTTGTTTCTTCACTTTCAAAAAGAGAACGGACATTGTCTAGTGAAACATAAAAAGCTTTTGGCAAAATAATTTTTTCTTCGATGTATTGCTTAAAAGAATCACTATTTTTAAATAGTTTTTCTTTTCCTGATTTTAAATTTTCACGTATTTCGCCTTTTTCAACAATTGCAAATGATGTATATCCGCTTTCGATATTTAAGCCAAAATTATCTAGTGATTTTCCGTCTTTTGCATGAAAACTGTCATAGTCTACTGCAAACACTCTAATATGATTTTCACTTATATATTGATTTAATACTGCATGGAACATCGACCAGCACGAGCATGTTTTTGCATAAACTGTGACCATAAAAGTCTTTTTGCCGTTAAACATACTTGCTAATTCATCATAGGTTATATAGTCAACATCATTTGATATTGTTTGACCATATTGAATATTTATTTTTTCCTTAGCTCCATTGCATCCTGCAAGAGATGTGGCACTGAAGAGTAGTGGTAGTAGTAATAATGAACGAATTTTCATGCTTTTTCCTTATATCTTTCAAGTATTATAATTCTACGTAAATTCTTATACAAATTCTATGCAAATTTTTTTAAACAATAAAATTATAGCAAACTTTTAAGATATTATGTAGATTTCTAAAGAAGAATACATAAATATAGAGATATAAAATTATTGCGATTTTTATTGCAAAAAATATTCACTTATTGATATATTATCTAAGACTAATTTTCTAAACTTAGTTTAATTCATTATTTAATTGGTAGTTATGGAGGAGCAATTATGGCATCCGAAGAAGTAATCATCAGCTTAAGCAATGTAGTAAAGAGTTTCGGTGACTTCAATGCAGTCGACGGAATATCTTTAGAGATTAAGCGAGGTCAATTTGTGACCATTTTAGGACCTTCTGGTTGTGGTAAAACAACCACACTTAGAATGATAGGTGGATTTGAGTTACCTAGTAGTGGAACAATCCTATTGAATGGAAAGGATATTACATTACTTCCACCTTATAAACGCCCTATTAATACAGTTTTCCAACGTTACGCATTATTCCCACACCTTGATGTTTATGATAATGTTGCGTTTGGCCTAAAACTAAAGAAAATACCTGTCGAGGTAACTAAACGAAACGGACAAGTTGTCACAAAAATGAGACATCTTAGTTCAAAAGAGATTGATGAGTTAGTTTCAAAGTCATTATCAATCGTCGATTTAGACGAACTTGAAGATAGAGATATAACAACTCTTTCTGGTGGTCAGCAACAACGCGTTGCAATTGCGCGATGCATTGTTAATAAACCAGAAATTCTTTTATTAGACGAACCTTTAGGAGCATTGGATCTAAAGATGAGAAAAGATATGCAGATCGAACTAAAAGATATGCATAAAAAACTTGGAATAACATTTATATACGTCACTCACGACCAAGAAGAAGCGTTAACAATGAGCGATGTTATTGTTGTTATGAAAGATGGTGTTATTCAACAAGTTGGTACCCCAACCGACATTTATAACGAACCTAAAAACGCATTCGTAGCTGATTTTATCGGTGAAAGCAATATTTATAATGGACTTATGGTTGGACCTAAGAAAGTAAGATTTTTAGGTGTCGATTTTGATTGCTTAGATGACTTTGCTAAAGATGAACGCGTTGATGTTGTTGTCCGCCCTGAGGATGTTCTTCTTTCTAGTTCAAAGAAAAGTGCAATACAAGGCGTCATTGTCAATAAGATTTTTAAAGGCGTTCACTATGAATACGTTATTAATTCGGGTAAAAACGAAATAATTGCTAAATCTACAAAAGATTTCCCTGAAGGTCCTATATCTATTGATATTGAACCTGACGGTATTCATATTATGAAGAAGGAAACGGCGGAGAATTTGTACACTAACTGTGAAGTACAAAAAGATAATTCTGTTTCTTTGTCTTCTTCATATGTTGATGTTGATTTAACTCAACTTGTTAAAGGCAGCAAAATGGATGATGATGGATATCTTGTTTTGCCTAATGGTAAGAAGCACGATCTTAAAGGTGCTAAGTTAACATTAGAAATTCCTTTAGACAAAATAGAACTTTCTGATGATACAGAATTTGGTCAATTTACTGGTAGAGTTATATCAAGCATTTATCATGGCGATCATTATCAAGTCATTTGTAGAACCGAAGATGACGAAGATTTTGTTTTGGAAACAAATGATACTTGGAATGTTAATGACATTGTTGGCATTCAAGTTAATAAAAAAGATATAAAAATTAGATTAAAAGGAGATATTTCCGACTATGAAATTTAGGTTTCAACGAAAATATTTCTCAATACCTTACATTATCTTCTTAAGTTTATTTGTTATCGTTCCTATCTTGCTGATTGTTTATTATGCATTCAGCGACGCAACTGGTGCATTGTCAGTTGCAGCTGCTGCAAAATTCTTCTCAGATACAACTAAACTTCAAGTTATTTTAGTTAGTTTCTTTATATCGGTTCAAACTACATTAATTTGCTTGTTAATTGGATATCCGTTAGCGTATTTTTTAGCAAATACGAAAATTAACAAAAATGTTATGTTAATAATGCTTTTTATTATGCCTATGTGGATTAACTTTGTTCTAAGAACAACAGCTACAAGAAGCATATTATTTGCTGTTAATTTAACTGGTGGAAATACTCCATATTTGGCAACATTAATTGGCATGGTTTATAACTATTTGCCATTTGTGATTTTGCCTTTGTACACAACTATGCTTAAACTTGATCATTCGCAAGTTGAAGCCGCTGCTGATTTAGGTGCAAGCCCTATTCAAGTTTTTATTAAAAATATTATTCCTCAATCTATTCCTGGAATTATTTCAGCTGTAACAATGACATTAGTCCCTGTCATGTCATCATATGTTATTAGTGATGCTTTGTCAGAAGGAAATGTCACATTGATTGGTAATTCTATTTATCTTAACTTTGCAAACTATCAATGGAATAGTGGATCATTTATGGCGTTTGTTTTGCTTATCCTTGTTGTCTTCTCTATGTTTATGACACGAGGACAAAACAAAGCAGAAACGAGGGGTGGATTATGGTAAAGAAAGTTTTTGCTAATATATACATCTATCTCATTTTATTTTTGATGTATCTACCAATCTTAGTTTTGATTGCGTTTGCTTTCTCAACAAATGATACGATTGCTATTGGTGAAGCCTTTAATCCTGGTTTTGATTTATTTGTTAGTCTTTTCTCAGGAAACAAAGTTTCAATTCAAATTTGGACAGCTGTTGGAAACACATTAATAATCGCTTTAATTAGTGCGGTTGTTTCCGTTGTTCTTGGTACATTAGGTGCTATTGGCGTATTTTATTCAAAAAGAAGAAGCCAAAAAGTGGTTGAAGTTGCAACTCAAATTCCTGTTGTAAATGCTGAAATCGTTATTGCTTTATCATTAACAGTTATGTTTGTATTTTTAGGTACATACATTTTTAGGACTAAGTTATTTAGTTTTTGGACATTATTAATTGGCCATGTTGTTTTATCTCTTCCTTTTGTTTATTTAAGTGTTAAGCCTAAATTACAGCAAATGGATCCTAATTTATATGAAGCCGCTCTTGATTTAGGTGCAAAACCATCTCAAGGTTTGTTTAAAGTCACAATTCCTCAAATTATGCCGGGCATATTTGCTGGATTCTTATTATCAATCACATTATCACTTGATGATTATATTGTTACTGAATTTACTCGTGGCCCAGGTTTATTAAGCGGTGATGCTGCTATCGAGACATTATCCACATTTATTCAAGCTAGCTTAAAGAAGCATACTGTTCCAGCTGAACTTAGACCATTAACTTTGTTCATATTCTTGGGCGTGCTTGCAATAGTGATTTCTATTGTTGTAATTAAATATTACAAAGGTAAGAATAAAAATAGAAGGGGGTTTGTAAGACATGAAAAAACTTCGTTCTAAATATTTATTATTACTTCCTATTATGATGGCTAGTGCTGCTCTTGCATCTGGCTGTTCATCATCTAATCATATTGTTTTAAGAGTTTTAAATGCTGGTGACTATATTTATGAAGGCGGCGGTGTGAGTGAAGAAGAACTAGAAGAAAACTATGCTCAATTCTTCTCAGATGATGAAATGATGGTTCAATTCAAAAAATATATCAAAGCTGAATATGGCCAAGATATCGATTTTGTCTATGATACATATGACACAAATGAAACTATGTTTAATGAACTTATGACTGGTAAATCATCTTACGATGTTATTGTTGCTAGTGACTACATGGTTCAAAAACTTATTAGTTATGACCTTATTCAATCTCTTCCATCTTCTGGAAAAGAACATGATGATATTAAAGAGCATGTATCTCCATATTTATGGAATATATTTGATGGTATTTTTCCTAAAGACAAGAAGACAAACGAAAGATTGTTTGATAAACCATTGTCTAATTATTCAGTTCCATATATGTGGGGAACAGTCGGCATGATGTATTCTCCGGAATTCTATGAAACTAAATTTAACTATGATTTAGATAAAACAATCGAATTATTCAGTTCTTGGGATTCATTGTATTCCAGAGAGACTAGCAAAACATTTTCTGTTAAAGATTCTGTGAGAGATACTTATGTTGTTGGAGTTATTCATACTTTCGAAAAAGAGATTTCTGAATTAAAAACTAAACTAGAAAATGGCGAAATTGATGAAACTCAATTCAATAAATCTCTTAACGACATCTTTAATAGATGTGATGACGAAACTTTAAAATTGATTCAAGATGATTTAATCAAATTAAGAGACAATTCGTTTGGCTTTGAAGTTGACCAAGGCAAAACCGATATGGTTGAAGGAAAAATTGGCGCCAATTTAGCTTGGAGTGGTGATGCATCATGGGCTATTTCTGAAGCTGAAACTGATTATGAAAAAGAACTATATTTTTCTATACCAGAGGAAGGCAGCAATATATGGTTTGATGCATTTTGCATTCCAACCAGCAGCAAGAATGCTGAATTAGCTTATCGATTCATTGATTTTATGTCAAAACCAGAAAGTGCGATTCAAAATGCTTGGTATGTCGGCTATACATCTGCAATTGCTTCAGATGACGTTCTTGATTTATATTACAGTTATTTCGATGTTCGTGGAGAAATTGGTGGCGAATCTGAAGATGAATATATCGAATATGATTTATCATATTTCTTCAAAGATTCAATCACAGATCCAAATGACGCAATTATTCATGCAGACGAATCTCAAGTTAATCGTATGTTAACTGCTACATTCCCTGAAGGAAGCGATTTACCTCACTTATGTGTCATGGATGATTTTGGTACTCAAAATGAAAAAGTTCTCGATATGTGGGAACATGTTAGAAGTAATCCGCTTCCTATTTGGGCTCTTATTATCTTAATCGTTGAAATTGTTGTTGCAGCGGGCTTGATTACTTTTGTTCTTGTGAAGAAAAGAACGAAAAATAAAATGATCAAACAAAGACGCGCTTTAAGAAATCGATAAAGTTTCTTGTTATAACAATTTGACAATGATATAATTTTCCTCGCTGGTTCCGTAGCCAAGTGGCAAGGCAATTGACTGCAACTCAATGAGCATCGGTTCAACTCCGATCGGAACCTCCAGCAGGAAAAATATTCTTGTTTAATAAATATCTTTGTATTAAGATATCTAAAGCATTTTCTGAAGCAAATGCGCCTTTAGCTCAATTGGATAGAGTATCAGACTACGAATCTGAGGGTTACAGGTTCGAGTCCTGTAAGGCGCGCCACGAAAATGCAAATCGGGATGTAGCGTAGCTTGGTATCGCGTCTGCTTTGGGAGCAGAAGGCCGCAGGTTCAAATCCTGTCATCCCGACCATTAGTTAAACTGAGGCAC
>JAKSVG010000018.1 GCA_024408105.1 Bacilli bacterium | reverse complement strand
ATAAATTTCTTAAGCATTTGTTATTCCTCCGCGCTAAATATTATATTATCCGTTCAAAAATTATCAATAATTTTATAAAAAAATTTTATATGTATTAAAAAGATTGAGTCTTTTTATATTTATTTTTAAAATTAAACGGAATATAATATATACCGAACGAGGTTATTCGGTATGATATATATAAGTGTAAAAGAAGCCGCAAATAAATGGGGTTTGAATGAAAGAAGAGTTCGCGCTTTATGCCAAGAAGGTAGAGTGGATGGTGCCTTTAAACAAGGCAAATCTTATCTGATTCCAGAAATGGCATCAAAACCAATGGACAAACGTGTCAAAACAAATAGAGATAACGCTGCGCCATCATTATATAATAATGATAACATTGACTTCAGACTATATAAAAAGACTTATCCAACGAAGGATGGATTTTTTGGTCCGTATGGAGGTTCTTTTGTATCTAAAGAATTAGCCAAAGCATTTAATGAGGTTTACACAGGTTACTTAACTATCTGCAAATCATCAAGATTTATTGAAGAATTACGTCGAATTAGAACTGACTTCCAAGGACGTCCTACACCACTATATCACTGTGAAAGACTTTCTACATACTTAGGCAAAGTACAAATTTATTTAAAAAGAGAAGATATAAACTATACCGGATCTCATAAATTGAATCACTGTATGGGGGAAGCCCTTCTTGCTAAATATCTCGGAAAGACAAAACTTATTGCAGAAACTGGGGCAGGAAGCCATGGTGTCGCAGTTGCTACTGCTGCTGCATACTTCGGACTAGAATGCGAAATTCATATGGGTGCTGTTGATATCAAAAAACAAGCCCCTAACGTAGCTAAAATGAAGATTTTAGGTGCAAAAGTTATTGAAGTTAATGAAGGAACTAAGACATTAAAAGAAGCTGTAGATAGTGCTTTTGCAGCTTATGCTAAAGAATATAAAACAGCATTCTATTGTATGGGAAGCGTAGTAGGCCCACATCCATTTCCTCTTATGATTAGAGACTTCCAAGAAATTATTGGAAAAGAAACGAGACAACAATTTTTAGACAAAACTGGTGAACTTCCAGATATTGTCTGTGCATGTACTGGTGGAGGAAGCAACTCAATTGGCATGTTTGAAGCGTTTTTGGATGATCCAGTTAAGCTTGTAGGCGTTGAAGCAGCGGGCGAAAGTCTTAATGCCGATAAAACTGCCGCATCTATCGCATTCGGTAAAGAAGGCACAATTCATGGATTTAAATCAATTGTCTTGCAAGATAACAATGGAAATATTAAAGATGCATACACAATTGCTTCTGGTTTAGACTATCCTGGAGTTGGTCCAGAGCACGCATTCCTTCATTCGATTGGAAGAGTTGATTATGCATCAATAACAGATAAAGAAGCTGTCGAAGCATTCTTCTTATTAACAAAGTTAGAAGGAATTATTCCTGCTATTGAATCTGCTCACGCTGTCGCATACGCGATTAAGTGCGCGAGAACTATGCATTCAGGCTCAATAGTTGTATGCCTATCAGGTCGTGGAGATAAAGATCTAGATTACCTGATTGAGAACTATCCTGAATATTTAAAATAGAAAAAAGTCCCACAAGTGGGACTTTAATTTTGCTTTCTGGCAGGAGTGACAGGAATCGAACCCGCGTTAGCGGTTTTGGAGACCGTTGTACTACCATTGTACGACACTCCTGTAGTGCTTGATAATTATAATTAATTACAAGCTATTTCTCAAGAGAAATTATTGTCCTCTTGCGATTTTTGAAACTACTGACATATCAACTTGTCCATCGTAGTTCATTTTAAAATGTTTCATAACAGATGGCATTGATTTGTCTTCTAACGAAGCAATGATGCTTCTAATTTCATCTTCTGACATAAGTTTTGGAAGATATTTTTCAATTAATGCTTTTTGAGAATCAACGGCTGCAACTTCTTCATTTCTTCCAACTTTTGCATAGCCTTCTTTTTCTTCATCAAGTTCTTTAATTGATTTGGTAATAATCTTTACCATATCAGCATCGCTTGCTTCTTTTCCTTGAGCTTTAAGCTCAATGGCATTTGCTTTGTATTTAGCGATAACAACAGAGAGAATTGCTCTTGCTACCTTATCACCGCTTTTTAAGGCTTCAATATTAGCCTTTTGTAAATTATCAATAATCATATTAGTGAGTCTCCTTTCTTAAGATATCTCTGCCGACTCTATATAAAGCAAAGAAAATAGATAGAATTTCAAGACGTCCAAGGAACATACCAACAATTAAACACCATTGGACACCTGCATTAGTTTGACATAAACCATTAGATAAACCTGTTGATGATAAAGCATTTGAGAACTCAAACAATGCTTGACCATATGTCCAGCCCTCTGGAGCTGCAAATGTTGTTACAAGCCCACCTAATAGTAGTATTGCAATATAAATAATGATATAGCTGAATGCTTCTGATGAATCATTAGCTTTAATTTCCTTTTGTTCACCACATCTCCATACATAGTGAGGATAAATGTAGTTAGAAGATGATAATCTTTCTCTGGTTGACCAATAAAAGGATTTACACGCAATAGCTAAACGGTATTGCTTAATACCACCAGCTGTTGAGCCCATTCCACCACCAATAATATTAACAATAACAATTAAGAATAATGCTACTTCGCCAAGATTAATAATGCTTGCAGTATTTGCAAAGCCGGTGGTTGTTATTGCTGAAATAAAGGTAAATGACCCTTCACATAATGCTTGTACAGGATTTTGCCAGCCATATTGAGCTAATACAGCAACAAAGAATAATGGAATAAAGATCAAACCAAGAATTAAGAATGTTCTAATTTCACAATCACGCCATACTTTTCTAAACTTACCTGTAATAAGGAACATATGAAGAAGGAAGTTAATGGCACCCATAATCATTAAAATACATGAAATAGCTTGTACTGCTGACCAGTTAGTTGAACCTTGGAAAGCAATTAAACCTTCAGGTCTAGATGAGAAACCACCAGTTGCAACAGCACTAATGGAGTGAATTAAAGCATCAAAAACAGGCATACCAGCTAAAACGAATAAACCAGTACCTAATAAAATAATGCCAATATAAATGCCAAGAATTAAACGTGCTGATTTAGCAAGGTTTGGCATTAATTTATCATTGTGGCCCTCAGCTATGTAAAGTTTTAAGCCATATCTATCTGAAATAGCAGATGTAATAATAAGAACTAAACCAATTCCGCCTAAGAAACAAATAATTGATCTATAAAGAACAAATATATGTGAATTAAAACATGATTCATTAAATACTGTTAAACCAATGGTTCCAAACGCAGAAGTTGTTTCGAATATAGATTGCGTGAAGGTCAATTCTCCTTTGATAATGAATGGAACCGCTGCAACAAAGATAGAAATAAGCCATATTAATACTAAAAGAATAGCGTCTTGGTGCTTACCTAGTTGTGCTTTATCACGTTTAAAAATCAACATGAATAGGGCTATACCAACTAAAATAGCGCCTCCACCAGGTGCAGCAAAGCAATACCAATCAGCTGCTTCTTGAGGGTAAGCAAACAAGACAAAAAGAGGTAATAGCATTGTTATACCAATAAAAGTAATAAACAATCCTAAATAACCAAAGATTAATCTATAACCTGATGCTGTCTTTTTCATTATTTCTTAGTCTTTTGTACGAAATCAATAATGCTCTTTTGATCATTTGGTGTCGAAAGAACAATTAATTTATCCTTTGGTAAAATTAAAGTAGAACCATTAGGAATAATAACCCTTGGTCTACGGTAAATACATGCAATAGAACCCGTCTTAGGGAAGTTAATTTCCATAATGTGTTTATGTGCAATGTAATAGGTTGATTTGATAATAATTTCTGTTAAAACAATCTTTTCATCCTCTAAAGACATAGTCTTAATGAGGGATTCAAGGGATGATTCAGAAAGGATTGATTGAACTAATTGTTCAGTTGAAGAAATGACTGAATCAATACCTAATTGTTTAAATACTTCAACGTTCTTCGGGTTTGAACAAATACAAATACATTTTTTAACGTTGAAAACCTTTTTAGCAAGCAAACAAGAAACATAGTTGTCGCAGTCTCTATTGCCTAAAGCAATAAAGATGTCAGAGCCTTCAATGTGAGCATCCTTTAAACAATATGGTTTAGTCGGGTCTCCATAGAAAACTGGTAACTTAGATGATTTTGCTAAATAATTTGCAGCCTCTCTATCAAAGTTAATAATAGTCAATTGATGAGAATGGCCTTTAAAGTTTTTAATAATGTAGTCTGCGGTATTAGAACCACCTGCAATAACGATTTTCATTATTTGCGGCCTCCTCTCATTAAATTGAACTTATCAAATGATAATTCAAGTGGGAATATGGATTTAATATCCATACCTTTTAATAAAATCTCTGAATCTGGGTCAGATAAACGAACATAAATTTGTGGAACGTTATAGATAACGCGTGCAATGTGCGCGACAAATAAATTTGTGTTATCGTCACCAGTTGTAATAATAATTTCTTTTGCTGTTGTGATGTATGCTTCCTCTAAAGTAGAGAGATCAGTAACGTCACCAACAAATGTGTATCCACTAAAACGATCTGATAAACGTTCAAAAGATTTAGCATCTGTGTCAACGACCATGATGTTTTTGCCTTCTTGTGAACATTTATTAGCAATTGTTGCACCAAGTGAACCACAACCAATAATTAATGTTTTGTTTTTAAGGATTGATGTTTTCTTCATAAAATCCTCCTTCAAACTCGCGAGCATATTATACGCGCTATTGGAAAGATTTCTCAAGTATCTTGTGAAATTTTTCCTTTACTAGCGCACGCAATGGAACAAAAAAATAAGTTACAAATTTTTAGACTTGCAATATTTACGATTAATTTTAGAAGAACTATTCTTTAAATAAACCTGGATCAATATCTTTGAACAAAGACACACTTGTTTCTTTATCAAAAATATGAATGTCTTTCATTGAAATACCAAATTTGAGGTTTTTATCTGTTGAAGCAAGTTTTGAACTAATTTTGGAAATAAGCTTAATATCATTTGATGATTCAATTAGTTTATTAGATTCAACCTCATTCATGTTGCAATAAATTAATGTTTCAGAACCTAAATTTTCTAAAACATCAAGCTTTGCATCAAATACGCAATCAAATTTTTCTTTACTTTGTTTATTAACTAAATGGACATCTTCTGGTCTAATACCAAGAATAATTTCTTTTGTTTCTTTAATATCTACCAATCTTGAAATTTCTTTAGCATCTAATTTAATATATAAATTATTTGCAAACTTAATAGTGCCGTTTTTTTCAATTTCTCCATTGAAGAAATTCATTTGAGGAGTTCCAATAAAACCTGCAACAAATTTATTATATGGATGATTATACAAATAATCAGGTGTACCAATTTGTTGAATAAAACCATCTTTCATAACAACTATCTTAGTACCCATTGTCATAGCCTCAACTTGGTCATGGGTAACATAAATAAATACTGTTTTAAGTTGATTATGAAGTTTTGTAATAACAACACGCATTGATGAACGCAATTTTGCATCCAAATTACTGAGTGGTTCATCTAACAAGAAAATCTTTGGATCTCTAACAAGCGCTCTACCTAATGCAACTCTCTGTCTTTGTCCGCCAGATAATGCAGCAGGTTTTCTATCTAAATATTGTGTTAATTCTAGTATTTCAGCTGCTTTCTCAACGTTTTCTTTAATTTCGGTTTTTGTATAATGAACATACCTAACAGCTGGTTTTGAAGGTTTTAATTTTAGTTCTGCAATTTGTTGTTTTAACTTTTCAATTTCTTTTGATTCCGGATCCTCTTTTTTAAGGACAGAAATTTTTTCCTTTATTGATTCAATTTGTTCTTTATCAACAACAAGTTTTCTATTACCTTCTTTATCAAATACTGGAACAGGATGTTTTCTAATTTTTAAAGGGAACGCCATGTTGTTGAAAACATTCATATTTGGATATAAAGCATAGTTTTGAAATACCATTGAAATATTTCTATCTTTGGCTTCAACCTTGTTCATCACTTCATTATCAATAGTAAGTGTGCCATCAGTAATAGTTTCAAGACCTGCAATCATTCTTAAAGTCGTTGACTTTCCACAGCCGGAAGGACCAACGAAAACTACGAATTCACCATCGTCGATATCCATTGAAAAATCACTAACAGCTGGCTTTACTTCGTAGTTATTAGCCTTTAATTCTTTTTTGCTTTTAAACGAATTTGAATATACTTTATATAGGTGTCTTAGTTCTATTTTAGCCATATTTATTCCTCCATAAATTTAAGTACTTCTTCTTTATAAGGCATTGCAGGAATTGCACCATTTTTTTGCACTTCTAGTGCTGCAACTGCAGTAGCTACTTTCATTGCTTCAATTAATGTCTTTCCTTGATCTAACTGAGATGCTAATGAACCAGTGAATGAATCTCCTGCACCGACAGTATCAATTGCTTTGACTTTTATAGCAGGAATCAACGTATGACCATCTTTATTAACTAACAATGAACCTTTGGTCCCAAGAGTAACAATAACGTTTTTAGGACCACGATTTAATAAATCTTTTGCCCCTTCAATATAATCATCCATTGATTCTAGTTTTTTATTAATGATTATTCCTAATTCAGTTTCATTAGGAGTAATTAAATATACATTTTTAAGTAGTTCATCATCGATTGCTCTAGCAGGAGCAGGATTTAAAATGAATTTTTTATTATATTTGCCTGCTAATTCACTTAATTTCTTAGCTATTGAATATTGCATTTCAAATTGAGTTACGATGATATTGAAATTTTCTATTTCTATTTTTAATAAATCTTCAACTTCATAATCCATATTAGCACCAGGTGTCATACAGATTCTATTTTGTCCACTTTCCTCTACTGTTACCAAACTTGTTCCTGTTGAATTTGGAACAACCTTGACAAATTTAGTATCAAAACCTTCGTTTTTCATAGTTTTGATAAAATCTTTGCCAAAGGCATCATCTCCAACTGCACCAACCATTGTTGTATTTGAGCCCATTCTAATAGACGCAAAAGCTTGGTTTGCTCCTTTTCCACCTAAAAAAGTTTTAAATGAGTTGCCAATAACTGTTTCTCCAGCTTCAGGCGCACGATCGCATCTAGCGATGCAATCAACAACAAAACTACCTACAACTAAAACACTCATTTTATTTAACTTCCTTTTTAAGTGTGTTTCCAAGAGTACCACCTGGATGATATTTAAAGAAATCTTCTCTAGTAAACTTCTTTAAAGAAGAAACAGCTAAACCAATGGCATCTCCTAAAACTAATTGAACAGTAGTTGAAGAAGATGGTGCTAAACCTAGTCTATCAGCCTCCTTACCAAAAGGATATGCAATTGTTAAATCGCATTGTTTTGCCAACTCTGCATCTTCCGATTTGCAGAATGCTACTGTCTTACAACCTATATTTTTAAGCCCCGTCATTGCTTCAACTGTTTCTTTTGTTGTGCCGCTATGGGATAAGACAATAACTAAATCTCTAGCCTCAATCATGCCAAAATCACCATGCCTGGCTTCTGCAGCGTGAACAAAAAATGATGGAGTTCCTGTAGATGAATAAGTTGCTGCTAATTTTTCACCAATATGACCACTTTTACCAATACCAAGAAAAATTATCTTACCTTCACACATTAAAATAGCATTTATAACGTCATCATATTGATCATCAATGCTTTCTAATAATGCGTTGACTGAATTTTTTTCAGCTTCAACAAATTCTTTTAATAAATCTTTATACATATTTTCACCTCTTTAATCTATTATGCCTTTCCTTAAAATAATATTTGCATATGGAGTTGTATCCGATGTCAATACAATTGCATAACAGCTCGTACTCGCTACATAAAAATCATTTCGAAATAAACCGGTGACTTTTATCTTTTCTTTAACATTATCAATTATCTTTTGATATGTTGATGAACATTCAGGTAACATACCTTCGTCTTTAATCATTACAACAGCGCTTTTATTACTAAATGTATCTAATGGAATCAATTTAAGCATTGCTTTTAACATAGCTGACACTTTTATGTTATCAGCCCTAATGACTTTTATACCTTTGGAATATGCAGGAAAATTTGCATCTGCAATTAAAATCGTGTCTCCATGTCCCATCTCACTTAAAACCTTAAGTAAGTCAGGATTAATTTCTTTTGGCAATCCTTTTAGCATACCTTTACTCCCTTAAAACAATATCTATATTTTTCTCATAAAGTTTAGGATAGTTAAATTTATTAACATATCGATCTAAAATTAAGAAAATACGATTCGACAAAACAATTAAAATAAAACCAAAACCATAAATAGCTAAAATTAATAGTAAAAAATAGACAAAATACATCTCGCTAAAAACAAAAAATAAAACCATTGGAACAATTGAAAGATAAAA
Source organism: Bacilli bacterium (assembly GCA_024408105.1). Classification (GTDB taxonomy): domain Bacteria; phylum Bacillota_I; class Bacilli_A; order RFN20; family CAG-826; genus Fiminaster. Next base: position 13,911 of record JAKSVG010000018.1, on the reverse strand, counting down.
ATAAAGTGCATTAACTAAAGGCTCTTGAAAAAACAGAATAAAGCCATTTTTTAAAGCAACAAATACCTTTCCTTGATAAATATATCCTTCAAACATTACAAACACTAATGGAGGATAAATAAACAATAGTGAAAGTATAATAATTCCTAAATAAAAAACAGAATAAATAGGGTTGTTTCCCCATTTTATAAATGCACATAGATTATAAATAAAAGCCGCAATAAAACCGACTATCAAAGAATACTTAAATGTTTTCTTTATTGAGATAAAGTATATTTTGATACTTGGTTTAGAAAAATTAAGGTTTAATTCACATAAGTATCCAACTAAACCACCAAAGAGAATAAATGATAAAGGAATAACAATTATTGATATTAATGAAAAAAGAATTTGGTTTGTAATTAAATAACGAACTATATCTACTTGATTAGATAAATCATCAGCTAAACCACTATAAATTGAAGCATCTGTAAAATATTTAAACCCATACCATATGAAAAATAGCAAAAAACTAAAAACGCAAAAAAGACTAACAATAATTGGACTATTGAATTCATGAGCCAAAATATGTTTAAGACCTTTTAGTCTTCTATTTGTTGTCTCTTTCATTTTTTTGTTTAACCGAATCTCTAATAATTAATTTTGAAGACAGTGTAACTTTTTCTTTTTCTCCGCCATTAAGTTGTTTAAAAAGCAATCTAATAGCTTCAACTGACATTTGAGATTTAGGAATGTCTATAGTAGTTAATGGGTAAGGAATAATATCAATATTATCGAAACCTATAATTGAATAATCATTTGGAACAAATTTGTTTTTCTTCATTAAAGAAGAAATAACTTTACATGCTAAAACGTCGTTATAACAAATAAATAAACTATCAGGTGGACACTTTTCTATAATTTCATTTGCAATATCATCAGTTTTTTCAATGTAAAAAGTATGATCTTTAAAATCTAAACCATAGAACTCGCAACGTTCTTTAATTGTTTTCTCTCTTCTTAAATCAAAAATATCGGTGCCGTTTTTCCCAATATAATAAATATCTCGGCAACCACATTTTAAAGAATAATCAACTGCATCACGAGCTCCATTTTCATCATCGGCTTGTACACACGATATTGAATCATTGATATTAAGACCGAAAACAACAACGGGAATTTGAAGGCTTAGTATTGAATCCATAACTTCTTCTGTGTTACCAAAAAAATCAAGAATTATACCTTGAACCATTTTTTGCTTTAAAAATTCGATTCCTTTTTTTGTTCGATTTGGATTTCCGGCTAAATCATAATACATAACTTCATAGCCTTCTTTTTCACAAAGTCTACCAATTACTGAAAACACATTTGCATAGAACGGGTTTTTAATATCTCTTAAAATTACGCCAATATTTCTATAAGTACCACTAGAAATATTTTGGGCAAAAGGATTAGGAAAATAACCAAGTTCGTTAGCTTTTTCAATAATCTCTTTTCTGGCGTTGTTTCCGACACCATCTTTGCCATTAAGGGCATAAGAAACTGTTGATTTACTATAACCTGTAATTTTTGCTAATTCTTTAATTGTAATTTTACTCATATTAACTATTGTACAAGTTTTTTCTTTTTCTTTAAATAAATTACTACAAAAGTAATACCTCCGCCAAGTATAAGGGCTCCACCTGCACTTAGCCCAATAATAAGGGCTAATCTTGATCCATATCCCTTGTCAATACTCCATGCAGCATATAAGGTAATATTGCCTTTATCAGTTGATTTAATTGAATCAATTGGATTTCCAATCAAGGATGCGGATTTATACCATCCTTCAAAGTTAAAGCCCGCTCTAGTTGGTATTGGCAACTCAAATGTTTCGCCTTCAACATAGGTAGTCTTTGAGTTTTTTGGCAATCCTCCACCATTCAAAACGTAATTAATATTATATGTTTCACTTTCATCAATGATTTTTTCACCTGAAACAAATCTAAAATCATCAACTTTAGCTATTGCACTATAACCATCGGCGGCATTAAAGTATTTTCCCCAGAATCCAAATTTAATATATTGCAATTTTTTCCAATCAAATATTCTTGGATTGTCTTTTGAATAACCTTCGTTATAACTACATTCAGTATAACAATCTCCAGATAAAGGAATATTTATTTTCTGCCATCCAGTGAATGCGAGATTATTATTTGTGTCTAACTCGGTTTCAATTGAATTGAAATTAACTTCGTATTCGCATCCATTAGTTTCTGAAACTTTAATCCAATACCCAAATGCACCAGAAGTAATATAATGCGTATTATAAAGCCAAAAACTTAACCCATATATACTCTTATCACTATTTTTTACAACTAAATCATTCAAATTATAATAAATCTCAGACCATGAGAAATTGTATTCTGACATACTCGCAAAAGTATACTTAAGACAGCCATCACCTAACCTTGCGTCTCCATCAAATTCTTTGTAATAGATTGAAGATTCTTCACCAGAAATTCCCCAGTCTAAAATAGATGATTCATCATCAAAATCACAAATAACTTTTGAATAAATCTCATTAGCTGAGTAAGTTTCGTTGTAAATTACTTTAAGTTCATTAATAGTCACAGAAACTTCACTATCTTCACCAAAACATGAAACTCTAAGTTTAGTAATGTTGGTAGCATTCAAGAAATAAGGCAATTCTGCAAAGTTTACGATAAAATTACCACCGCCTTCTTCTGAGAATGAAGTTGAGGCAACAATATAAGAAGCTTCTAATTCGCTTTCGTCTTCATATACAAGTTCAAAATTAACTACATTGTGATCGAAAGGAGTTAGACAAGAAACAACTAAATTAATGCCACTTATGTTATTCTTCATTACATCATCAAGTTTTCTTTCAACCCAAGTTTTTCCACTTAAGTCCTGTCTATATGTTGAAAATTCAATTTTTCCATTGTTACTATACATATAAGCATTAATTGATGAAGCTAATGGAATAATATCTTCATTTTTGACTGTTAATTCTTCATAGCTTGTTGCTTCAGGAACAATATTAGCGCCATCATAAATATTTATATCAGAGAAATAAATAGAAGCTGCTTCTTTTCCCCAAATAGCAAATTCGAATTCAACAATGTCAAAAATATTAATTTTTGATATATCAAAAACCATATTCTTAAAGCCTGTAAAATTAAGTCCTCTTTCAGCATTTGTTGGATATATTTCCTTCAATGTAGAGTCGCTAAGTTTGATTTTAAAGGCAACACCTGTATCTTCTGATGTCTCTAATTGAGAATTTACCCAAATTGATAAAAGAGTTGGCTTTTTTATTTTTAATTCTTCAGCAACTTCTCCAAATTTTTGTAAATAAACACATGTATAATATGAAACTTCATATTCATTTCTTGATATAAATAAAGCCGACTGGTCAGCATTATGTGAAAATTCACTGTAATTTACTAGATCATAATTAAAAGATTGTCCATCAGTATAATTAGTGTAATTAAAAGCATTCATTGCACCAATGTATTTATATCCTACAGTTTCTTTTCTTAAATCAATAAATGAAAATTTGGATAAGTAGATTTTTGAATCTAAATCCGCACCCCAAATGCCAATTTCTAATTCAGCGGCTTTAAACTGAGCAGATGTTAAATTTAAGGTGTATTTCCTAAATCCAACATAATCTAAATCACGAGAAAAAGTTAACGGCGTTCCGCTTTCATCCTCTAATAAACCATTATAAATTTCAGTGCCGTTTATTTTAAAATAAAGACCACCTGAAAAACTTTTACTATTGTAAATCCAAAAACTAATGGATTGAGGGTTAATTAATGATGCAGCAACTGCTTGTGCTGATAATTTAAAATATGATGAATAAAATCTGTTAGATGTAGATGCAATTCCTTCAATTGACAATTCCAATGCAGATTTATCACCTTCCTTACTTTTAAGTTCATCAGTGATTACGGTAAGTTTTGTATTTGTACCACTTGCACCACCATACTGATAAGCACCAAAAGTTGAACCATACTGTCCAATAGTGTTTAATGTATCGACATTAACATTTCGAGCAATAGATGAAGTTGAAAAAGCCAATTTAAAGTCATAAATATAAAAACTTGATGACAACGACCCATCAACACCAATAATAAAAGATACAATGTCTGTATAAACCTTATCTGTTGGCAAACATGTAAAGTCTAATCTAACCGCTGCTTCTTCATCAGTGTCATATAAAGACGGTATACCTGTTAACGATTGTGTTGCTAAGATATTCCATGTTTCTCCATCTGAAAAATTAAATGATAAATTAAGCGTGTTTGTTGAATCTAAAGAAACCAAATTTTTAAGTTTAAAGTCAAAACTGATTGCATCTCCTTCGCCTTTTAACGAAGCTTCATCAATTTGGCTTTCCACATCAATTTCAATTCCAGAAAAACATGCTTGTGACTTATTAATATCAAGCAAGTAAGAGCCATCATTGTCTTCAGTATAAGCAAAATCAACAGTTGAATCTGATGAATTATTAATAACTGACCATCTAGAAAAATCTAAATCCTGTGTTATCCAATCATCTTCTAATGCTTTAGTTTCAAAACATTTCTTTGCACCCAGCAAGGAGCTAAGTGCAACTGCAGTTAAAGCTAAAAATAATACTTTTTTCATATAGTTACCTCAATGAAAAATCTTCTTCTTTTATTGAACCAAATAATTCTTCAATTTTAATATTGCCTTTACTTATTTTTGCAATTCCAAAACCTTTGTTTGTAATTACAAACGTAGAATAAGGTGTTTTTGAATCTTTTAAAGCGTATTTCCCTGCATCAAATTTAAAACCAGAGAGAGCAACTAATGTTCCAAAAGAAGCCAAACTTCTCACATAATGATGTCCGCATTCAATTTCGTCATTTGGAGAACGTTTAAGACCATCATGTCTTTCGCGAATAGCCTTAATAATTTTTAATCCTTCTTTTATAAAACCTTCATAAATAAGATTTGTTGCAACTTGATATTCAACACCAGACCATACTTCATCTGAATAAACAAAAGGAAATCTAGGCCTTGTTGTTCCTTTTGGCCAAGTACACAAAACTAATCCCTTATCATCATTTAAAGCGTATGTCCTTTGAGCAGAAAAATGCTTGAAGAAATTTTCTTTAAAGTTATTGTCATAAATCTTTTTAATCGCAGATTTAACATGATTTTCAGGTAAAACATAGCCTAAAGAAGAAATATGTGCTAAAGTTTGACCGAATAATTGATCACTCAACACTCCATCGCCAAACTGATACTTATGTGAATTAACATCTTCAATTCCTTGAATATAATATCCATTTTTATAAAGACGTTTATCCGCCAAGGCTGAGCCTTTTTCAAATGCATCACAATATTTGATATTGCTTTCTTTGTCTCCTACAAATTCAGCCATTTTACTTGCTGCTTTTAAGGCTGCAAAGAAAATTGAATTTAGCATCGAGTTTTCACCAAAAAATTCAATATCATATGTATTGTGTTGTCTTGAATCTAAAACAAAGTCTTTATTTTCATCCCAATAATCAAAAGCAAAATCTAATGTTTTCTTCATTATTGGATAACATTTTTCAAGAAATTTATCATCACCTGTATATTTCCAATAACGATAAAGCCTGATTATCATTCCCATTTGACCATCTGTAGCTGGAATCATATCCCATCTTTTATCGCCTAAAACTGTCATGGTTCTAAAAGCCATATTACCTTTATCATCTGTTTCCTTAAAGTAAGCCGTATCAATCATGCTTTTCTCTAATTCTGGGAACAAAAAGCACAGTGCTTGAGCGTAATTCCATACGTGTGTACAGTTGCCTTCACAAGAACCTCGTTTATTAAAAGTGCCTTCCCAAGAAAGGAATCTACCTTCTTCTCCAACTCTAAAACAAGTTTGGCTTTTTAATACAGTTAAAGTGTTATTAATTGATCTAACAACATATTTATCTAAATCGGTAGAAAATAGTGCTTCAACAAAAGCTTTACTAGAATCATACAATCTACTTAGATTATCTAATAGATAAAACCCTGCTTTATCAGCAGTATCAAATCTATATGAATAATAATTTTTTATAATCTCATCGCCAGGATTTCTTGCTGGACAAATGTGGCCTTCCCAACTTTTAACTCTATTAGGAAATGACCAAGCTAAAACAAATTCAAATTCTTTTTCTTCTCCTGGCTGCAATACTTCTTTAATAGCAATGGATCCTACTTTTAAAGTTGCAAAATTTGATAATGGTCCTTTATCTTCCAAATTTATTGTTGTTTCTTCAAGCAATCCATCATCCATAAAATCGTTAAAGAAATCCTGCTGTGCATCAAACCATGCTCCACCTAACCATTCTTTCTTAGTAGAAGAATTTTTAGCATTAGTTAATATACACATCGTCCCAAAATTTCTAGAATTTTTGTCTTCTAAACTTTTAAATAAAATACCTTTATAATTCTCATTTTTTATTTCTTCGTTAATAAGTTCCTTTTTTAAAATAATGTCATTAAACATTGTAATGCTATCAATGGAAGTTAAATTGGATTGAGAATGACAAACAGAAATTTCGCATTTCTTTTTACTTAAGTTTTTTACTTTAAATTTAAACGAAATAGCAGGTATTCCGCTTTCATCCGCATTAGTAGGAATAAAAGGTGAAAAAGCTTCCATTTCAACTTTTAATGGCAAGGATTTATCAAATAATTCTAAATTATAGAAACCGCCTTCATTATGAACTCTTGAAGATTCAAACCTAGGAATACCAGCAAGTTCATTACTTGGATAACCATTAGGTCTTAAATGATTATAAGGAGGTGTTAATCTTGATTCTAAGATACGAACTTCACCTTTTTCTTGCCCTTCAAATTTTGAAAACATTGAGAAAAAAGTAAATGGATAGGTGCCATCTTTATTGGGTTTATTAAAAATTTCCCAGTCAATTATATTTCCTCTTGAAGTAAGAGTAATTGATCCTGTTCCAATTCCGCCAAGCAAGCATGTGTATTCATTATCTTTTTCGGTAAAATATTGAATATTTTCATTAATTGTTTTTTGATTAACTAACTTCTTCATATAGATTACCTCGAGAAAGTAATATTGCTAAATACGCCTTTTGCATATCCAGATTCATTAGTATTGCTAACAGCAACGCCGATATATGATGTTGTTAAATCCATTGTTAATGTTTTGGCTAAATTGAAATTTATTCCATCATTTGAAATATATGTAGAAACTTCACTGTCTTGTTTGACAATTCTTATATAGCAACCAAGATTTAATGTTTCTCCATATTTTTGTCTAACTGCTGTATTACCAGTGTTTTGTCTGTAAACAGTTTCATATGTACCATAATTTGTATAACCAACAAAAACCATTTTTGATGCGCCACCCAATGATTCTCTAACCATAATGCCTGCATTTGCACCATTGCCACCATAATTAGCCTTATCAAGCCTTGCTGTGTAAGTAAAATTGTTACTTGTTGATAAGTAAACAAATCTACAAGAATCACTTATACCACTTACACTATATCCTGTGCCATATACGGTTATTTTAGATTTATTTTGAATTGTATAAGAAGAATTCATTGTTGCAGATGAGGTCATATCAACACTTTGGTAATAATCCGAATTAAGAACAATTTTAATACCGAAATCTTTCATAAATGCAGGATAAGAAACAACTAATTTTTTATTAGTTCCAACAGTAACTTCAGCTGTAGATAAAATTTTTCCATTATAAGTGTCTACAAACTCAAGAGAATAATCGCCTTGAATCATGTTTGTTATTTCAAAAGTACCTGCATTAATTTGTCTTTCAATATAACCATAACGAATTTGATTGTAGTCATACATACTATCTTTAACCCAAACATATGCTCTATTGTCAGATTTTAGACCAGTATACCAAATTCTTCCTTCTTGTTGGCCTGTCTCTAAATTATTAAAATTTTTAAATCCTCTTAAATCCGCACCATCAAACAAAGTATTTACCCCTTTATAGTGGTTATATAAATCATATTCATCAATATATGAACCCCAAGTCCAATGCATTGTTGTTCCTAAACTTCCTGCCATTATTGCAGAGTATAAACCGTTGTGAAAACTAACTCCTTTTTTATCGAATTCTCTTTGAGTATTTCCTCCTGGTGATAAAGCAAACTCACCAAAAACAATTGGCTTTTTAGTTGATGATATTCTAGATGTAACAAATTCAGTTGTGTTTTTAACAATTTCGTATTGATTAATTGTCCCTTCGTCATTGTACATTGTATAGTTATGAATTGTAGTTATATCAATATCTTTTAATTGCCAAAATTCATTCCCATATGCAGCACTTGCACAACTTGTAGAAATCATATGAGTATTAACGTCTAATTCTTTCAAATAAGCAGACATTTCTTTATGCCATGCTGTGATACCTGGCAATGCAGTTGAATAGCTCTTATTTCTTCCCCAAAACATACCAGGAGCATCAACCTCATTAAATAATTCGTACATCATCATATTAGTCGAATAGCCCCAACGTGCAACAACATATCTTAGGAAGTTTTTAACTGCTTTTTTACATGCTTCGTTTACAAAGAAATCACTTACATCAGTCGCATATTCATTACCAGAATTTGCAGAATTATAAGGATTTCTCAACCAGCCCCAATCAGGAAAGTTATCTGATTCAGTATCAAAATCTTCCCAATGAAAAAGTGTAAATCTATAAAATAATCCAAGTTGATCAGCTAATGAGACCTTGTAATCGTTTTTAAAACAAGTTTTTTGATTATAAAATCCTAAACCGTTATAGCAATTGCTCCATTCAAGTTCATTATTTAATCTTGTCCATTCAATTTGGTCACCTTCTGATAAGTCAAACTGAACCATGTTTCCTCCTTGATTAACTAATGAGTGGAACCATTTATCATATTCATATGTGCCGGACATATTGTCTGATCCAGCCCATTCCCAACCACACATATTATGTCCAATTCCAACATATGGAGCACCATTAGAATATTCTAAGTGAGTTTTATCATCGCTCACTTTTAAAAAGGCATCTTTTGTTCCTGGTTTAACATTAAAATTAAGATAACCATCTGCAGGATATTTTTTAACGACACCATTTTGTGCTATTGTGACTTTAATTTTATGCTCGCCAGCAATTCTTGGTGTATATCTTAATCTAAATTGTCCATCTCCAATCTTATCAAGAATTTCCATTTGCCCTTCAAGATGTCTTGCATATTCCTCATAGTAAAACATTGGAACAACGAGTTCTTGCCCGTCAGGAGTAATGACTAAAGCTGAAACACTTATATCATCTTCATTATAAACATTAATTGAGGAGTCAAGATTAATTGATAGTCCAATTTCACTTTTTTGATACATTTGAGCAGTATCTAAATTTGAATAAACAAGAGAAATATCTTTATCGTCAACATACTTATTATTACATCCGGCAAGCAACAAACTTGCTAAGATACCACAATAAATTAAAATTCTATTCTTCATAAATAAATCTCCTTACATTTTTATACCTGTATTAGCAATTCCGCCAATTAATTTCTTTCTAAATATAAAAAAGAAAATAATAACTGGAATACACATAACGGTTAAAGCAGCTAAATTTGCTGTAGGTGTTGTGCTTCCTAATTGACCCATAATATATTTCATACCAACAGGAAGTGTCATAACTTCTCTTTTCTTTAATAAAAGCATTGGCCCAAAGAAATCTCCCCAAACACCGTTAAAACACAAAACTAAATTAGTAGAAACAATAGGTAGAGAAATAGGAGCAGCAACATAAATAAAGCTTAAAAAGGCATTACACCCATCCATTTTTGCTGCTTCTTCCAATTCTTTCGGTAGTCCAATAAAATATTGTCTCATCATAAAAATTGCACCACTTGAATAAATACCAAGCAATATAACTGATGAAAGTTTATTAACAAGTTGCAATTCAACCATAGTTGAGAAGTTTTGAATAATTGTTAATTGACCCGGAAACATCATGGCACAAATAAGAAGAATGAAAATAAACTGTTTACCTTTAAAATTGAGTCTTGCTAATGCATAAGCGCATGGCAAACAAACAATAGTCTGTAAAACAGGAATAACTATTGCTAATGTTAAAGAATTCAAAAACATTTTTCCAAATACTTCCATATTTGAGAAAACTAATTTATAACCATCTAATGAAATCTCATGAGGTATAAGAGTAGGAACTGCTGCTGTATACTCAGTCATTGTCTTAAGCGAAGAAATGACCATAAAATAAAATGGAAAAAGCATAACAATACAAATTAGTGCACCAAAAATGAACCTTAAAACGTTAAGGGTTGTATTGTTACATTTTTTCAATTTTAATTTACTATTTTTCGTCATTATAGGTTAACTTTCTTGTTACAAATATCTGAATTAATGTGACAACTAAGGCAATAATGAAAATAACAATAGCAATTGTAGATGCTAATCCAACATCACGATAAACGAACGCTTTTTGCCACAGCATGTATGAAATTGTAATTTTTGTATCGCCAAATTTTCCTTCTAAAAGTAAATAGATCGGTTCAAAAACTTGGAACGATGATAAAAACGCAGTAACTAATAGATAAACTAAGTTATTTCCTATCAGCGGGAACGTTATGTTAGTAAATACTCTAATGCTTCCTGCTCCATCCATATCAGCAGCTTCGTAATAAGTTTTAGGAATATTTCTCATTGCAATTAATGAGATCATGAAGAAGAACCCAATACCTTTAAATACATCAAGAAACATGATTGTGTAAAGAGCAATATCAACATCAGTTAACCATCCAACTGGAGTGCTGTTAAACGCCTTAATAATTCCATTTACAATGCCATAATCAGTATCAAACATACTGTTAAAAATCATAGCGATGACTGACATTGGAATAACAATTGGCATAAATAATGCACTTTCAACAATGAAGGATTTAACTTTACCTTTTACATGCGTAAATACAAAGTTTGCCAATAAAACGCCACCAAAAACTTTTAAAATAACGGTTATAAATGTATATAAAGCAGTGTTTCCTAAAACCATGTAAAATTCATTCATCTGAAATAGACGAATAAAATTATCAAAGCCAACATAAGTCTTATATTCACTTAAAAAATCCCAATCAAAAAACGCTAAGCGAAATGTTGAGATTGCCGGATATAAAACAAATGCAAGAAAAAATACTAAAGCTGGTAGCACAAATAAATATGCTACATTATCATTTTTTTGATAGTCTTTGATCCTTGCATTTGTTTTTTTAAACATAAATTATAAATAAGAATTAATAGTAGCAGCTAAAGTGTCGAGGGTATTTCCCTTATTGCCACTTAGTGCAAAACCAGAAGTATTAGATAAATATCCAGAGAACCATTTTCTAACTTCAAGCTCAATAGCTGAGTAGTTTGCCGGAGCCGGAACAATCTTAGAATTTTCTAATGCCTCATAGAAAATTTTTCCATTTTTCGGATAATATGGCTTTTGAGACAAAATATCTAAAGACGACTTAATGGATGGAATTGCCCAAATAGTTTCAGTTAATTCATTGTCTTGGAATTCCTTACTTGAAATGTATTTAGCTAGTTGCCAGCACTCTTCTTGGTGCTTTGATGTTTTAAAGATTGCTGTAGCACCAACACCCATTAATGTTCTTGAAATTCCATCAACGCTTGGAAAAGTAATAACATCATATCCTTGGTGAAGTTTTTCAATTGCATCTTTTGAATCATTAAAACCGCCATTATACAACGTATAAACATATGGCAAAGATAAAATCATAAACCCAACACGATTTGAAAAGAATAATTCATACGAGGTTGTTCCACCCATTGCTGGAGAAACTACTTTAGAATAATCATCATTATTTAAAAAATCATGCAATGTTTGAAAACAGTTCTTTGCAGCATCACTGTTAATAGTTGAGCTAGTCCAGGTATCATTTAAAATTGAAGTACCAAATGAATTTAACCAAGGTTCGATTGAATAGAAGTATTGATTCTCAATTTTACAACCATAAACATTATTAGCACCTGTCTTGGTATTATTTTTAGTTATTTGATTACAACAATAAATAAAATCTTCAACAGTCCAACCAGAATGTGGATAATGTTCATTCGATGAAGTAATGCCTGCTTTAGTTAAAACATTTTTATTATAAAACATAATTGGAGCATTCCAAATCGTTGGAAGAGAATAACGCTTTCCGTTATAGATATGTGCATTGTAAAGTTTTGGATCCATTTCAGCTACGGAATCAGCTATTTCTCCTGCGTCACGAGTCACATATTCATCAATAGGCGATACTAGATTAGAAGAAACTAATGTAGCCATTGATTCTGAAGCCATATCAGCACAATCTGGCAATGTTCCAGAATATGCCGCAGTACTAATCTCTTGTGTGGTTTCTGCCCATGTTGAAGCTCTAATGCCTTCAACACGTACTTTGATACCGGTTTTTTCTGTGAATGGTTCAAGCCTTCTTTCAAATGATGCAACTTGATCATTGAAACACCAATAAACTAATTCAACATCACCATCGTCTTTATTGGTATTACAACCAGCTAAAGACGAAACAACAAATAAACTTAAACCTAATAATTTGATTTTATTTTTCATAAAACCTCCTTAAATACATATACAAGGGCCAGTCAACAGCCCTTGTATATTTTCCTTTAATTTATAAATACTATTATATTATAATGCGTTAACAACTTGGAATCCTGAAATAAAGATTTCAGCAGCAGCCTGACCCCAAACAAAGATTTGGAATTCATTAATTTGGCTCAAATCTGAAGGCAATGGGAATGCAAAAGTTCTAAATCCAGTAAAGTCTAACGATTGATAAACATTAATACATGAAGCTTCGGTTCCAGCCTTAAATGCTAATCCGTTGTTTGCATAATCATCAATTTTAATTTGATTATAAACAGTAAACTTCATAATTTTTGGACTCATACCATCAAGTAACTTTTGTTTTTGAAGGTAAATATTTGCTGCAGCCCAAGAACCTGTTTCCTGTCTAGTAACCTTAAGTGCTTTTCCATCAGCATCTACTGTTTTGTCTGTTTCTACAAATGATTTTGTCATTTGACATTCTTGAGCAAAATTCGTAAATACTAATGAAGATGTATTTCCTAATGAAACTTGTTTTAAACCTGAATCAATAAATGAGAATGCAGAGAAATCGACAACTGTTGATAAACTTGCACCCCAGATACCGATTTCAAGTTCATTTTGTCCAAATTGTTCACTAGAAAGATTAATAACATATCTTCTTAATCCAACAAAATCTAACTCTCTGTTGTTTTCAACAACTAAATCATTGTTTGCGTCATATGCCTTAATTCCTGTAGTAATTTCACTTCCAGCTTTAAATAACAAGCCACCACCTTTAACTTCGTTATAAACAACAAAACTAATAGCAGTTGGATTAACTAAACCTAAAGCAGTTTTGTGTTTATTAAGTTTGAAATAAAGGGAATAAATACGATCTTTTGTAGAGCCTTCTCCAGAAATAGAAACTTTTTTATATGCGCCATCAGCTTCTTTGCTCTTAGAAACATCATATCCTTCGGTAACGCTAATTGTAGTACCATCTTGACCACCATATTGATACCAACCAAAATTAAGATCACCCTTGGACCAGCTATTGATTGAACCAACTGTAGAAATAAATTTATCATCATTAATATGACCACAAATTGTACATTCATCATTCACAAAATTATGATTTCCATAATCAGTAGTCACATCGGTAACTTCTGTTGTCGCATTAGCATCGGAATATTTTTTTTCACAAACTGAACAATCCCAATATTCAATATTACCTTTATTTTTGCAATCGCCATCTGAAGCATCATGGTGAGCTAGGTTGTGATTTCCATATTCGCCAACAATACTTGTGATTT
>JAKSVG010000017.1 GCA_024408105.1 Bacilli bacterium | reverse complement strand
TTCCACTTATCATTTTGCATGGTGGTCCTGGTGGTTGTGTGGAGCGTTATGAACCACTCGAAAAGTTAGCAGAATTTGGTATCCCTTTAATCTTTTATGATCAACTCGGATGCGGTTACTCAAAGTCCCAAAAACCCACAAAATCACTTGGAATTTCACGCTATTTCTTGAGGAATTTGAAAATTTAATTAAATATTTCGGACTCAAAAAGTTCGCAATTTTAGGACATTCTTGGGGTGGCATGTTAGCTCTTGAATGGGTATGTAATTTTCCTCATTCAGGACTAGAAAAATTAGTCTTATTTTCCACTCTTCCAAGCACCAAAATTTGGAACGATGAACACGTCAAAATGTTGGATGATTTTCCTGCTGAAGAAAGAACCGCAATTTTGGCTCAATTTGAAGGCAAAAAATATGACAAAAATTCATACGTTTCTGGAATAAGAAGATTTTATAAAGAACGTGTCGGAAAACGTTCAAAAGAGTTGTTTAATTTCAAGACAAAACGCTTTCCAAAGACAAATAAAGAAATTTATGAGCTGATGTGGGGCGATTCGGAGCTTTTTGGGACCGGAACTTTGAAAAATTGGTCTGTTGAAGACAAACTTCACAACGTCGATGTACCAACTCTCATCATTTCCGGTGCTCTAGATGAGTCAACACCACGTATGAACGGGCTTATGAACAAAGAAATTAAAGGATCAAAGTGGGTTCTATTAAAAAAGTCTCATCACATTGGTTATTGTGAGGAGACTGATGAGGTAATTAGGGCTCTAAAATCCTTTATTTAATTAATCCTAAAATTTCGTCTTTAATTTTTTGACTTGCAAAGGATGCTTCAATCGAATTTCTAGCAAATTCTTGAAGCTCCTTTTCATTAAAACCAATGTCAGCCAAAGATTTGTATTCTTTTTCTAATGTTGTGTTAGAACAGGTGTCATCATCTGTGTTAATTGAGACCTTAATTCCATGTTTCATAAATTCACGGATTGGTATGTCTTTTAATGATAAAACTGATTTGGTGTCTAAGTTAGATTTCGGGCAAATTTCCAGGCAAATCCCCCGTTTTTTAAGGATATTCATGGCTTCTTCGCTCTCATTGCAATGAATGCCATGGCCAATTCTAACTGGGTTGTAATTTAGTGCTGTGAGGACAGAATTTCCGCCGTCTGCTTCTCCACAATGGATCGTTAACGGAATGCCATATTTGTTTGCTAATTTGAACTCATTATCAAACATTGTATTTGGAAAAAGTGCTTCTGGTCCAGCGAGGTCAAGAGCAACAACTTTTGATCCTAAAAATTTCTTTGCAACCTCTACAGTTTTGAGGTTCTTTTCGTGAGTGTTTTTGCCTCTCATCATACAGAGGATTAAATTGGTATAAATTCCATATTTTTCACCCTCAGTTAGAGCCTCAATTAAAGTTTCTACAACTTCTTCTTGGGTTAAACCTTTGTCACAAGAAAGTTGTGGAGCCATCCTAACTTCAACATACTTCAAACCTTGCTCACTTAATCTTTTTAATAAATCAAGAGTGCAAGTTTTAATACCAAATTTTGTTTGAAGTGCAAGATTTGGTAAATCAAAACGTTTCAAGTATTCTTCTAAAGAAGGGCAATCCTCTGGAACAATTAAGTAAGGATTTAGTTCCTCAACTGTGTAGGCTGGAAGCTTGATATTTTCTTCCTTTGCAACCTTTAAGATTGCTTCGGCTGATAAAGAGCCGTCAAGGTGTAAATGTAAGTCAACTAATGCGTATTTTTTATAATTCATAAATTATTCAATGGTTTTTGGAGTCGTTTTTTCTAGATTATCAATTACCAAATCGTTTTCTTGAATGTTTGTTTGAGCAATATTGTTATTTTCATTTAATGAATCTAGAGTAATTTGTTGTTTTTCGTTGGTTTTTGATTGTTCAAAGTTGCGGATTTGTTCTTCAGTTAATCCACCTTTTGCCTTAATTTGAGATATTTCATCAAAGTTTTGACTTATTTTCTCGGATTTAATGTAATCAGCTTCTAATTTATCAAAATTTGTTAAAATATTGTTTTCTTTATCATCGATATATTTTAGAACATCTTTAACTCCTTGAACTTTATTTTTAGAAACATCATCCAAAGAGCCATTTTTTGCTTCCATTTCTTTTTTATCCAAATATATCTTTGCTAGTGTCTTTATTTCTTTAAAAGAATCTTCAATAGTTTTCTTAATTACGTTGTTTTTTGTATTTATATTTGCTTGTCTATCTGTACTAAGTTTGAAACCGTTGTAGTTAATAGGAGTATTGCTTAATTTTTCTAAAGCTTCTCTTAATTTTTTATATTGATTTGAATTATTCAATTTAGATCTTAAATCAGTTAATTTCTTATACATTTGTTGCATGTCATAAGGAATCATTTGAATACTTGAATTTATTATAAATTCTCTTCTACTAATATCTGCTTTTGATACAGAAGAAACATATTTATTTTTAGTAACATTAGATAAACGAAGAAAAGCCTTTGAATAAGTATTTTCAAAAGATCTATATGTGTTTTGATCTCGAGATAACTCATCCATAGTCAAATTTGACCAGTCTTTATCTTTAACAATTTGTAATTGTGCAAAACCAAGACCATTTATACCTCTGATTTCAAAACCCTTTTCGTAATAAATTCTATCTTTTTCTGTGCGGCCAATCGCTCTTTTTAAATTTTCTAAACGAGCAGTGGCGGCATAGATTTCTGCATTATTTAAACCATAAGGTTTCAAAATAACATTTAAATCGTTTCCATCAATAGTCATGAGTTTGTTTGCTAATTTTTCGTCAATAACCATAAGGCGTTTTAAAGAAGGCAATTGTAGCAATTCTTTGTTTTCTGATGGAATTTCACTAGAAAACGAAGCATCATTATCAATTCCTATAACGCCTGAAAGTTTGTGGTTTTCATCAAATTTATAAAAGAAATTTCCAGCATGTCTGTCAACATTTCCACAAATATAATCAAGAACTTGTAAATCTGAAATACTTTTTAACAACGAGGCGTTATTTATGTCTTCAGGTTTGATATAAGCGCGCGGATCGTGTGGGTTAATATCCACAAAATTTGTTCCCTTTGCTTCCTCCATAAAGACACCTTTTACTTCCTTGTCTCCCTGCTTTATAGTGAGTTTATGAGAATCGGCTAAAACATCCAAATCTAATATCTTTTCTACTGCAGTCATAGCGCAGTTTCTATTACTAATATTTGCTCCTTCTGTCAATCTAACATATTTTTTATTTATTCTGTCGGAAATTGTTGTTTTCCCGTAGACATCATTTAAATTCACTAAAGAACCAAGAAAACCAATGTTGTTATAGTTTTTTCTAATATATTTTGCTGTGTTATCAGGAAGGATTTCTAAAATCTCTTTAACCTTTTCGTTTTCAAGATTAATTCGTTTGCCTTTTGCTTTTATGATTCTAGAGCCATCGTTAATGTCGAAAGTATAAGGATCTATAAATTCAATAAGTTTTACTAAACCTCTGGTATAACCTTGTTTGCGGGTTTCGAAATCAGGTTGTTTTTTAACTTGATTTAGATAGTCGAAACATTCTTCATCTGAAAATTTAGGATGCGTTTTTTTAATCTCTTTCAAAAAATCTTTATCATCCTCTTCATCAGCTTTGTCACAATATTTAAAAAGAGGGTCATAAAATTCATTAAAATGTGTCAGGTCAAATACTTTTAATTTTTCAATGTTTGCATCAAAATCACTTGCATAAAAATTAGTGTTTTTTGTAAAAAAACCTGTTTTTTGGTGAAAACCATTAAATTCAGCATCAATCTTATATCTAGAACTTAAATTTCCACCAAATCTATTCTTTTCAAAGTTTTGTGTTTCAATAATTTTGTTTCTAGCAAGACTGTACATCTGATTTAAATCAACGCACTTTTCTCCTTTATGAGCATTGAATCCATCCATATCTTCTTGGATAAGCGGCTTAAACGCATCAACATACATTTGCATTAAATCCAACGTTCTTTTAGTATCTTTATCTTCTATATTTGCGATCCTTCTAAAGTCGTTTTCAATCGCATCAATGTGCTTTAAAGTTTTAATGTATCTAGCCAGCTGTTCGTTGTAGGCTTTTTTGTCAAAACTTCTTACTACATTTGTTTTTTTCTTATTACGCTCATTTTCGTCATCAGTATTTAGTGCTAATTCTGGATCAAATCTTTTAATTTCAATTTCTCTTTGTTTTTTTAAATTATCTTTATTTAAAACGAACCTAAATGTATTATCTTCTAACCCATCTTCTTCATTAATAATGTTATTTGCCAGAGGAAGTCCTGAAACTCTTCTTGTAATTTCATCCAATTCATTCGTAGAAATACCTTTAATATCTTTAAAATCGTTTAAAATAATTGCTCTATTTTCATTCACAAAATTTACTTCGTAAAAATTTGAATATTTTTGGATAAAATTAGAAATTTCTTTTATATCATTCAAAAAAGCATAATAGTTTGCGATGCCATTTTGGCCTAAAATATCCACCAATTTATCGTTTGTGGATATTGAGTGGATAAGTTCGTCATCTACAGCTTTTGCAGAGCTGGATAAATTAAGTATTTCAGTTAAGTTCATAAAAACTTATTCTTTTGAATTTTTTATTCAAATTCCTTTAATTCTACTTAAATTATACAAATTGTCTCAAATATATCAAATACATAAATTTATTTATAAAAAAATATGGAAAAAATAAATATTTTTATATAAAATATTATTCGCTTAAGGAGATTACTATGAAAGAAATTACATTCGAACAATTGAATAAGATTGAAGAAGAATATTTCGCCGATAAATCTGCCACCATAGCTAGACACGCTATTGCAGCTAGTGATATTGCTGTTGCTGCATCATCTAAAGACTCAGTTAAAGAAATGGACTTTAATTTTGATATTAATATCAAAACAATGGCTGTTTCTAATCAAAAAGCTTCTGGTAGATGTTGGATCTTCGCCGCATGTAACGTAATGCGTGAGTTAATTGGCAAGAAGATTGGCGCAGGAACCTTCAAACTTTCACAAAGTTATATCGCTTTCTACGATAAACTTGAGAAACTTAATTACGCTCTCAATGCATTAATTGAGACAATTGACAAAGACTATGATGATCGTACAGTTCAATTCTTAGTCCAATCCGGCATTGGTGATGGCGGACAATGGGACATGCTTGTTAACGTTGTTAAAAAGTATGGTATTTGCCCAAAGAATGCCTTTGTTGAGACATTCACATCTAACAACACAAGAATTTTAAATTCTTTACTTAATGCTGAAATCCGTAGATTCGCTAGCGAATCACGTGTTGTTTTAAGAAAAGATGGAATGGATGCAGTAGAAGCACTCAAAGATTCATATATGAAACGTTTCTACAGAGCACTTATTTCCTGTTATGGAATTCCACCAAAGAATTTTGATCTCAAATACACAGATGATAAAAATGAGTATCATGTAGTTCGTGGATTTACTCCAAAATCATTCTTTGAAAAATACATTGGCAAAGAAATTGATGAATACGTTAGCTGTATCAATGCTCCAACTAAATCAAAACCATTTATGAAGAGCTACACAGTCAAGTATTTAGGCAATGTTGCAGATGGCAAAATCGTCAAACACTTAAATCTTCCTATGGAAAGACTTAAAGAGCTCATTTTATGCCAACTTAAAGACAATCAAATTGTTTGGTTTGGTAGTGATGTCGCAAGCTATGGCGATAGAATGCGTGGTGTTTGGAACGATCAAGAATTTGATTTTAAATCCTTATTGGATTTAGATATTAAGATGGAAAAGGGTGAATCCCTTGACTTTCGCGCAAGCGCAATGAATCACGCTATGTGTATCACAGGCGTTGGATTTGATGCGAATGGCGTTCCATCAAAATGGAAAATTGAAAACTCCTGGGGCGATGACAGAGGTTATAAAGGTTACTTTATTATGTCAGCAAGCTGGTTTGATCAATACACATATCAAGCAGTTGTTAACAAAAAGTATTTAACCAAAGAAGAACTTGCTGCATATGAAGCTGAACCAGTTGTTTTACAACCATGGGATCCGATGGGATCATTAGCAGACTAATTAAGGAGAAAAACAATGACAAAATTAGTTTTAATTAGACACGGTGAATCAGAATGGAATAAGTTGAACTTATTTACAGGCTGGACAGACGTCGAATTATCCGAAAAAGGTGTTATGGAAGCTCATAGAGCTGGTAAAACGCTTAAAGAAGAAGGCTATGATTTTGACTTAGTCTTCACATCAATGCTCAAAAGAGCAATTCATACTATGAATAATGTTCTTTTTGAACTTGATAGAGAATGGTTACCGGTTATTAAGACTTGGAGACTTAATGAACGTCACTATGGTGCACTTCAAGGCTTAAACAAAGCTGAAACAGCAGAAAAGTTTGGAGAAGAACAAGTTAAAGTTTGGAGAAGAAGTTATGATTGCCCACCTCCAGCACTTGAAGAAGCTGACGATAGAAACCCAGCAAACCAAGCACAATTCAGAGACGTTCCTAGAGAAGATCTTCCTCTTACAGAATCGCTCGAATTAACAGTTGCTCGTGCAGTTCCATTTTATGAAAGCGTTATTAAACCAGAAATGGAAAAAGGCAAACGTTGTTTAATCGTTGCTCATGGTAACTCAATTCGTGCTTTATACAAATACTTCACAGATTGTCCAAAAGAAGAAATTGTTGGCGTTAACATTCCAACTGGCGTTCCACTAGTCTTCGAATTTGATGACAACATGAAAGCAATTAAACATTATTACTTAATGGATGAGGCTGCTTTAAAAGCCGAAATGGAAGCAGTCGCAAACCAAGGCAAAGCTAAGAAATAATTGAGTTTTTGTGGGGATTTTTGCTGAAAAAGTTCAATATTTTTAATTTAAAGCCAAATGCTTTCTCGGGCGTTTGGCTTTTTATTTTCTTTATTTTTTCACACATTTTTTTTAATTGCATAATTCATCAAATAGTGGTGCTAATACTTTCTCAAAAGAGATAACCAACCCCTATTTGAACGCGTTAGAAACATCATTCGTTCAGTCATCAACATTATCAAAGGATCTAATGAAGTTTTTAAAGAATAAGGCCTTAAATAGACAAGCAAAAACACAACCTGGTTACCTGTGAATGTTTCAACCCTTTTGCATAGTGGCTTTTTCTATATTTTCTTAATATTTAAAGCAGTAATCTAGGCAATTCAAAACGAAATATTTTTCGATGATATTTTCTCTTTTTTAGCAATTATTGTTCAAAATTCATTGTTCAACAAATTTGCTACTTTTATAAAAATGTTGAACAAAACAAAAATAAATTCAAAAAATTATATTTATAATATAAATATTTTGTTATTAAAATTAAAAAAATTTGACATTCCATTTATATGATAATATAACTAAGGTGCTAAAAAATAGTAAATATAATTTAATTTTTACGGAAATTATGGAAACCAGAAAAAACACTCTAAAAAAATTATTCATCCTATCAGCCTGTGTTTTTGGATTGTCTGGTTGTGGAGAAAGTCAAAACGTTGAATCAATTGCTTTCGACGATAATTATCAATCGACATGGAAAGTTGGGGAAATTGATTTTTCCCAATTAAAATTTTTAGTTACTTACAAGAATGGAAGCGTTGAAACAGTTTCATGCGACATTTCAATGATAGAAGAAAGCGATGTTTACAAATTTTATAAAGTTGGTGAATGGAAAGTAAAAATTAATTTCAATACGAAATACTATAATATTGTTGATTTTGTCATTACTGAAAATGAATTTGACAGTTCATTAAAACTTAAAGATGAAGTGGTTCTTTATGATGGCAAATCACATAATTTGTCAGTCGAAGGGCCATTACCAGAAGGAACTAATGTATATTTTCCACAAGGAAACAGCTTTACTTCAGCAAGCGAAGTCCCATACAACGTTAAATGCATACTTACAAAAGAAGGATATAAAACAAAAGAACTTACAGGAAAATTAACAATTACTAAATCAGATTACAGCAAAGAAATATTGGATCAAATAGAATTTAATGATACTGAATTCACTTATGATGGAACAGAAAAGAAATTAGAAGCAAAAAACATTCCGCAAGATTGCAGTGTTGATTATTACATTGGAAAAATTCACGGTAATTCAATGGTAAATGCTGGTGTTTATAAAGTAACAGGTGTAATAACTTGCTCAAACCCAAACTATAATCAAATACCAAACATAGAAGCAACATTAACAATTAATAAAGCAAGATATGAATTAAATGATGTTACTTTTGATGATGCAATATATTCTTATGAACCTGGCGTAAAACATACTTTGCTTTTATCTAATGCTAAAAATATTCCAAATAATGTAAAAGTTACATACGAAAACAACACGCATGAAGATGTTGGAGAATACGAGGCTGTTGCACGTTTTGAAGTTGATTCAAATCATGAAAGTATTGAACCGATGACAGCGGTGTTAACAGTAATTCCGAAAGAGTTAGATTTAAATGTCATTGATTTCAAAAAAATCCAAAACGCAACATTTGATGGTACATCTAAAAATTTCGAAATTGATGCCCCGACATATGTAAAAGTTACAAAAAAATATTTTGATAGCAAAAATATAGAAGTGAGTGAGCCAGTTGATGCTGGAACATATCAAGTTAAAATTAGTTATGAAATCAGCGATTCATTAAAGAAAGAAAATTACAAATTAATTAATGTTCCTGACAACAGCGGAATGCTTATTATTCAAAAGAAAATTTTGGATTTATCCAATCTTAATTTTAAATCCGATTCATATTGCTATGATGGAAATGGACACGAATTTAATGTTGAGACCGAAGAAGAAATTAGCGGACAAAAAGTAAAACATACAGTTCCTGAAGAACTCGTTATCAATAAAGAATATTATTCAAATGGTGTAAAAATGAATGAATTGCCTAAAGATATTGGCGAGTATGTTGTTAAGTTTGATACTACATTTAAGCCTGAGGTAAATGGCAAAACAATAAATTCTGAAAACTATACTATTGTTAATGAGCCAAGTGAAACAGGTGTATTTAATATTGTAAAAAATAAAGTCGATTTATCCAATTTAGTTTTAAATGATCAAAGCAAATATTACAACCGTGGCAATCAAATTGAATATGATTTAGAAGAATTACCAGAATCTGTAAATGTTGCAGTTAAGTATTATTTCAATCAAGTTGAGGTTGAAAAAGTGACTGAAGTCGGCACATATGAGGTATCAATTACCTTTAGTCTTAATAAAGAAAAAGGCTATTCAGATGAATATTATGAGCTAGTTGGAGTTCCAAAAAATGTTCCATCTTTAGTTGTCCAAAAGAAACCTATTGATTTAACCGGGGTTGAACCAACAGATGTTGTTGTTTCATATACTGGTTTACCAATAGCCTATGACATTAAAAATATTATTAATTTCGCTAAGGTTTCGGAGTATGTACAACCTGTCTTTGAATTTTATGATGATAGCGGTAAGCGTCTTGAAAAAGATGTTTTGCCAGTAAATAAAGGCGTTTATTCAATTAAGGTGTCTTTCGCATTGAATCCATCTTGTTCATCCGACAGTTACAATTTAATAAATAACAGAAGTTACTACGTAACTATGACAATTAAATAGGAGAAAAAATGGGAAAGAAAGTAGGAATTTTAATCGCAATGATTCTTGGCTGCTTGATACTAGCAATCGGGTTATCTTTAGCATGCTTGCTTCCTACAGGTTTAATTACATTTACAAACAATATAGATCAAGATTTCATTCTATTAGATCAATATATTGTGTTCTTTTTCATTCTCTTTATGCTTATAACAATTGTTATTTTTTGTAAAAAAATTTCTGATGGCAGATTTCAAGAAATAATAGTTTTTATTTCTTCTGAATTGGTTGTTAGTATCTTCTTCGGTTTCATTATATATGTTTTAATTCGTTGCGGATTTGTTTTTTCAGATTTGGATTGGATTGGATTTTTTAGAGATGTGGTGGAGCTTAAAAACTTCACTTTCCATATAGTTGTTGCATGTGTTTTTGTTTTTCTTACTATCGTTTATGCAATTTTCGTTAATAAAAATGTATTAGATTTCTTTAGAAATGGTAGTTTAAGAGGAAAGGGAAAATTGCATTCCGTAAAATCTAACCTTGAAAATTCAAGATGGATGAATAAGAAAGAGAAAAACAAATTATTTAAACCTGTAATGTACTCGAAATTAAAAGATTTATCTAAAGATGGTATTCCTGTAGCAGCAGCCACAGTAAATAAAGGAAAAGATCTTGAAGTAAGGTTTAATTCACCATGTCATGCACTAGTTATTGGTTCAACTGGTTCTGGTAAAACAACTACATTTGTTTCACCAATGATCCAATTATTGGCTGCAACTAAAGCTAATTCATCAATGGTTATTACTGATCCTAAGGGCGAACTTTTCAATTTGCATTCCAAATATTTAGAAGAAAAAGGTTATGATGTTAAAGTAATTGATTTAAGAGATACGTATTCATCATATAGATGGAACCCATTAGAAAGCATTTTTGATAATTTCCATGATTATGCTGTCGCTTACAAATCTGCTTATTCAAGAAACGACAATCCTGAGAGTAGCGGTTTAAAACTTTGTGATCCTATTGAAGAATTTAAAGAAGAATGGTTTGAATTCAAGGGTCAAGGTTTTGCTACATACGAGCATTTATTGAATGCCGTTAAAATTTACAAAAAGAAAATATACGACGAAGTTTATGAAGATTTAAATGATTTGGTTTCAGTCTTGGTACCAGTCGAAAACGAAAAAGATCCAACGTGGGAAAAAGGCGCACGTTCTATCACTTTAGCCGTTTTACTTGCAATGCTTGAGGACTATCAAGATGGCACATTTGGAATGACAAAAGAAAAATTTAATTTCTTTAACCTTACTAAAATACTTCAAAATTCATCAAACGATTACGCTGAATTAAGAAAATATTTTATGGGTAGACACCCACTTTCTAGAGCCTATTCACTTGCAAAACAAGTTGTTGATGCTGCACCTCAAACTAGAGCTTCATATATGTCTATTGTTTATGAAAAACTCACCATGTTCAATGATAGCGGTATTTGTGCTTTAACATCAGCATCAGATTTTAATAGTGCACAATTAGCTGAAAAACCAACAGCCTTATTCTTAAAAATACCTGATGAAAAAGACACAAGACATAATTTGGCTGCTATTTTCATCTTAAATATTTATAAAACCCTTATTAAAGTTGCATCTACTACAGATGCATTAGCCTTACCACGTAACGTATATTTCATTATGGATGAGTTTGGAAATCTTCCTAAGATTGAAAAATTTGATAAGTTTATTACAGTTGGTCGTTCAAGAAAGATTTGGTTCTGCATGATTGTTCAATCTTATTCACAATTGAATAATGTTTATGGCGAAACTGTTGCAGATATCGTTAAAGGTAACTGTGGAATTAAGATGTTCATTGGTTCGAATGATATGAACACTTGTAAAGAGTACTCTGAATTATGTGGAAATATCACAGTTGTCACTGGATCAACATCTACATCTACTGGTAATAATGAAGTATCTTTCTCATCTCAAACTCAAGTTAGACCACTTATTTATCCTTCTGAATTACAAAGATTAAATAAGCCAGGGGACATTGGGCACTCAATTATTGTTACATTCGGAAATTATCCATTAAAAACATACTTTACCCCATCTTTTAAAGTGAGTTTATACAAAACGGGCGCCATCGATTTATCTAAAAATAAAGAAAGATTATTTGAAGAAGACAAGATTTTTTATGACATAACAATTAGAAATAAAGCCATCTGTGTTAGTGGTGATCCTAAAACACCACCAACCAAAGCTGGCAAACCTATAGAATCTGAAGAAGTTTCAGAAAATCCAGAAGATTTAGATGCATCTTCAGCAGATATAGATGACATGATTGATAAATATCGTGAATGGAGATTAGAAAATCCAGACGCTTCAATTGAAGAGTTTTATATGAATATGGCAACCCAAAAGGAAGCTAAAGTCTAGGAGGGTATCGTTTATGCGTAATATATTTAAAAAGATTAACACGCGCAAGGGAATATTAATTCTTTTTGCTTTTTCAACCATGATGCCTTTCTTCTCAATCATTGGCGCAAATTTATCAACCAAACTTAGTGATATTTTTAAAGTTGATGCAGCAGACATTGTTGATATTTTAGACAACTTACCAGATCCAGCTGGTTATGTTTCTGCTCCGAATGAAAATCAAATGTATTATGACAGAACAAACAAAACAATGTATTCTACATCAATTTTAAAATCTCCAACTGAATATGTAGTTAGTGCAACTGTTTATTTGAATAAAAAGAGTCCAAAAAGCATTGAAGCAACTTATCATTTAGAAAATTATACAGCAATAAAAGATGTTGATTTTATTGTTCCAGAAGCTCAGAAGGTTGTTATTGCACCTTATGCAACAAGTGTAAATATTGATTTCACTGTAAAACCAAGTGACTTTTCTGTTGGCGTTGAAAATTCAAATTTCTACAACACAAGAGCCTTCAGATTCGTTTTAGATAGCTTAATTGATGGCGATGGAAAAGAATATCAGATTTATGATGGTTCAGACAATGGCTATAAAATGGTTTCTGGCAAACTTTGCAAAAACGAACTACTTTGTGTTTGCCCTGCAAAATATACATACACAACAATGAATCAATACGAAAATGGAACTGCTGGAAGTGGGCTAAAAGTTTTCACTGATTATTACGATTTCCAAAAACAAACATATGGTGTTGGAGAAGGTAGTATTCAAAATAATACCTACGATTTAGGCGGAAAACCTCAAAAGCATAGTAATGGTGAATACTATGCAATGGATGAAGAACCAGTTGGCAGAATATATGGCACAGATTTCTTTGCTGATAGTGCAAAAGGTGCAATGAGAATGTGTCCAACACAAACAAATAACTACTATGATCCAGCATTAAAGAGACAAGTGGGTCCTTACAGAAACTGGTTAAATAGAATTGTATTAACAAATTTAGGTCATTCTTATGGCTCATTTAATGTTATGCATAATGGTAGTGGCAATCCTTCCAAAAATTATGTTCAAAGCTTCTTCCTTGGAGATTACTCATTTGTTACAAAGGATCCAGAAACATTTGGCCGTTGGTCTTTTTTCACAGATCCTAATGCCGCTGCAAAGTTTAATAAAGATCACTTTTCTTGGGGAATTAATTTAAGGTTAAATGAAGCTAATAAACCTAATTGGTTTGTAACAGAAGTTGATCTTGAAAGACATAAAGACTACATGAATAGAGTCATCAACGGTGATGAAAAAATTGATGCTAAAGAGCAAATTCTTGCTGGCTATTCTTGGAGTGAACTATGTCATCTCAATATGGCTGATGAAGTTAAGAAAATAACTGTTCTTGACTATAACAAGGTTGTTACTGAATCATTTATTCCTTCAAATGACAGAAAAATATGCTGGTTCCCGCTCGTTGGTAGTAATACACCAGAAACTTTTGGTTTTAATTTATTCTTTCAACAGTTTGGCACATGGTATTGGCACGGCCCTAAAGGATTTAAAGGTCAAACCTTCTTTACAGTGTTAGATGATGTTGTTCCAACAATCCAAAATAGTACATATATTGAAACTGGAAGTTTAACTAAAAATGGAAAGATTCGCATGTCGGTTCGTTTTAGTGAACCAATTCAAGCTTTTGAACACAGCTATTTTACCGCTGATGCAGGTAATGGAATTAAACTTACTTTTAGACCAGTAGCAGGTCAATTACCAGGTTGTGATACTGTCGTTTATGAAACAGATACCTCAGATTTACTTGATGTTCTCATTAATGAAATCACAATTGATTCAGACATTCTATATGATGCAGTAGCTCCTGGACAAAGTCCATTGATGTATAAAATACGTGATTACGCACAAGGCGGTGGTCATGAATTACCAATAAAAGATACAAACCACTATTTATTTGGTAGAAGATTTACAGTTAATATTAACAAAAAGCTTCCTGTTGTTTTACCAGCACCAGGTGCAATTAGTAAAGACCCAAAACAAAATGCAACAGCACAAGTCACTGTTAGCTATATGAGTGATGGAGATGTTTACTACACATATATTAAAGATGAAGGGCAAGACAAAGTCATTCCAACATTCTCTAAAGAAGAAGTTTCTAACGACAAAGTTTATTCAAATTGTATTAAAGTAACAAACGCGCAAAATAATGCACAGGTGAATTTAGATTTGCCTTCAAGTCCACAAAGGACAGGTAACTATTATTGTTTTGTTAAGGTTGTAACTAATTTTGGTGTTGAAAAGACGTATCCGGAAAATATAGAACACGGTACAGAGATTACAAATGGTATAGGCCCATTTAACATAGATAATACAAAACCAGTAATAAAAGTATTAAAAGATCCAACAACGTTTAATTCGATGGAAAGAAAATTTAATATTCAAGTTACTGAAAACTGCAGTGTTGAGAAAGTTAAAGTAAAATTAAACAAGACACAAGGCCAATTATCGGAACAAATAAATGAATTTGATGTTGCTGTGAGTGAATCTACACCACATAGTGGCGTTTATCAAGGTTCTTTCTCTTTAACATTGCAAAGTATACTTGATAAATATTACACAATAAAGGAAACAGGTAAGCATGTATTTAATCCTGACCTTGAGTATGAGGATTTCTCATTCTCGTTCTCTGCAGTTGATAAAGCAGGTAATCAAACGAATTCCTTTATTTGGAACGACGAAGAGAGAAACACTCCAATAATTTTGCCTTTCTCAAGTCACGAATATATTCCAGTTGAAGTAAAAGCTATTTCAAAAGCTAAGATAATTGACTCTATTCCAAATCTTGATTTGTATCCAATAGGTACTTCTTTCACTTTCCAAACTGATATTGCCCCAGAAACAATAGGTCCATTAGAAGCTAGTGTTGTAAAACTTCCAAAAGCCACAAGCAATAGAGAATTCTATGCTTCATATAATAATGAACTTTCAGGTATTAATATTTCTCAAGGCGATCCAGCAGAGAACAATAAATCAATTGTTACATTAAATAAACCGGGTTATTACGAAATTGTAATTAGAAATACTGAAGGAAACTGCTCAGATGTTTTCAGGTACCATATCACTGATAATTTAAAAGAACGTACCGCAAACTACATTAATGCAATGGAATCTACAACATTAGTTCCAAAAAATAGTGCATGGCAATTAAACGACACTTCTCGTATGTATTATCTTGACCAAAACGCAAGTTTTCATTCTGTTACATACGAGGGAATTAACGACCCATTATTTTCTAGCACTAATGCTGCTAAGAATTACATAAGGGGTCATGAGTATCAAGATTTGTATCTTGTTCAAATTAATATGCAAATGGCCAATTATTTGAATAGTTCAGGCGGTGTTTCCGGTTATCAAAGAGCAAATTTCGAGTCAACTGTTGCTCGTGAAGGACAGTATTGGGTTAGATATAAGAATTCTAACTGGTCTATTGAATCAACAACATCTACGTCTTGGGGTTATTATTTCTATTGCGAGCCAACTTCTTCCGATGTAAGCATCGATTTAGACACCATTAGTAAAAATAGAGTACTTTATAACCAGATTGAGAAGGTTGCAGATATTCTTTCTAAGAACGGCAAGACAATTTATCTTGTTGATGATGATCATATCGATTCAAAAACAGGCGCACCTAAATTAACAGCAGGTCAATTAGCTGCAACCAAAGAATTTGTTATTACACAAACATTTACTAACAGTCCAGTTAATTCAATTGTTATTAAAGGTGATAGTGATATGTATGCAAACTTTGTCACGGTTAACACTGGTGAAGGCTTTGAAACATACCGTCTTGCCACTAATTTGCCTTTAATTGTGAATGATGACACAACACTTTATGCCAGATTAGCTATTGGAGATACACCTTATATTAAACTAAATTGCAAGGATGGCACCTCCTTAAAAGAAGCATTAAATGTTGAAGGAATAGCGGGTTCTGGAATTTATAAGATTTTAGAAATTAACTCAGACGGCGCTAATGAATTTGAAGTTTACGTTGATAAAGAAAATCCATATATTGAAGTTCAACGTACAATTTATGATCCTGCACAAGGGACAACGGTTTCTACCACAACCAAGATTAATGGCACTATTCCAGTAGATTTTTATTCAAAACAATTCCAAATTAACGGTTATCCTGCAGAAGAACAAGAATTAGAAGTAGATGATTATGCTTATGTAGCAGTTTTTAAACGCAACGTTTTATACACATTTGCGTATATTAACCAACTTAATGGTTCACCAATTGTGCTTCCAGATGGAGTTTATGATGTTGTTGTTGGTGATAGAAGTGGTAATAGATACACATTTAGAACATTTATTTCAGGTTCAGATATTGATGTCTCATTTAAGGTTAATGGTGATAACTCAAAATTAACAATCGAAGTTACAAATCGTGAAGAATCTGAATTATTAAAATTTGACACATATTGTAATGAAGAATTGCTTGAAAGCGATTTGACAAATCCAAAAGTCTACACTTTAAGCGGTACATATTATGCTGTTGTACAAGATCAATACGGAAACAAGATTAAAACCGAGTCATTTAGATTTACAAAGGCAATGCCAGAAATCAAATTGTATTATATGGAAGATGGTTTCCCATACCCATATAGGGAAGGTGAAGAAAATCCACACATTATTTTGACCGTCGGTGAAGAATCAATGGTTATTAAAACCTGCTCATTGCTAAGAATTGCTTATGATCCATTGACAACAGGTATTTATGTTGATAATTGTCCATCAGAGTATTATCAAAATAATACAACTTCAGGTGTTTTAACTTTCAATGAAGCCTGCAATTGCACATTCTATGTTTACTATTTAAACAATTATGAAGATTATGTGAAATATGAAGTTATTTTTGATAACACCGAACCAGTAATTTCAGGTAAATACAATGTTCCTGTATTTGAAAAAGAAGATTTAAATCCTTCTAACTTTAGCATGATTACAAATACACCAAATTCAATAGATTACTACATTTCAACATTAGCAGGCGGTGGTCAGTTAACAAAAGAAGTCCAAGTTACATATGGATCTACTATTGCTGCAGATTTCATTAACTTTACAGTTTCTGATAACACAAAAGTTAAAAGTGTAACTGTAACTAGAGATGGTGTTGATGTTCCTGTTGAGTTCTTAGAACAAGGATTTAGTGGATATGAATTCATGTTACAGGGTTTACCAGGTCACTATGTTGTAGTTGCTTATGACATTTTCAATAAAGCAACTTCTTTAGAGTTTGATATTGATAATTCTGACTTTAGTAAAGCAACAATTGATGGAATTGAGGTTAATCCTGTTGGCCCATTAAATGATTCTGCGCATACTGTGTTATATGGAAATACAGGTGCAACCATTGTATGTGACGCAGGTTCGATTATTGTAATTCGTTACGAAGACAAAGACTTTACTTATGCTATTAGAATTGTTTGTAATGGTAGTGAGACTTATTACACAACCTATTTAATCAGTGATGAAAGTGGTGAATTATTAGTTACAGATTCAGGTAATCCAGTAGAAATACCAGAACTTCCTTATAGCCCGTTTGAGTATATTGACTTAACTATCTCAATGGATAGAAACGGTGTTATTACCATTGATTATGTCGCTGGTTCATCAAAATCAAATCTTGATGTGAGAGTTGAAAGAAAAGATGAAGCAATAAATCTTTATAACATGGAATTCTCTAAAGCTATTAGTCAACCTGTCTTTACTGATAATGGTTCTGAAATTGAACCAATTAATCATTACGTCTATGCTAGTAAAGAAGCTAGAATTAGTGATCCGACAGGGGACATTATTAAAATTTATTTAGCCTATAATCCTCTTGAAGAGAGTTTTGATGAAGATAGTTATGTTGAGTACACAAGCGATTATAAATTCGCAAACGGATTCTATAGCTACATTATTGTTAATAAGTATGGAGTAAGAGATCACTACATTGCGGTTATTTCTGATGAATTTGCAGTCACCGTTACTTTAAACTATTTTGAAAAAGACGAAGAAGTTTATTCAATCAAATACGGTGATACATTTACATCAAATAAAACCATAACTGTAGTTGGTTATAACATTACTTCAATGATCGAAGAGGGCGGCCATGGAGATGTAATTGTTGAAGATGGAAAAACATCTGTTGTTTTCACTCAACCTGGCACTTATTACTTAAATATTGTTGATAAATATAATAATCGTGCACGCCTTACTTTAATTATTAATTCTACCGGAATGACTTATCATGAAGAATGGTTAGCTGGTTATAACGAAAACGCATTACTTAAAAATCAAGGTTATACAAATCAAACTCTTTCAATTAATTTGACAGAAGAACAAGCAACAGAAAATGGAATTACTCAAATCTTCTATATCTACAATGACGAAAGACATATGCTTTATGGTTACAACGGAAAGAATACCGACCTTCCATTTAATCCAGAAGCACTTAAAAATGTCATCGGTTCATTAGGTGACGGCATTTATCGCGTGTATTTCTCTAATAAATACGGGGATGTATGCGTAAAAGAAATTCACTATCAAGTTGCTACTACTTTAAATATTGAACGTACAACAACCGCATCAGATGAACCTGATTCAATTTCAATTTCAGATGCATTGTCTAATGGTGTTTGGTCTAACTTCAGAGTTAATTTGTCCACAACACTCAACGAAGGTCAATATGAGTTCTATGTAAAAATTGAAAATAGCGAAAATTTTGAAAAACAAAATATTAATTATTTATTTGAATTAGTTAATTCTGCACCAAGCGGTGAAATACATTACACCGTTAAATACATTGATGCGTATGGAAATGTTTATGAATTCACAGTTAATTTATTAAGACGTCAGCTTTCATTTAATAAAACGAATGTGAAGATAGAAAATGTAGATGACGCCACTTATACTAAAGAAAACTTCTACTTTGATTTTGACACCAATGATGTCGTAGTTGCATATAGATTAAATGGTGGAGAATTTGTTAGATATAATGCAAAAGATATAGTCTTTAAAGACGGTTTATATGAATTCTATATGTATGATAAGGCAGGCAACCAAACAAGCTTTGTCATTAATAAAGATAGTATCGTTACATTCCAAGTTAAAGTTGATGGAGAAATACAAAACATTTACTCTGGTGCTGCATTTAATGGTGAGACAGTATCAATTTCTTCAACGCAAGCTGAAAACGTTACACTTGTTTCGGCAAAATTAAACGGAACAAAACTTGATTCAAGTGATTTGCAATTTAACAAGACAGGATTTTATGAGCTCCTTCTAAAAGATAGAATCGGAAACATTTCTTATTTCAGCTTCTATTTAGTTGGTCACGAACTAAATGCATTTGAATACACAACAGCAAATGATTATGTTGTTTCGGCTGCATATTTTGTTAATGCTGATGGTATTAAGGTGACATGCATGAATAAAGTCACCGAGAACGGAACACACATTGATTTAACCAATGCTGAAGAAGGATTATATGAATTCCAAATTAAGAATAAATATGATAATTCAATCATTGTTTTATCAATTTCAATTGATAAGAAAATTCCAACCGTAGAACTTGATGGTTGCAAAGATGGTGAAGTTACTACACAAGATATTTCATTATCAAAATTATCAAACGGCGATGTTGTCACTGTTTATAGAGATGGAAAAGTAGTTCAACAAGTAGAAATCGGTTCAAAAGGAAACATAGAAACTATCACTGAGGGCGGAAAGTATCGCATAGTTGTTCAAAATAAAGCTGGTACTACTGTTGAATTTAATTTCGAGAAACTAACAATTGCTAATGGAGCGCTAAGCGCACTTATTATTGTTGGCTTACTCGCTGTATCTGGCAGCTTCTTTGCTGTCTTATTATTAAGGAATCGTGCTAAAAACGATGACTAATCTAGGTATCTACACTATTAGGTGTTGATATATAAATTTAAAAAAAGGAGGAAAGAAATATGGATTTCTTAACACTAGCTGGAGCACCATCAATTGGTCAAGATGATGTTTCTCAAATTGCACAACCAATTATTGATATTTGTGGTGCAGTTTTACCAGTGCTTCTTGCAGTTGTTGGCGCAGTTGGCGCTATCTGGTGTATCGTCTTGGGCGTTAAATTAGCCAAAGCAGACGATCCACAAGAACACGAGAAAGCTAAAAAAGGTTTGAGAAACGCAATCATTGGTTTCGTAGTAATCTTTGTTCTCTTAATTGCTTTAAGAGTCGCATTAGCAATCTTTGTTAAGTGGTATAACAACTACAAGTTCCCAGAAATTGACTATTAATGATGAAACCAACAATTAAACACACAATAACAAAATGTGGTTTACTTGTGGTTTCGTCATTACTGTTGTCGGGTTGTTTTGAGTTAAATTTTCCCGATACACAGTCTTATTACAACGCTTTTAACAATTCTTTGAGCACAATTAAGACGGATGAAAATGGGTTAACCTCATCTATGGCAGATTATTCTATAGAGGAATATATTTTCAACGATGACACTGTTAACACTTTACAAAAGGCAAAAACTCTATCAGCTGATTATTATGAATATCTTGCTGTATGTGCTTCAGAGGAAATGCTAATTGAAGATTGTGCAATTTATGTAAAATGTGATGAACAAGTTGATTTTACTTTAAGAATCTTTATAAAAGATAATTTGCCTGAACCAGCAAATGTAAGAGCATTTAATCAACCAAGTATTAATCCTGAAACAAAGGAAGAAATTCCTTACGCTGATCGTTATGAATTTCCAAATTACGAAGGAAAACTTTCCATTGTTCAAAACGATTGGACTTCATTTTATATAGAAAATTGGAGCGTTAATTCAATTAACTCAAAAACAATCAAGATTAATAAGGGTCAATTTATGATCTTTCAAATCTTGAACAATACAGGTTATGGCGCAGATTTAAAACTAAAACCAATACGCTTTACACCTGTGAATGTGATTATTTCACCTGCAAGCGAAAAATAAAAGGAACAAAAAAGTATTATGTTTGGATGGTTTTGGGAGTTTCTATACTCAATATCGGAAATACTTTTCGAAGTAATCGATGGTCTTTTAACTATTGCCAACAAAGTTATTGGTGTTGAGCCAATACAAGTTGGAGGCAAAGATGTTAGCTTTATTAACACCATGTTGGGTGATGATAGAGTTCGCATTGGTTTCATCGGAGCAGGATTAATAGGAATTTTCTTATTAATGATTTTTTCAACGATTGCTATTTGCCGCAATATGAAGGACGGTAAAAAATCAAATGGAGAAATAGTAGGACAAGTTTTTAAAACACTTGGTTTATTTTTGCTCGTTCCAACTTTGATGTTTGGATTCTCAAGCTTATTAAATGTATTAGTACAATTAATATTTAATGCAACTAAAGGCGGAACGCAAACAATGGGCAAGTTCTTATTTGATGCGTTTAGACCAGTTAATATGGGTGATGTTCAAGCATATGTTGATTGGCGTGATATAACAAGCGTTAAAACTTATTTAGGAAGTTATGGATACACTCTTAGTGATTATAGATTCTTCTTCTCATGGCTTGTTTGTCTTCCATTACTATTTTTCATTGCTAGATCAATGTTCTTATTCGTTGATAGAACCTTATCAATCATAATTTTGTTCATTTTCTCGCCTATTTCAATGTCTACATCAGTATTAGATGATGGCGCAAGATTTAAAATTTGGAGAGATAAAATTATTTCTAAATTTATATCGGGTTATGGAATGATCATTGCAATTAATATCTACATTATTGTTTTAAGCTTCATTACTAGAGGAGATGTTGTTTTTATCCCTGGAACAGATGTAATAGCAAGACTTTGTAACTTCTTACTTAAATGTGCGTTTGCTATTGGTGGAGCATTCTTCTTGCCAAAAGTATTTGGTCTAGTAGGCGATTTATTTGTTAATGGTGGAGGCTCTGGCGAATTTAGAGATTATGACAGCTCCATCAGCGAAATTAAGCAAGTAGTTAGAGAGCTTAGGATGAATAGCAGAGATAACAAGCGTAACAAAGCGCTTGAGGAACAAAATAAGAGAGCTGCAGCAAAAGGCGGAAGCAGCGGTGGCGGAGCGCAAGGTAATAGTAGCGTTCCAAGCGGTAATCAGTTTAATAAGAAAGCCAACACGAATGTTGATACTGGCAAAAAGGTTGCTGACACAATTAAAAATGAACCGCAGAACAACAATAAAAATGATGAAAAAAATAAGCCAAATGATAAAAATTTTAAAGATATTTTCGGATTTGATAAAAAGGAACTTCCTAATTATCAAAAAGGTGAAAAAGTTGCAGGCGGTAACATAGTTAAGAACAACGTATCAAACATTATTGAAGGTTCAAATAAAGATAACAAGGAGGAGAAAAAGTAGTTTATGAGAGTAATTCCTAAAGGTACAAAAGTTAAGGTAATGTTCTTTAAAAACGTATCTATTTTAGATACGCTTATTGCACTCCTTGGTGTAGCATTGGTAGTTTTAATTGCAATTGCTAATATCAACGTTATTGTTAAGGTTGCTTTAATACTTATTGTAATCGGAATATTTGTTACATTATTCATAGAATTTGATGGCGAAAGATTCTACAAAGCAAGTATTAAACTAATTCGATACGTTTTTTCTATTAAACATTATTCACAAAGTTTTAATAAGACTAGTTCAAATATGCAAGACTTCATTGCATTTAAAGATGTAAAAGATGGCTTCATAGTTTACGACAAATATTTTGCTGGGGTTATGCAAATAGACCCTAGAGAGTTCAGACTATTGTCTGAATATAGACAAGACCAAATGATTGATGAATATTTTGCGAGAGTTCTTCGATCAATTGGTGAAAATTCAAGTGCCTCAATTGTTAAAATTGATAGAAAATTGATGTTTGATCAGTATGTTGAATCAGAAAACAAAAAGAGGGACGAACTTTACAAAATTTATGAGTCTGGAGAACTGACTGAACAAGAACTCCATTCTCGTGAGAAAGTTATTAATGATAGATTAAGAACTTATAAAGCATTAAATGAAACAGCCTCAATTAAAAAAGCTTTCTTCTATTTAGTTGTATATGATGAAAACAAAGAAAATATTACCAGTATTTTAGAAGAAGCAGTTGAGACTTTTAAAGAAATAGGAATGACTTCAAAAATTCTTGATACCAAAGAATTAGCGGTCTTCTTAAAATATAATTTTACAGATAATTTTGAAGAGAAAGACGTTGATGCTTTGCATCCAGACGAATTCT
>JAKSVG010000016.1 GCA_024408105.1 Bacilli bacterium | reverse complement strand
AGTAGGAATCCCCCATCTTCAAAACATGTTAATGTTTAAGTGGCGGGAGGTTCAACAAAAATGCTTGTGACAAAAATAGTAAAGATTTTATTCCTGTTGAAGATAGGGTAGCAACATTTGATATCGATGGAACCTGTGTCACTGAAAGAGCTAATGGTAATCACTATCATCCTGCTCAAGATGCGATTGTTGAGTATACATACACTCATCATCGAAGTGAAGAGTCACAAGTTAAAGAAGCATATGAAGTCTATAGAGACGCAAAAACAAAATATTGGGCTAATGAGAGTGATTCAGCTTTATCCAGTGACTTTGAGTTAGCAGAAGCAAATTTCTTTAATGCTACGTTAAAAGGCTTAACGCCAGAAAAGATAACCGAATATTTTCTCGAGGCAGTTAATGCTGGAAATTATGACGATAAATTCAAATTTAAAGATATTACCTATAGACCTATGAAAGAAATGTTTTCATATTTACAAGAAATGGATTTTCAAGTGTATTTTGTTTCCGGTTCTGTTAGATATGCCTTGTACGCTCTAGCAACAAATCTATTCGATAATATTGATTTTGCGCATTGTATTGGAACTGATTGCAACTATGACTTTGTGATAAAAGATGGTAAATATGAAATTCAATTTGCATCAGTAGGCGAAGTAAATGTCAAAGAAAGCAAAGTTAATAAAATAATTACTCAAATTGGTAAAAGACCTGTCATTGCTTTTGGCAATAGTTCAGGTGATAGACATATGCTTCAATATACGATTACTAATCCAAAATATAAATCACTAGGTGTCGCTATTAATCATGATGATGAAGAGCGTGAATATGTTTATAGTTTTGATAAGATACATACGATGTGCCAAGAAATAGGTGCTTTGGAAGTATCGGTTAAAAATGATTTTCTAACAGTGTTCTAAGAATAATCAAAAAAGAATAGGCGAAATGTTAGTTGCCTATTCTTTTTTAGTTAATGTTTTATCTAAAATATTTTTCTTCCTTCAGAATAAACTGAAATAATATTTTCTTTTTCCATCATATAGATGGCTCTTTCAAATCTTTCTTTTAAAGATAGTTCTCTAACTGATGGAGTGAAATTAGAATCATCAACTACTATTGCGTGAAGTTTTTTGCCTGTTGCAAAACCTTCTTTTCCATCGAAATATTTATGAGCACTTGAAGTCCCTAAATAATATGCTTCGTTAACACTTAAGAACATATCTTTGTAGCCACTTCTAATATAGTTAATTTTCGATGCTTTAATTGCAGCTTGAATATTTTTATACATCGGAAGCATAGATCCACCTGCAATATCGCTTCCCAATACAACCCAAATACCTTCATTAAGGAAGGTTCTTACTGGGCAAACACCAGATGAAAGATTGACATTACTATCTGGGCAGTGAACACTGATGACACCATTATCTTTCATAGCCTTTCTTTCTCTTTCATTGGAGTGAACTGTATGAGCCATTAAAGTGTGATCTTTCCACATTTTGTATTTATCATATGTTTCCCAATATTGGTTTGTATCAGGATGTAAAGAATGCACCCACTCTATTTCGCCAAGATTTTCACTTAAGTGAGATTGAATAAATAGTCCTTCTTTTTCGGCAAGATTACCTAAAAACTCCATAAGTTCATTCGTACATGAAGGTGTAAATCTAGGAGTGATAATTGGTTTAACAAATTTAAATTTCTTGCATTCTTTTAACCAGCGAAGCGTTTCTTGCTTTGATTCTTCGGTTGATTCATATAACTCTGGGACTGAGTTACGATCCATGTTTACTTTTCCGACGTAACCTGTAACTCCTGCTTTTTCAAGCTCTTCCATTAACACTAAAGTGGCATCGACATGGAGTGATGAAAACATCACGACTCTAGTTGTGCCGTTTTTTATAAGTTCATTAGCGAGTCTATGATATACATTTCTCGCGAAATCTAAATCTTTGAAACGGGCTTCGTTTTTAAATGTATATGTATTTAACCAGTCAATTAATTGAAGGTCCATCCCCATTCCAACCATTGGGTATTGTGGGGCATGCAAATGCATGTCACAAAAAGAATGCATGATTAATTTATCTTTATAATCTTCAATTTGATACTTTGTATCACTTGGTATCTTTTCTAAGACATCAACTATTGTTCCATTATCATCAATTAAAATGCCACCATCTTTGATGAATCTAACATTATTTAATGATTGTGATTCAACAATATTTCCTTTAATGATTTTCATAAAAAGCCCTCCAAAAAATAGGGCTCATAGTGGGTCAATGGTGACTCGTAGAAACTTCTATCCAGTTTATAGAAATATATGAGACTATTTATATTTTAACAAAAATATTTTTTACTTATAAATAAAAATTATTTACTTAGTAAGAGTATTCATTTATAGAAATAAAGATTTTTTGTGTTAAGATAGTCGTATCTTAAGGAGAATTTTCCAAATGAAAAAGAAATCAATATTATGCATTTTGCCTCTTGTAACATGCCTTGCTGGTTGTGGCGCAAGTGAACCTAAAGAAGCAGCAGACAAAATCATTTATGGCAACATTTTAACCATGGATGAAAAAGATAGTACCGCAGAAGCTGTCGCAATTAAGGATGGAAAAATCCAAAAAGTTGCCAGTAAAAAAGGTGATATTAATTCCGTTAAAGGTTCGAAAACTATTGAAGTCGATTATGGCAAAGATAGTTATATCTATCCTGGATTTATTGAAGGCCATGCACACACTATGTTTGCAGGTTATAGATCAATTGGCCAAGCAAATGTAAATGATGTTATCCCTGCTAATCCTAGCGAATATAAGAAAATAATTGGAAAATTCATCTCTGATCATCCAGAAAAAGATATGTATCTTGTCGCTGGATGGGTCGAAGATAATAATCCTGAAATTTGTAAAGCTCTTTTGGATGAAATTTGTCCTACTAAGCCATTAGTTTTAAATACTTGCGGTGGACATTCAATTTTATGTAATACAAAAGCTTTAGAACATTTTGGAGTAGATAAAGCATTCGCTGATGAAAAAGGGCATGATTTAGTTCATGTTGACAAAGATGGAAATCCAGATGGTTATATTTGTGAAAATCCTGCAATTGAAATTCTTAAAGGCTTCCCTCTAACTGTTAATGATGCAAAGTCATATATTGAAGATTTTCAAAATTTTGCATTCAAAAATGGCTACACCTCAGTTATTGATGCTGGAACTGAATTGATGTCAAAAAATGCACTTCAAGCACATGTAGAACTACAAAATGAAGGAAAACTTAAATTACGTACTTATTCTTACATGATGGTTGAGGATAATGTTGATAACCCAAAAGCAAGAATTGAAGAAATTGTAGACTTTAGAAATAAAAATAGTGGTGAATATTTCAATGTTGTCGGTGCAAAAGTA
The DNA here is from genome assembly GCA_024408105.1 of Bacilli bacterium. Classification (GTDB taxonomy): domain Bacteria; phylum Bacillota_I; class Bacilli_A; order RFN20; family CAG-826; genus Fiminaster. Next base: position 20,066 of record JAKSVG010000016.1, on the reverse strand, counting down.
TTTCTTGATGGAGTATTAGAAGCTCGTACATCTTGGTTAGTAGATGATTATAAGGATGTAAAAGAAGGTGAACATTATCACGGATTAGAACGTTTCAATAATAAAGCGAAAATGGTTGAACTTATCACTGAAGCTTCAAAAAATAATCTTGCAGTTCATTCTCATTCAGAAGGTGATGGTGCGACTAAATATTTCCTTGAATGTATTGAAGAATCTCAAAAAACTACAAACAATAAAGATCAAAGAAATGTTGCGGCACATCTACATTTTGTTAGAGCAGAAGAATTCCAAAAATTTGCTGACACAAACACAATTGCAGTAGTACCTCCTACATGGACACCAAGAATTAGTGTAACTGCTGAAAAAGAAATTGGTTATGTTGGCGAAGAAAAATATGGACAATCTTATCCAATTAAATCATTTATCGATAAAGGTGTTAAGACTGTATTTCATACAGACTACCCAGTAAGCCCATCCTTCAGTGCTCCTATGAGTGTTTATTCTGCTGCAGAACGTTGCTTGCCAGCATTTATTGGAGAAATGGGTGGACCAAAAAGTGTCAATAATCCAACTGAGAAAATTTCAAGAAAACAAGCTCTTAAAGCTATGACTTTAGATGCTGCATATATGGTTCATCAAGAAGATAGACTAGGTTCAATCGAAGTTGGCAAAATCGCTAACTTCTCTATCTTTGATACTGATTTAGTTAATTCAAATGTTGATTATCTTCCATTTGCTAGTGCAATTGCCACAATCGTTGATGGCGAAGAAGTATATAGAGCAGAAGAAATCAATTTCATTGAAGTTCTCGCCAATATGTACATGCTTATTATGGAACTAATTTATAACCCAAAATATGATTGGGATGATGATCCATATTGGACTGAATTATTATTTGGTGATTAATATCCTAGATATTTGAAATTTATTAGAGTTATAAAAACCAGGTTAGAACAAAACTAATCTGGTTTTTTGTATCGAGTTTAAATCTTACATTATTTTTGCTCGTTTTGCGCGTAATACATTAAGGCGATAATATTAATTAATTTTTTTAGTAATTTTAAGAACATTATGTCCATTAACATTCTTATATTCCATTTTATCCATTGTCTTTTTAACAATGTAAATTCCTAATCCACCAATTTTTCTATCTTCTAAAGAAACTCCTGGATCAGGTTCTTTCGCGTTAAGTGGGTTATATGGTATACCTCTATCTTCAAAGACTATTGCAACATGATTTTTATCAATGAAGTCGATCACTATCTTAGCTTTACCCTTCTCACCCTTTTTATAAGCGTAATAACAGATATTAGAAAATAGTTCATCTATAGCAACATCAATTTGTTTTTTTGCATCTTCATTTGCATTATGTTCATCAAGAAGTTTATTAACATATTTAGTTATTGTTTCGATATTTTTTGTTTTTGCGTCAACAACAATCGCATCATTTGATTCTTTTTTGTTAAGAGCAAAACATAACATAGTTATATCGTCTGATTGTTCAACATCTTTGCTATGTTTTTTAACTGCATTTAAAACACGGTTACAAAGTGAATGAACATCTAATGATTTATTTTCATTAATAAGTTCAAGAAGATTAGCTTCTCCGAATTGCTGCCTATTTTTATTCATTGCTTCAGTGATGCCATCTGTATATAAGAAAATCTTTTGTCCAGGAGCGATATTAAAGCTTTGAAGTTTATATCTATATCCATCTAATCCACCTAAAACGAATCCAGCATTTGTTTTTAAATACTGATATTCATTATCTTGATTACATATTATTGGAGAATTATGACCTGCATTAACATATTCGACATGTCCGTTTGTTAGGTCAATTACTCCAAGCCAAGCTGTGACAAACATTTGAGCTTCATTGTTTTCACATAATCTATGATTTGCTTCAATAAATGCTTCATCAATAGGCATACCTGATTCAACAAGATTTTTAATTATTGTTTTTGTTTGCATCATAAATAATGCAGCAGGAATACCTTTTCCTGAAACATCAGCAACAGATATTGCAATATGTTCTGGATCAATAAAGAAGAAATCATAGAAATCTCCTCCAACCGCTTTCGCTGTATTCATTGAGGCATATATTTCAAATTTTTCATTTAATGGGAATAATGATGGAAGACTTGAACTTTGGATAGATTTAGCGAAGCGAAGTTCTTCATCATTCTTTCTTTTCTCTTTTTGAGTATATTCTTTTAATACATCTACTGTTTTATTTATATTGTTTGATAAATCATTCATTTCGCTACAATTACGTTCGTTTATTTTTACATCAAGGTTTCCAGCAGAAATTTGTTTTAAACCTGCCCCGATATTTTCGATTCGATTTGTCACTGCATGTTTAATAACAATATAAATGACACAATACAAGAGCATGAACGCTACAATTTGGACAAGAGTAATGCATAAAACTGAGATTCTTGCTGGTAGCATCATTTCATCTGCATCCGCAAATGCAACAACGTGATAGCCCTCAACTTCAATATGAAATGTATAATATAAAAATTCTTCGTTATTAATTTTCATATTGAATAAAGTATCTGTTGATTTTGGAAGACTATTAAGGTTAATCTCCATTAATGATTCCATACCAACAGATATCGAGACAACTTTGCCTTGACTGTCAGTTACAGCAAGGAAGCCTTTCTTTTCGATTCTTCTATAAGAAGCGCAGTGTTCTACTTCAATATCGAGTAATGCATAATATGGTTCTTCATATAATCCAATTTGAACAAAGCCAATTCCAAATCTTGTATCTTCTAATACATATCCTGCATATTTAACTCTTGAAGTGGCCTTAGACGATGGCTCTTGAATATCTTGAACATAATATTCAGCGCCATTATTTAGGCAAAGAAATTCATTTGCTTGGGTGTTTGCTGGATCAGCCATATCAAATGGAGGATTGTCATAGCCACATGTTGAATAATGAATTAAGTTATCTTTTCCAACGACATTAACTTCTGAAAAACTAAATATTTCTTTTAATTCGTAGATTATTGTATTTATTTTTGTATCAACTTCCTCTTTTGTAGATGATTGCTTAATAACATCATTTAAAGCATCTGCTACAACCCCAGCTCTATCAATCATAAAGCGGTTGATTGATAAATTGACATCACCTTGTAGGTCATAGACAGCATATTCAAGATTTTGCTTAACGTTTTTTCTTGCAGTGTCATATACAGAAAAGAAAGCAAAGCTTGAGACAAGCGCATAAGCGGCAATTAATAAGCCTGCTAAAGAAAATTGTATTTTGGTTGTAAGTTTTATCTTCTTAGGTTTACTAAAAAGCTTTTCCTTCATTATTATGCATGTGCTTATAGAAGCTACTATTACCGAAGAAGTATTTGCAATGAGCATTGGAATAAAAACTGCAGTTACTATTTCATATGCTAATTGGCTATCGCCAATATTGGTTATGAATACCATTAGCATATGGAAACTTTCAACTAATATGGCAATAAAAGCTCCATAGTACCATTTGCCGTGGTGATTATTGAAAATGAATTTTCTAATTAATGCGGTGAATACACCTGCTAAAGCTGTTGCTATTGAACAAGCCAGTTGAGTGGCCATTAATTCTTTGTCCCAATAGGCAATAAAAAATCTAAAAACGCCACCGACAATGCCAGAAATGATTCCAGCTGGTCCCCCAAACATTAATCCGGCGATAATAGGTGAGGCGTCACGAACGTTTATTGCCGCGCCAGTAGAGGTTTTAACTGATAATAATGTTCCTAAAATACATGAAATGCTAAAGGCAATGGAAATAATAATTGTTTGAGTAACTTTTTTTAAATTATTAAAACGAGTATAACGTTTAAGAAGCATTAAAACTATTGCAAAGGCAACAGGTAATAATGAAATTAAGATTAGTTTTAATATATCTAGTGGTGACATTATTCGATGTTGAGTACTTCGCTGAATCCAGTTAAATCAAAAAGTTCTTTGATGTTTTTTGGAGTGTTAACGATATACATCATCCCTTGTTTAGACATTATTTTTGAAGTATAAAGAATAACACGTAAACCAGCTGATGAAATATAGTCAACTTTCTTTAAATCTAGATTAAAACAGGAAACACCATTCAAATCTTTTTTGATTTCTTCTTCTAACATAGGAGAAGTTTCTGTATCAATATGTCCTTCAACAAAATATGTTAATTCATTTTCATTTTTAACTTTTTCGATTTGCATACGGGCTCCTAAGTGATGTATTACTTTAATTATATTGTTGGTGAAAAAAACTTCAATTATGAAAATTGAATCAGTAAATATGTTGGCATAATATATTCAAAAGAATATCACTTAAAATTCAAATCTATTAGTTTTCGGCCCGTTAATTTTTACATAATGGTTGAAAAACAAGTTGTTTTGTGCATTAAATATTTTATATAGAAACAACAGGAGGAATTTGTATGAAAAAATTGACAAGAGCATTTCTTATTGTAAGCCAAGTACTTTCAATCATTGGTGCGGTCGCGTTTTTAATTATTGGAATAATCGCTATTGCATACTTAGCAAATCAAGATCTCTTAAACTCTGTTTATGATTCATTACGCTTATCAGGTTATCAAAATCTCCAAATGGGCGAAATAACATTTACTCTTCTTTGCTATGCAATAATCTTCACTATTATGGGTTTAGCTTCAATCGTTGTATGCATCGTCTCAATTCTTGTAAAAAGACAACTTAGAGCAGGTGCATCAAAAGCTGAAATGAGAGCGAAAGCTGTCTTGCTCATCGTTTTTGGATTATTAAGTTTTGAAATTCCAGTAGTTCCAGGTGTTTTATTACTTGCCGCAAAAGAATCAAGCTTAAAATAAGAAAACAAATAATTATTAAGCAAAAACTGCATCTTAGTGTGATGCGGTTTTTTCTTTTAATAAAATTAATGCTAAAATGACTTTGCAATATATTTTCAAAAGAAAGTCAGGTATAAATATGAAGAAATCATTATTTATTTTGCCATTAATGCTTCTATTACTTGCTGGTTGTAATGGAAATAACTCCTCCTCTTCTAGTAGTGGAAGCACAACTACATCTACATCAACTTCAACATCTACTTCAACTTCTAGTAGTGAGCCTGAAACTGAATTAAGAATCGTTTCTCAGCCAGTTTCAAAAGAAATTAAATTCGGTGAACTAGTTACATTTGAAGTTAAAGTTAATAATGAAGATTTGGTTAAGAACTACCAATGGGAACTTCTAAATGTTGAAAGTGAAACAGGCATTAGAACATGGGTTGAAATTGATACACCTTGTGCGTTCACGAATAAGTTAGTTATTCCAGGACCATGTTTTACTGGTGAAAGACCATATAGATGTAGAATCACTGACACAAAAGATCAAGTAATTTATTCTGATGAGGCTAGTTATTCATTCACTGACTACCACGAAGGTGTCACATATTGTGAAGTTGGCACTCGTATTGTTAAAGAAGGACAAACACTTGATTTAAAAACAACTCCATATGGAACAGGTATTGTTTCAATTAATGAAGCAGGTGATACATTAACTTTAAATAACGTTAATTTCGTAAACGCTGTATTTGAATATGACCCATTTGATAGTGGTGTTTCATTCTATTTAATGAATTATCTTTATGCGAAAGAAACATTCACAGTTAATCTTATTGGAGAAAATGTTATCTACAATAGTTATTATGAACCTGAAACAAAATCAGGCGGTATTGATTTAGGCTTCTTCTTTTCAGGAAGAGGAACTTCGCCAGTTGTTACGATTACAGGTGAAGGCTCACTTCATTTAACTGGTGGAACACATTGTATTTATTCAAACACAGATTTAGTTGTTGATGCTGATTTAATTCTTAATGGCGTTGGAGATCACTTTAATAGTGGCATCCACGCGAGAGATTTAGTTATTAATGAAGAAGTTAGAATATTTGCCGAACTCTCAGTCTATTTATTTGAAGCAAATGGCAAAGAAGCTCCAGGAAAAGGAAATATTCGTATTAAGAGTGGTGCTTATATTGATGCAGTTATATCTGTTGTTCAAGATGGTACACATGGTTCTGCATTAGCTCAATATACTGTCATCGCTGCATCGCAAGCAATTATTATTGAGTCAGCAACCATTAATCTTGATGTTGTTTATGATTATCGTCGTTTAGATGAGGGAGAAGCTCTTCCTCCTGTTGAAATTATGGCAACTCATAAAGGTAGTCCTATTACCATAACTGATTCAAAACTTAATTTCTATGTTGAAACACTTTCCCCACTCGCTTCAACACTTGTTTATTCTATCAACGGAATATATTCCGATGGACAATTAACTCTTACTAATTCATCATTTTGTATGATGTCTGTTACTCCTCATTGCAATAGACTCAATGCTATATTAGCAGAAACAGCATTGATCTGTGACAATAGCACGATTGATATTGATTTAGAGGCACAATGTGTAACTTCAGTATCATCTAATGGTACGATGGCATTTATTGCAAGCGAAGTTAATATTAATACTAACTCGATTGATGAACCTGGATTTGGCATTGTTTCGAAAGATATTATCGAATGTACAAAATCTAAATTCTCAGTTCATTTAAATAGTGGCATTGCTCTTGGAGTTTATTATGATAATGGCACTGAAGAAAAAGGATATCAAGAAGGATACACAGCATCATATTTGTCTGGATTTAATAGCGACAAATTCGTTTCCCCAACAGATGTTACTATCAACATTTATTCAAAACCTAGACCATCATCTGGATATCAATATTACGAAACAATCTATTCGTTATCTGATAAAACCACTCCATTAACTGAATTTGTTTACTTTTAATAATTCATTTAGGCTCTATGAATTTTGATGGGGTTTTATGGGGTTTTGAGTAAAAAACCACTATAAAAAAATCTTGAATTTCCATGGGGCGATAAGACCAGATTGGGCAACCAGTCTGGTTTTTATATTGGCTATTTTTTCTTGTTATCTTGTTGCTTAAGTGGTGGGAGTACGTCACTTCATTAGAACAAATCGGAATGAGTTCCAGTCCTGAATAACAATAATAAAACATCGGTTTGTTCAACCTTGTAAACTAGAAGCCAATCTGGTTGAATATGGCATTCACGGTAACCAGCATAGTCTCCACTTAAATTGTGATCTCTATTCTTTGGCGGAAGTTCTTCGCCGCTCGCAAGTTTATCTACAACTTCAGTTAGAAGGGCTATATTAAGCCCTCTTTTTTGTGCAAGTTTTAAATCTTTTTTAAACTGATTAGATAAAACAACACTGAGCATAATCAAAGTACCTCTTTAAGAGCATCAGAAAATGAATCGTATCTCTTGTACTTATCCGGATTATTTATCATTTCCTCATACTCAGAAAGTGCAAGCTTTGTTGTTTCGTTAGGAATGTCTCTTCTTATTTCGAAAGGTATCTTTTGCTCTCTAACAGACTGTGTTAAAAACACAGTGACTGCTGTTGTAAGATCCATTCCGAAATCTGCAAACAGCATTTGAGCCTTCTTTTTAAGTTCTGCATCAAGATTAATGTTTGTACTAACTTTAGCCATTTTAAGTACCTCCTTATACTTTGGATTTATTATATTGCAATATGTGCATATTGTCAACCTGTTATAAACGTATTATCAACATAATATCAACATAAATGGTATTAATTTCTTGCTATTTTCTAGGCAATATGACATTTAACTAATTAAGGAAGAAGTCCCCCATCTTCAAAGCAATCTTGTTGCTTAAGTGGTGGGAGTACGTCACATATGTTAAAATATTTGAATTCCTATGGGGCAGTTAAAAAATGCCCATCCCATTAAAATTCAAAGCGCCTTCATTTACATAATTGGCACGCTTTGTCGTGCCTTTTATTTTTATTTGGGTTAAAATAATTTTAGGATTATTTATTTATGAAAAGACTAATTCGATTTTTTATAGTTATTGCAAGCTCTTTTAACTTAATGTCTTGTGCCGGAAAGGTTGAGACAATATCTAATTTAAAGATTACTCATAATATAGAGTTTGGGGGAGTGTATGTTATCACTTCTTTAAATGAGTTTTTAAATAAAGGATATAAATTGGGTGATTCAATAAATGTCACTTTTTCTAACGGAACTAAGTTTGAGAATATTCCATTATCAGATTCTTATTGTTCAAAGATTGGTGAGCCAGTATTTTGCTTTTATCCAACATATCAGTATCCTGCCTTTTCGATTAATTGTGGTGAAGATTTATTTGAAATGTATCACTTAAGTGAAGATGATACTTTAAGTGTTTCACTATATAAAAAAGACGGTTATAAGGATATTCACGAAGCATTCTCCAAGAAATATTCAAATAATCGTGAAGATTTTTCTAGTGATGAAGTCTTTGCTAACTTTAGGATGGTTAGTCAAGGTAATGTTAAGGATAAAACATTATATAGAGGTGCTTCACCAGTTGATAATTCTAATGGTAGAGCAGAAACAGTTAATTCTATGTTTAGGAAATACGGAATTGAAAATGTATTAGATTTATCTAATAATGACACTCAACTAGAAAACTACTATAACGATTCAAAAACAAATTCAACATGGAAAGAACTCTATTCAAAAGGCCATGTTTGCTCACTTAAAATCAGTGCCTCATTTCCAAGCGAATCATATTATCCTCAAATGAAGAAAATGGCTGAGTTTATTTTAAGTCATGAAGGCAATTTTTATGTTCATTGTGCAGAAGGAAAAGACCGCACAGGCTTTGTATGCATTCTTCTTGAGGCTTTGGTTGGTAATTCCGTCAAAGAACTTGAAGAAGATTATATGCTAAGTTATAAAAATTATTTTAATGTTACCAAAGAAACCAACCCTGCTTCATATAATGCATTTTTGAATTTGAGATTTATTGCAATGATCAATTTCATTTCTCAGACGAGTGATGGTTTAAATACAACCACAGATAAGCTTACACAAGGTGCAAAGACATACTTGAGTAAATGTGGTCTAACTAACGAACAAATTGAACTGCTAAAAAACAAATTATCAAACCATTAAATGCTCATAATGCTGGTAGTATTTACCAGCTTTTTATTTTTTTCTAATAAATTATTGGGTTATAATGTTCATAATGAAACCTAATTTAAAGAAACTCACATTAGTAGGTGTCTTTTCTATAGGAATAGTAATTCCTGTATTTGCTTTTTCTTGTTTTGGTTCTAATACTAAATTATTCCAAGCAAGAGCAGATGAACAATTTTTAATGGCTCTTTCTGAATCGACTAATAAATTAGATGAAGAAACAACAAGTGCGTATTTAAGAACTAACTTAGGAAACGAAAAACAATTTTCTTATGAAGGATATTCTTTGTTAAGCGAAAGTTGGGGAAGTATTACAAGTGGTGGTTATCTTATTAATGATGATTCATTACCTGGGCTAACCTCTATTGATATCATCTTTAATGATTTAACTCCATCATTTACCTTGATGTATTCACCATCAAACGATATGAGTGATGGTTATGTTCATGAAGTCTCATCAATTTCATCGCTTAACTATAGTTATAACTTTGATGAATATAATCCAAATCATTTTAAATTCATTGCAAATTCAACATGTAATATTAAAAGCATTGAACTAAAATACTCCTGCTCTGATTATCATCTTCCATATCAAGTTACATATCATCTTAATGGTGGTTCTTTACTCGAAGCACCTATGAGTGAAAAATATAGTTATATTTGCAATAGAGTTAACACAGGAACAAGTGACTACAACACTCATTACACAACTGATTCATTTATCTTTTATAACGACAATAAAATAGAAACTCTCTATGCACATAAAATTGGCTTAGTTAGACATAATATTGATAATGAATATATTGTTCATGAAATTGTTCCTAGTGGAACATCAATTTATCAAAAAGGAAATGAATCAACATATTTCATCATCGCTCATAGTGGCCTAAATACAAATAATCCAACTTTATGGAATTATTTATATAACAAAGTTTCTACCGGTGATATTTTACGTGTTGATAAGCCTCTTGGAACAACTTCATTAACTAATGCGAATGTAAAAGTGACTTTTTATAACAATGATTCTTTTGTTACAAAAACATATTATAATCATCCCTACACTTTAAAATCCCCATCAAAGGATGGCGTAACGTTTGTTGGATATTATTTAAATTCAGATTTTGAAGGTGATGCAGTTACTGAGGTAACTTCAAATATTTCCTTATACGTTAAATATAATGAAGAGGTATCACTTAGACAACGTATTGTTAATAGCATGTATGCGATGTCTCAAATTGAATGGACACCTAATAGCGATATTACATATTACACGAATGAATCTTCAAAGAAGTTTGTTGCAGGAACAAAATATATTGGTCTCCCTTACACAATGGGAAATGGAAGAACCACAACAATGAATGATCCATTAGGAATATTCAAGTCAGCTCTTGATGATGACAATTACACATACATTGGACCAACAGGTTATAACTCTTATTATGGAAGTGATTGTTCATCCTCCGTTTCTGGTGCTTGGAAGGTTAATGGCATTGAAACGAATGCAACATATACAGGTAATATGATTCCTGGAGAGAACTCTAAGATTCTCGCTTTGGGGGGTTATACATATTCTGATAGAACTAATATGACTAAAACCATATGCACGAATAATGGCTCAACAAAAATATATAGTTGCTATGATTTACTTAAACCAGGCGATGCAATTATTCGAAGAGTATCGTCAAGTGATGGTTGGGCAGGTCATGTTAGATTGGTTACAAGTGTTGATACATCTAGTCAAACCGTGACTGTTATAGAACAAAGTGGATGGTCAGGTGGAAATACAACTTGGAAAGTATATGCTTCTTATTCTTATTCGACATTATTCAATAACTCATATATCCCTATTAGGCCGTACGGGTTAGATTAAAACTTTTTCTGTTGCTCTTTTATGCTATGTTGATAAAATAATTCTAATTAAAGGAGGCTATATTATGTTTGGAAAGGTTGATTTTTCATCAGTTATAAGAAGAAATAGAATCCCTGTTTTAGTTGGCTCAATTCTTGCAATAATCGTTGGTGCCTTATGTATTGTTATGCCTTGGACAAGTGCAGGTTTTCTTGTTTGGATTGCTATTCTTCTTATTGGTGTTCTTGGCTTATTAGGAATAATCAAATTCATTTTCCCTGGAAAAGGCAATTTACGTTCCCCATTAGCACTTGTGACAGGTATTCTTGTTTGCTTATGTGTTGTTGCTATCTTTTTGGCAGCGTATTTTGCAAATGATGTCATCATCGATAAAGATGTTACTTTATCAGGCTTTGAAGGAGCTACATTAAGAATTTTGTTCTTCGCAGAAATCTTATTTGGTGTGTTTTCAATCGTTGAAAATATTTTCTCATTATGTTCCGTTGGAGCATTCCATCCTGAAGAAAGAGGCTGGGTTATTGGAAAAAGCATTCTAGGAATTGTTGTTGGCACTTTAATGCTTATCTTCCCATCAATTGCTTTTACAGTTGGCATTATCATCGGTGGAGCGTACTTATTAATCATGGGCATTGTTCTTCTTGTTGTTACTATCAAACTTTGGAAATACGGTGGTAAGAAAGAAGAAGTCAAAGAAACTGACGTAAAAGACATTAAATAACAAATTAGAAATTGAAGGGTCAGCCCTTCTTTTTCTTTTCATTCAAAAAGTTATATTATATTTATGTTAGAAAAAGGAGATTCTCAAGATGAAAAAATATAGATGCCAAATTTGCGGTCAAGTTGTTGAAGTCAATGAAGGTGAGTCATGCCCTGTATGCGGAGCAGACTTCGAAATGCTTGTACCAATTGAAGAAGACGAAGAAAAATAAGAAAAAAATCGGCAAATCTAAGCCGATTTTTATTTTTTAGTTAAGTGTGAGCAGATGAGCAATAGAGTTATTTTCTTTTTCTTCTACCCATACAATGTGTGTTTCCACATTGTCTAAATGTAATAGTTTATTAACTGTGTTCTTATACATTTGAATTTGATTAATATATGTTTGATTTAGTAATTCTTCAAATTGCTCTTTGCTTTGGTATGAGGCTATATCAGATTTGTAGTCAATAATGATAGCTTTGTCTTTTTTAATAATGAGTAAATCCATTGAACCGTTTATTAAATTATTTTCATCTTTATAAATAAACTTAAATTCAGGTTCTATATTGATTGAATCTTTTAATATATCTTTTTCCTTAAATAATTTTTCTATTGCTAACAAGCATTCATTCAAAGAGTTTTTAAACCATGATATTTCATTTTCTTTGATATCGTTTTTATTGTTTACGATTACATGATTGATTAGTTTTGATTTGTCTATATATGTATTCTTAACATATAGTTCCATCATGTTATGAAGACAATTACCAAATATATTGCTCATTGGCCTACGAGCTTTATAGGTCGTATTTGTTTTCTCTAAATCTTTTATCTCTAGTGAACTAGGAGTGATTTCATGTCTAGTTTTGACTTTCAATGCTTGATCAATTTCTTTTGAACTTAATGACACCTTAGAGAATGTAGTGTCTTCATTTTCTATATCCATATAGATATCTTCCTCTTTTGGCAAAGGTGATAGATGGTCAGTTTCTTTGATTAATGAGGAAAAGTCATAAGTGAATGATACGTCATTTTTTGCTCTACCAAATAGACCTTTGCTGTTATAAGAACTTTCGAAAATAAGCATGTGTCTTGCTCTTGTCATTGCGACATATTCAAGACGAACCTTTTCTTGTTTAGTTGCATTATTTATTTTCTCGAGTTCGTCAGGATAAAGATCTTTGTTATTTAAGTAAACTTTTTTGCCTAATGAAACGTTCCCTTTTGTTGGGGCTAATGAACCAGAATCAGCCATAATGACAATATTGCCTTCTAGCCCTTTTGATTGATGAACATTCATTAACGAGATGCAGTCATCATCTTTTGATAAGACAATTTGAGATTTTTGGTCTTCGTTTAAAACCTTTTCAAGTTTGTTTAATATTTCGACATTTGATGTGTTTGCTTTTAATGCAAGGAGCTCAAACAATTGTTCTATTGATGCTTTAGTGATATATTCATCATTTCTTGAAAAACTTGGTAGCACAAAATCAAAGTTATTTAAGACATATGTGAATACTCCAAACGGACTTAATGAAGATGTTTTATCTTCTATATCGGCAATATGTTTATCTATGTCATTAATGCCTTGACTTAAGAATAAACGTTTAATGTTTTCAAGATTATTTTTATCTTTGTTATATAGATAACTTAGAATGATAAATAAATATCTATTGATTATAGAAAAACTTAACGAATATTCACCTGCAACTAAGCATTTAAGGCCTTCTTTATTAAATGCTTTTATATATTTGTTCATTTGAGTGTGACTTGTTGTTAACACAAGAAAATCACTTGGCTTAATAGGTCTTATTTCTGCGCCATCTTTATTATTAATTGATGGTAACGCGAGTTTGTATCCATTTTTTTGATCACATAAATATTTAATGAATTTGGCTAATCGAGGAAATTTGTTTTCTTTATCGCTTTCAATAGCAAAATCAAAGTTATAAACCCCTCCAAGAGTTTTTTCGTCTACTTTAAGTGGCACTTCTTTTCTATATTTCATTGGTTCATATAAATAGCCTGGATAGAATTTTGATGAGCCATCAGAATTGTTGCTATAAACTTTATTAACGAAATTCACTACTAAGTTGCTACTTCTAAAATTGTCTGGGAAGAAAACAGAAATGAAGTTATTTTCTTTGTTATTTTTTCCAAAAGAAACAAATTCATTTTGCGTTTTTAAATATGTTTCAAAGTCCGCCCCTCTAAATCGATAGATTGATTGTTTTGGGTCTCCAACAACAATAAGCGATGTTGTTTGTTTTCCTTCTTTTTCTTTTCTCTTATCGATTGCTAAAGCAAGTTTGATTAAAAAGGCAACTTGGCATCTATCTGTATCTTGGAATTCATCAATGTAAATAACATCATATTTATTTGCTATTTCAGATGTTATTTCTTCATCATCTAATAGTTTATATGCTTCGTAGATAAGTTGGTTATTGCATAGATATTCTCTGTCTCTATTCTCTTTATAGTAGTTCCACGCTTTAACGGCGTATTCGTTTATCAGTTGAGTAGAAGATAATTTTTCAGTCATTTCTACTGCTTTTACAAACTTATTTAAATCAACCCTTTGCTTTGATAGTTCTTCATTTATTTGGTTAATTTCTTCTTTTATAGATGGATCTTTTATTTTTCCGTATGTGAATCTGACATTCTTAATAGAAGTAGCAAAGGCTTCTTTGAATAAAGTAATATTTTCATCACTATTTCTTATAGCCTTTTCAATTGAAATTAAGTTATTACCTAATGCGAAAAGTTTATCAATCAACGTTACAAATGTTTCTCCGGCAGCACTTAATTGATATGGATAAAATTTGACTTCTTTTTGATAGATGTCTAATAATGTCAATATATCAAGCAGTGGTAAATAGCATTTAGTAACTGGTTCAGCATCATCAAAGGCAATGCATAGCGATTTATATGTATTTCTTAATGATTTGAATGGATTATCTATATTTTGCTTTGTAATTAAATCTATCTCGCTTTTTGAAAGAGTTCTAATCCAATGATTGTATATATACATTTCTCTATCAACTTCTTCATCTTCTTCAATTAAATTTGCCCCGTAAGAAAGCTTGGCTTTGAACGAGTTTGAATTTAATAAAGAGTTACAAAAGCTATGAATCGTGGATATATTCATCTTATATAGCTTTTTTATCGCGTTATCTAAAATAATTTTTAGATTCTCATCTTTTGTTTCATTTCTATTTTTAATGATTCCGTTATAAATGCGGAGCATCAATTCCTCTGTTGCTTTGTTGGTAAATGTGATAACAACAAAACGTTCAGGTTCGATACCTTGAGATAATTGATCTATGACTTTTTTAATGACTGTATCAGTTTTGCCTGCTCCTGCTCCTGCTTCAATAAAAAGATTGTGATTGCGATATTTTGCATTTTCACCGAAAAGGGAGGTTCTATCGTCTATGGTTATTCTTTCCATGCTTTGTCTCCTCCTAATTCAATTTTTAAAGGGCAATTTGCTTTGTAAGCACAATATTTGCAACGTGAGTTATCGTGGTCTTCGCTAGGCTCTTCTATTTCAGGCTCATAATGACAAAGGAATGAAACGAAATCATTTTCAATAAATTCGTTCATAAGCTTTCTAATCGAAGTATCAATATATTCTTTTTGAGCAAGATATTTTTCACCATTATATGTGTATTCACTCATTGAATCATACGTTAACAATTCATATATGAATGTTAAATCTGATAAATCGACATCATCAAACGATTTATTGATCTTTGTTTCGATTTCATTCTTATATGCTTTTATTAAATTTTTAATAATTTCCGGATAAATAACTGCTTGAGACAAATGAAGATTTTTTTCTTTATCAGTAAATGAACTTTCAGATGTTGTTTTATAGTCAATGAACCTTAGATGCAATTTGTTGTTTTCATCAATATAGCCATCGACGCGGTCGATCACCCCATGAAAGAAACATTTGATATCATCAACATCATATTCGATATCATCTAATTTAATGTTTTTATTCTTTGAATCGAATTCGAGTTCAGTGAATAAAATGTGGTAGGGGAAATTTTCTTGTGATTTATAAAATCTTTCTAAATATCTTTTTACCATTTCCTTTATTTCATGGAACTCGGATATTTTTTTATCTTCTAAATCATAATGGAGTAATTCAGAATATTTTCTATATGTTTCATTGAATATTTTGTTTAGATATTCTTCATCAAATTTTTGGTAGTGATTTAATAGGTATAACTCAAGTATTTCATGAGCGATTGTTCCTTTATCGCCTCCACTTGATAACCACGTATCTCCAAATTCAGATAATTGATTAAAGTCATCTAAATATAATGAATAACAGTATTCATAAGGACAATTTAATAATTTCTCTAATCTAGATGGAGTGAGTTTTTTAACGCTACTAAGAATTAAATCTTTCCTCTCCTTTAAAAACGATAAAGGAGTAACTTCGTTAGCATTCTTGATTAACAAAGGATTTGAATTATATTCATTGAACGAACTTTCAATTTCTTCTGCATCAAGTAGCATATAAAACTGAGATGGAGAGAGACTTTTAAATTCAGAAGAATCATATTCTGATTTAATGAAATATATTTCTCCATCATCCAATGTGTTTATTAGATTATTAATATTTTTGATTAAGTCTTCGTTAACATTACCTACATAAGAAACATAATAGGAGTTATCCAAATATTCCTTTAAATCATTGTCGTTTATTAAAGGAAAATCTATTTCTTTTTCTTGGAATTGTCTCGCGCTTAAACCAAGGAAGAAATTATATTTCCTAGACAAATATTTAGATGTTTTTAATTTATGTATGCTTACATATGATTCATTTTGAACAAGCTTTGCTTCATCATTAGAAACACTTAATAATGATTCTTGGATAAATTTCATCTTATCAACGAAAGATATATTTCCTAAATTAGTAAATGAAAAATATCTATTAAGTGATTCTAATGAAGGAAGGATATCATCAAAATCATTTTCATTAACATTTCTTTTTGCAAACGTTATTAGCCAGGAATATATATCAGATATATTTGATGTTTGATCTAATGAAATTAAATCAAGAAGAAAACTCTTTTGAACATCTCCCATATATGAATTATTGATGACATATTTAATTTGTCCTAAGTCGCTTCTTAACTGACCTAAATACGAAACATCTTTATCTTCTTTTTTAATGAATGATTTATTTTTATATATGTTATGAAGCTCATCGATAGAATAATGTGATATGTAGAAATTCAAAACATTATTCATAAATGAAATAACGTTATTATTTAAAGCAGGCAAAGAGAAATTGAATCGATAATTGACTCCGCTAATCTCGAATAAGCCTTTGACGAGATTATTATATGTGTTGTCTGAGACATAGATGTTAACATCTTCTAAATTTATATTCTTTGTTTTGATTTGATTAATAATGTAGTTAACTTCATTTGCAAAACCGTATGCGTTAACTTTATATTTTTTTACATTTTTGCTTGCTTGGTTTAATTCGATTATTTCTCGTTTGATATTGTATATATTTTCAAGTGAAGAAATGAGCAATGAATCTTGATAGTCTAGGGTGTTATTTTTCTCATCTAAAATGAATATATCTAATGAATTAATACCTATAAGATTTTTAACTTCAGTATCTTTCAATGTTTGTAGTAACTCATTTGCCTTTTTAATTAGTAATGAATCATCATAAAGATTTTTTTCTAAGAGATACTTTTCAAAATCATTTATGAGTAGATCAACTTTTGTTGGCTTTGTCAACAAACCATTTCGAATTTGAAGAAGATTTGTGTAAACCATTGATGATGTTTTTAATGAGAATGATTCGTTTGGAATCAATGAATATATGTATTCTCCGTCTCTTTTGCTCATTAAAAAGGAATGCATTAGAGCTTGCGCTTCCTTTATATTTATAAAAGAAATATCATCGTTTTTAACGTAAGCAGAGATAACTAACTTTGCCAAAGAAGATATTGTCGCTTTTTCAATATTTAAAATAGGTTGATTTTCTTTTCTTGCAACACTTTTTAAATATGTATCAACAAGAGATAAATCACTACCTATAACAACCTTCTTATTAAGACTATTAAATAATTTTGTATTCATACTATCTGAATACATTTTACTCTATATTTTATAAAGATAAATACACATATCGTAAAATCTCACTATTCATATCCACATAGCAAATAAAGATGCTAAAATTCATAATATAGATATTGGTGCAATTAACGATGATTCAAATATTTATTGAGGATATATCATCTATTGATGAAAAAACATATAACGAAATTCTTTTAAGTTTGCCAAGAAATAGAATGGAAAGAATTCGTAGATTGAAATTTAGACACGATAAATATATGTCTGCTCTAGCAGGTAAACTAATTAATGATCACCTAAAAGAATACAAAGATAAAATAGTTTTTAACGAGCATGGGAAAGGGTATATAGAAGGTAATCCTCTATATTATTCCCTTAGCCATTCTTTTAATAAAGCAATGTTAGTTCTTTCTGATAAAGAAGTTGGTTGCGATATAGAGCATATTAAAGAAAGAGATTTAGAAATTGCAAAACGATTCTTTGATGAGAGTGAATACCAAGAAATAATCTCATCAATAAATCCATTAGAAACATTTATAAAATATTGGACATTAAAAGAAGCCACTTTGAAATGTAAAGGTGTTGGGCTAAACGAACCCTTATCCAGTGTTCACATCTCAAATGGTTCATTAAAAGACACAGATTTTGAAGTAGTGGAGTCAAAATTAGTTTTTGACGAATACTACATGTCAATTGTTATTAGAAAATGATAGATTAACTCGAAGAAAAACATTTTTAATCAGGGAAAATCTATAAATTAGAGCAAATGTAGCATTTTCATTGCGCTTTTCGACATTTTATTTAATGATATATATTGCGCTTTTCGGAATAATGCGTGAACTAGCTACTCGGCAATTGAATTACCGAGTAGCTAACTAGTTCACGGAATGAACGTTATTATTTGTGCTTTTCAAGTTTATACATGAATTGCAACATATCACTCCAGCAAAATACCGCAAATCACTCCAGCAAAATACCGCAAATCACTCCGGTTTTTTTGCTTTACAATTAGTTTGTTAATAGTATAATTTGAATAGAGGTGAAGTTATGTCGAATTATAAAAATAGAGTATTTGACGATATATTAAAATTTAGGATGAAAGTTTTTGGAGCTGTTCTTATCAGCGGTCCAAAAGGCTGTGGTAAAACTAGAACAGCATCTGAAATCGTTAAAACTAAAATTGAATTTCAAGATGAAGAAAAAAGAGATTACTATTTGCAATTAGCAAACAATCATCCAATGAAACTTCTTGAAGGTGAGAAACCTATCTTGTTTGATGAATGGCAAGATGCACCAAAGATGTGGGGCACAATTAGGAAATATTGTGATGACCATCCTGAAGAAGTTGGGAATTTTATTTTGACTGGTTCTTCATCAAATGATGTGAACACTCCCCATACAGGAACATTAAGAATTTCTGAGTTAGAAATGATTCCAATGTCATTATATGAAACCGGCGAATCTAACGGGAAAATCAGTTTGAGCAATTTATTTGATAATCCAGAGTCTTTTATTCCTTGTGAATCTGACATAGATATTGATGATATTATTTTTGCTATTTGTAAGGGTGGTTGGCCAAAAACTTTAATGTTTGACTCGAAAGATGAACAATTGTATATTGCGCAAGATTTATATAATCAAACGTGTAAAAAAGACATGTCTGCTTTGGACAAAATTAAAAGAAACCCAAAATGGGTTGCGGCAATACTAAAGTCATATTCAAGAAATCTATGCACATTAGCAGAAACTAAAACAATTTATCAAGATGCTCATTTAAACTGCGGAATTTCAGAAACAAGTTTTTTTGAGTATATCAACGCATTGGAAAGGCTAAATATTATCAAAGACATTAATTCCTGGTCACCTTTATTAAGAAGTAAAACAAACGTAAGAAGTGGCTCAAAAAGAAATTTAATTGATCCATCTATTGCAGCAAATGCACTTGGTGCGACTCCAGAGAAATTAAAATCAGATTTCAATACCTTAGGCTTCTTATTTGAATCATTATGTATTAGGGATTTAAGCGCTTATTCTGCTAAAAATGGTGGAGAACTTTCTTATTATCATGATAGATATGATTTGGAAGTTGATTGTGTTTTACATTTAAAAGATGCTAGATACGCCTTAATTGAAATTAAATTAGGAAACGAACAAATTGATGAAGGAGCGAAACATCTTTGTGAAGTTGAAACTTTGATTAAGAAATTTAATGAAAAATTCCCAAAGAATAAAATGCCATTACCAACATTAAAAATTGTACTAACAGGCACTAGGTATGCATCAAAAAGAGAAGATGGTGTTTTAGTAATTCCTATTGGATGCTTAAAAGATTAAATT
>JAKSVG010000015.1 GCA_024408105.1 Bacilli bacterium | reverse complement strand
GTTGTTGAGAATAATTTAACAACGGCATACAATAATAACGAAGGAAGTAATTACGTATGACTGATATGGAATATGATATTGTATATGATTTAGAAAAAGTAAAAGTACTAACTAGTAAGACTTGGAAGGAATTAAGCGAATTAATTGGCATAGATTATTCAACAATTACAAGGTGGAAAAATGGCATATCTATTCCTTCAAGAAAGGTTATGGAGCAAGTATATTCTTCCATATTTGAAGCTAATATAAGATTAAATCTTATATATGAAGAATATTATAAAGATCAAAATTGTGATGATACTAAAATTTTATTCCATGGCTCTAAAGAAGGAATCAAAGGAGATTTATGCGTTTCATACAGTAATGAAAAAAGAGATTTTGGCAAAGGGTTCTATTTAGGAGAATCATGCAAGCAAGCAATAAGTTTTGTGTCAGCTTATCCAAATTCATGTCTGTATTTTATTAAGCTTACCAATGTTAAATCACTTAAAATAGTTGAGTTTGATGTTTGCAACGAATGGATGATTTTGGTTGCATACTTTCGTGGTAGAATTAATGATTATAGCAATAGCAAATATCTTGCATCTTTATTAAAAAAAATATCTGCTGCAGATGTGATAGTTGCACCGATAGCGGATAATTCTATGTATTCGATTATTAATGAATTCATAGAAGGAAGCATAACAGACCTTCAATGTGTTAATTCGTTGAGTGCAAATAGATTAGGAAAACAATATGTAGTTTTAAATGATAAAGTTCTTAAAGAAAATATAAAAATAATGAAAAAAACATTTTTATGCTCTCGTGAAAAGAACGAATATGAAGTGAATAAAGAAATTGAAAAAAATGTAGGTAAAAGCAAAATGATCTTAGCAAAAAGAGAATATGCCGGAAAAGGATTATATATTGAGGAGATATTAAAATAGTATGAGATCAATTGATAATGTTGGGTATGAGCTTGCTAAATATCAAGCCGGTTTATTTGCCGCAAGTGCTGGTTATTTAAATTGCTCAAGTAAATACTTTGTAAAAAAGTTTATGAACTCATTTTTAGCAGAGCGAATGGATAAAGTTGGTTTCTTATTTGAATCCTTAGATATTTATGCTGCATTAGATGAACTAAAAGAAGAAACTGATTTAACAAAAGGAAAAGAGAAGGTTGCAACCTATGTTTTGGAATGGATAGGATACTTATTAAGATTTTGGGCGTATACGTATGAGGTTAGTTCGAAATTCATTTTTAAACATATAAAACTAGATGAACTTGTTATGCTTTATGAGGCCTACCATTCGTTAGATATTGAAGCTGCAATATCAAGAATTAATGAAGCAAAGAAAATTAGATATTTTATGTCTATAAAAGATGCAGTTGAGATTTTAAAAGATAGCGAAAAGACGAAGAACACTTATCAAAAATAGAAAATCTATAGTTTACAAAAACTTCTAATTGATTAAAAAGCTAAAATTAAAAAAAGCTGCTTTAAAGCTCCGAGATGAAAATGTTAAGATTTTGGATGTTGCATACGAGAGTGGCTTTAACAGTGTGGATGGTTTTCAAAGAGTCTTCTACAAAGAATTTGGTTATAACCCTAAGGAATATTCTAATCATCCAGTACCTATATCTTTGTTTACGCCTTACGGAGTTAAATATAAAATTAAAGAAAGAGAGATTGAAAAAATGAGTGTAAAAAGTGTTTTTATTACTGTTGTTGAAAAACCAGCAAGAAAGGTAATCATAAAAAGAGGTATTAAGGCTACACATTATTTTGACTATTGTAATGAGGTTGGCTGCGATGTATGGGGAACGTTAGTTAGTATAAAATCTATTTCTAATGAGCCTGTTTGTTTATGGCTTCCTAAAAAATTTATCAAGGAAGGAACAAGTGAATATGTTCAAGGAGTAGAGGTTTCATTAGATTACTCTGGAGAATTACCAGATGGCTTTGATGTAATTGAATTACCAAGGAGCAAATATTTAATGTTTCAAGGTGAGCCTTTTGCCGAAGAAGATTTTGAACAAACTATTTCTGAGCTTTGGGAAGCAGAAAAGAAATATGATCCAAGCGCTTTAGGCTATTCATGGGATGAAGAAAATCCTAAGATTCAATTAGAACCAATTGGAACTAGGGGATATATAGAATTATTGCCAATTAAATAATATCATAACAATGTTAATTTTTTGCCTTTGTGAGGAAGATTGAAATTGCCATTTTGAGGAAAAATGGACTTGTCTGACTACATTTGTGCAAAAGTACAAAGAAAAATTCTCTGTACAATTACAAACAAACGTAATCAAAAAATAAAATTGATCTATCTAAATAATAGATCTTTTTTATTATGATGCGGTAATCTAAATATAACCAAAAGGGGAAAATTTATATTTACTTTTCCATAAATTTATTAGTTTTTATTACCATGTTTCTTTATTGAACAGGTCAACCTGGACCTCAAATCTAAACAAACTGATTGGAATTATTATTGGGCATCATCTTATTTTAGAATTGTGTGGGGTTGCAAAAATCAATCAAGTCGATAAGCTATCGATTGTGCTTCTCAAAATTTTACTAGTTAATTTGCATTTTCATGCGTTTTGCCTACATAAAAGGTTGAATTTCATCCATCTCTGTGGTCCCCGAGTGACCAACAGGATATTATTATTTCTTCGAGACTATGATTCTAATATTTTCTCACAGTATTTTTTCAAAATTAGTACATCGTTTGTAGCGGTTCCCCAAACAATATCTACATCAATTGTTCCATAGCCATGGGCAACTTTATTTCTCATTCCTGTTATTTGTTTCCAAGGAACTTCGCTGTATTTAGATGTGAAAGAAACATCAAAATTCTTTGCTAGTTCTCCAATTTGTAAAATATTAAAGCAGACAATTTGAATCATGTCATCATCTTTATCAAATTGCTCCTTTGTTAAAGTTTTGATTTTTTCAAGAATTTTATTGCAGTGTTTGATTATTCCAAACAGTAGGCCTTGTTCTTTTATGCTTAACATATTCTAATTTTGTCTCCTTCCAATTGTTTTCTAAAAAAATCATCCATCCTCGATCCAATAAATACAATGTCGACATCTTTTCCTAATGCACTTTGAAGTTCATCTTCGAGTATTCCCTGTTGAATTAATGAATTAATATCACCTTTTTCACAATATATGTCTAAATCACTATCTTTATTCGCTTCACCACGAGCGTAGCTTCCAAACAAATAAACTTCTTTAATTTTATGTTTTGCCAAAATTGGTAAAATTTTTCCTTTAATCTCTTTAAGAGTAAGAATATTTGGACTAATATCTTTTTCAATTAATGAAATAAGGTATGCATTTATGCTAGGAACTGACTTTAATTTTTCAATTATTTTAGTTGAATTTTGTTTAACTCTAAAAGGATACATTTTATATGTATTTTTATTATAATCGTTAATGTATTCTCTTTGATTAAACGCCATAATCGATTCCTTTACAAACATATGATAGCATATGTGTATATAATTGAAAACATTTTCCTAAAACATCGTAATATTCGTATCTACATGTTTACTATCAAACGATATAAGAGAAAATATCATAACCGTTTAAGTATAATTGAATCTAATGAGTCTTTGGACTTCTCCCGCTTAATTACTGTGACTTGAAGATGTCAGATCAGTTTTAAACAAAATAATAGAAGCAAATCAAAAATAGTAAACTTATTTAGTAATAAAAGGGGCTGTTAAGAAATGAAAAATCTTGATGTGCACCCAATAAACTGGACAAGTTAATCGGATTATATCATAAGCTCAACATGGATGCTTCCCTAAATTTAGAAGGAGGCATCCATTTTGTCGCATATGTATGGCTAAACGTCTTCTGAATATCTTGCGTTGTTCTTTACGTTTTCCTTCGATTTCTTGTTTCTTACGTTTATCAGCAGCTCCCATGGTATTTAAAAGTATACATTATATTATGTATATCTTTTTTCGACTCGCAGGTTTCCACGCGTAAGTAAAAAATAGTCGTATTTGTTTCAGAAAAATTCTAAATTATGGCAATACGTTCCATTTAATAACTGCTGAACAATTACCTGCAAAATTTTTCGACCAAGTCAAAGGTCTAGATGATGCTTGGCAATTAATTTCTGTTAATTCACTACAATCACTAAATATGTTTGCTCCAATAAATGCAACGTTTTCTGGAATATAAATTGATAATAAACCAGAACCAGCAAATGCATCATATTCTATCCTATTTATATTGCTTGTAAGATTAATTTCTGTTAATTTACCACATCTTTGGAAAGCGGAATACGATATTTTTTCAACATTCGAATTTAAAGTAACACTACTTAAGTTAGCACAATTGCTAAATGAACTTGGTCCAATATTTGTCATCGAAGACGGGATAACAACACTTGTTAAACCAGAATTTGAAAATGCTGCGTGTCCCAAATCACAAACATTTTTTAAATCTATTGTTTTTAAAGAAGAACATCCATAAAAAGATGAACCGCCTAAATATTTAGTCTCACTAGATAAATTAACATTTCTTAAAGATGTGCACTCACTAAATGCATTATCTTCAATAAATTCAGCATTATTTAAAATAACTTCTTCTAATTCTGTGCAATTTCTAAAGCATTGTTTGCTAATCAAATAAATCGAATTTGGAATATTAATTGAACGAATATTTGAATTTGAAAAAGTTGATTGGTCAAGCAGTTGCAAAGTTGTTGGTAAAGAAATTGAACCACTCAACTTGCTACCATAAAACGCATGATTGTTAATTTTTATAAGACCCTCAGGTAGGTTAATTGTAGTGATTGAGGTATTGGAAAACGCGTATGAACAAATTTCAGTAATTGAATTTGGTATTGAAACAGTATTCAAATCTCGATCACTAAAACATCTCTCATAAATAATTTTGCATTCATTTTCGATTGTATAATTATCCTCGTCGCCAATAGCCTCAATTGCAATAATAGGTTTATTAGACGAAGATGACATAAAATATTTAACATCGTTAATTTCTGAAAATGCTGATGCAGGTAGCACATTATCTTTGATACGGTTGCCCTTACCAACAGAAACGATGGAATCCCAAATGCTTAATGATGTATATCCTGTATCAATAGCGCAATTTGAAATTTTTGTAACTTTAGATGTAATTGAAATTGTCTTTAGTTTTGGACAATTTTGGAACACTCTAGGTCCAAGAGTAGTTATAGCTTTTGAGCCAAACACAGAAATTCCTGTTGTAAATGATTCCATTGCTCCTTTGTTTGGACAAGAAACATAAACTAGTTCACTTCCACACTGCGAATACCAGAATTTTCTGCTTGATTCATAAATAAATCCATTTGATTCATAAACTGTATAATCTTCCGT
Organism: Bacilli bacterium; assembly: GCA_024408105.1. Taxonomy (GTDB): domain Bacteria; phylum Bacillota_I; class Bacilli_A; order RFN20; family CAG-826; genus Fiminaster. Next base: position 18,142 of record JAKSVG010000015.1, on the reverse strand, counting down.
ACCTGTATTAAATAGGCTATTCCAACCTGGTTGACGGTAGTTGCTAGAAACATATAAAGCTCTAATAGAAGAGAAAGCAGAAACTCCTATATATTCCACCGTTGCAGGAAGATATGCTATCAATTCACGTGAATATCCAAATGCACAAGGGAAAATATGAGTAACATTATTTGGAATAGAAAGCAAAATCTCTTTTACGAAATTTATCTCCATAAAAGCACCATAATTAATTTGTTTGATAGATAAAGCCAAATCAATAGATGTTAACATCAATCCTTGAAAGGATCGAGAACCAATAGTAATGATTTCTGCAGTAGTTAAATCAAGCGATTCAACATTTAAAAATTCATCTCTTAAATCAAAATTACCAAATTCGTTTTCTACAACGCTATTAATGAAATAATCACGAACCTGATATGTCTCTCCTGATTCATCATCCGTAATATTATAAGGAACCTCGTATATGCCACTTAATGTTTCTTTTATATCAATTAAGGCAGCATAATTCACACCACCAATTTTTTCTTTAACAAATTCGTATTTTATGCCTTCAAAATCGGTTCCAACGCTTTCGCCATTGTAACCATAACACACATTAGCTCCACCAGAAAATTCGTTATGCCATCCAGGATTTGGTTCTTCAGCATCTGTATAAATCAATGGATTATAAAATCCATTAAAAACATCATTAGCAAGGTATTCAATTGTAGAAGGCAAAAATAATCCTTTTATTTTGACGCCGCTAAATGCACCGGTTTCAATAACTTTGACATAATCTAAATTTATATTTTCCAAATTTTTACATGATTCAAATGCGTTTTGTTTTATAACAGTAAGAGTATCTGGCAAATTAACGGTTGTTAATGAAGCACAACCTGAGAAAGTATGTTCTTCAATTTCGTGAACGGAATCAGGCAATGTTATCTCAACAAGTCCGGTATTAGCAAAAGCATTTATACCAATTGAGATTGTATTATCTGGAATTTCAATAACTGTTAAATTGTTACAACCGCAAAATGCTGAATCACCAATAACTAACGGATTTGTTGTTGGCAAGTTTATGGTTTCAAGATTGTTGCAATTCATAAATGCTTCATTTGGAATATATGTGATCGACTCTGGCAGCGTAACTTCAACAACAATATTATTATTTTTAAATGTTTCTACATCAATTTGTGTAATGGTTTGTCCATTCCAAGTTTCTGGAATTGTAACAGTTGTTGAATTCCCATCATAATTGGTTATTTTTCCGCCGGAAATAACAAGTCCAGCAGTACAACTTTCAAATTGGGCAATGTAGGTAAAAGTTCCATCTAAATTATCAGTTTTATCCCAAGATAAGAAATTAAATTGTTTATTTTCGCTTTCAGGTTTCGTAGGTTTGCTACCTGAATAAGTAGGAACTTCACCCGAATTTAGCGTAACATCATATAAAAGTGAACCATCATAATTTAAATATTTATGATATTTTTTTTGAGAATCTTTTTTATAGATGGCTTTGATTGTTAAATCGCTTTGAATATTGATAGCATCTTTATCCCAATTATCAAAAAGATAAAATATCTTTTCTGCATCGGTTCCAGCATATATTGGAAGAGGTCCATCGTATGGACAATTCGATCCTTCTAGAACTTCATAATACTCTTTTAAAACACTACCATCATTATTTATATAACGAATAGTGTATTTTGATACAACGGGTGGCATAGAAGTTGTTTCTGATGTTGTAGGTTGACTCGTGGTTGTAGTTTGTCCACGATTATCAGAACAGCCCTTTAAAATTATGAGTAAAGCAACGACAATGATAGCTATAAGTGACAATATAACAATGATAACCCACCAAGGTCTTTTTTTGTTATCTTGTTCTTTTTGCTCTTGTTCGTTTTTTTCTTTTTCTATATCTGCCATAATCAAAACCTCCTCTTAAAATTTTAAGATTTTGTTCCTTAAAAATAATATTATTAAAAATAACGATTAAAAATCAAGTATATAGTAATGCTTCAAAACTGCTTCAACATGACCACATTTGGAACAACCCCTTTACTATATTAATTCCAATTGAAACTCTCATCATTTTCCAAACTTCCAAAATGATGTGTGCATTCCCAAAGTATTAAAAAAGAGACCCAAATTAATGAATCTCTTTTAAATATAAGCAATTATAATACCAAAGTATTATCTTTTTAATGCCTCTGCAACACTAACAGCAACTGCAACTGTAGCACCGACCATTGGGTTGTTACCCATGCCGATAAGACCCATCATTTCAACGTGTGCTGGAACTGATGAAGAACCTGCGAATTGAGCGTCGCTATGCATACGGCCCATAGTATCTGTCATACCATAGCTTGCTGGACCTGCTGCCATATTGTCTGGGTGAAGTGTACGACCAGTTCCTCCACCTGAGGCAACTGAGAAATATTTCTTTCCTTGTTCGATACATTCTTTCTTATATGTACCTGCAACTGGGTGTTGGAATCTTGTTGGGTTTGTTGAGTTACCAGTAATAGAAACATCAACACCTTCCATATGCATAACTGCCACACCTTCACGGACATCATCAACGCCATAGCAACGGACCGCTAGACGGTCTGGGTTGTTACCGTATTTTGTTTCTTTAACAATTTCAACTTTGCCAGTAAAATAATCGAATTTTGTTTCAACGTGTGTGAATCCGTTAATTCTAGAAATGATTTTAGCTGCGTCTTTTCCTAAACCGTTAAGGATAACTCTTAATGGTTCTTTACGAACTTTGTTTGCCTTTTTGGCAATGCCGATAGCGCCTTCTGCAGCTGCGAAACTTTCGTGTCCTGCTAAGAATGCAAAGCATTTTGTTTCTTCTGAAAGAAGCATTGCTCCTAAGTTACCATGACCTAAACCAACTTTTCTATCGTCAGCGACTGATCCTGGAATACAGAATGATTGTAATCCAATACCAATCCATTTTGCTGCTTCAGCAGCATCCTTCGCATTATTTTTAATTGCAAGAGCAGCACCGACAGTGTATGCCCAGCATGCGTTTTCAAAACAAATTGTTTGGATGTCTTTAACCATTTGGTAGACATCAAGACCTTTTGCCTTACAAATCTTTTCAGCCTCTTCAATAGAAGCGATGCCATTTTCATTTAAGCACTTATTGATTTGTGCGATTCTTCTTTCATAACCTTCAAATAAAGCCATTTTAAAGAACCTCCTATTCCTTACGTGGGTCAATGAACTTGACACCATCGTTATATCTACCATATTGACCCTTTGCTTTTTCTAAAGCGACTTCAGGGCTATCACCTTTCTTTAGGAAATCAGTGAATTTTCCAAGTGATAAATATTGATAACCGATAATTTCGTTGTCTTCATCTAAAGCCATAGATGTAATATAACCTTCGGTTAATTCAAGGTAACGTGGACCTTTTTCTTTAGTTGAGTAGATAGTTCCAATTTGTGAACGTAGTCCTTTTCCTAAATCTTCAAGTCCCGCTCCTACTGCTAATCCACCTTCCGAGAAAGCTGATTGAGTTCTACCGTAAATAATTTGTAAGAATAATTCTCTCATTGCTGTGTTAATTGCGTCACAGACTAAGTCGGTATTAACTGCCTCTAAAAGAGTTTTGCCAACAATAGCTTCTGAAGCCATTGCGGCTGAGTGAGTCATTCCAGAACAACCTAATGTTTCAATTAAAGCTTCTTCGATAATTCCGTTTTTGACGTTCAAAGAAATTTTGCATGCGCCTTGTTGAGGAGCACACCATCCGATACCGTGAGTGAAGCCACTGATATCTTCGATTTTCTTGGAATAAACCCATTTTCCTTCTTCAGGAATTGGAGCACATCCGTGGGATGCGCCACAATTTACTTTGCACATATTTTGTACATCTTTTGTAAATTGCATTAAATATTTCCTCCTAATGTAACTATAAAATATTTTTGAATATTTAAATCAATATTGTAAAGAAGATATTATCTATCTTTCACAAATGTGATTTTATATTTATCATTTATTTTTACTTTGTTAAATAAAGTCCAACCTTCGCTAATATGCTGAAAAACAATTTTTTCAATATCATCAAAAGATACAAGAATTGTCTTGCAGCATGTATCTTTTTGCATTATTGATTTAATTTGCTCATCTGTTAGTTTCATTTGTTCTATAAAAGTACATAAATGTAATAATATTATAATATTTTTATCATCGTAAAGTGTGATAAAACAATCTTTATTTTTTATGGGTTCAAATATAATATTGTTGTTGATATGAAAATACTATTTATCGGTGATTCAATAACAGCAGGAATTGGTGCTTCAAAACCTGAGCTTAATTATGTTAATCAAGTTGGAAAAATACTCCATGCTGATGTTTTAAACTACGGAATAAGTGGAACTAGATTCGCTCGTCAAGTTGAACTATGGTCTAATTCTGTCGTTTTCAATTTTGATTTTAACATGAGACTTGAAATTACTCCCAAAGACGTTGATTTCGTTGTTTGCTTTGGTGGAGTTAATGATTTTGGGCATGGTAGTGCACCAATCGGAGATGAAAAAGATGAGTCACTATACACATTTTATGGTGCAACAAAAGCATTTTTCAAAAACATAGTAAAGAAATACGGAAAGGATAAAGTTTTAGTGATTTTACCATTGCCTTGTTTTGCACAAAATTTAAATAAAGGTGAGTTTGGCATTGCTAAAGAAAACGGTTTTCCGCTACACGTTTACAAAGAAATATTAAGAAAAGTTGCTGAGCGTAACGAATTGCACGTGGCTGACTATTCATCCTCTTTTATTGAGCCACTTACTAGAGAAAAATCCGAACTATTTGTTGATGGCTTACACCCAAATGATAAAGGCCATAAGATATTGGCTGAGCTTGTATCTAACGACATTTCTAGATTGAAAAAATAATTTTGTTAGAAATGATACTTCTTTACTTTTAAAAGTAATGTTAAAGTCAAAAAAAGTTACAAATTTTTATGTGTTTTATTTAATGATTTTTAACTTTACTATATATCTATGCCAGATATTATTTTTCAAGCTAATCGCTGCTTAAAATGTAAGAATCCATCTTGTCAAAAAGGATGTCCTGTTCAAACCGATATTCCTAACATTATTAAGATGTTTTTAGATGGGAAAATTGAAGAAGCGGGTAAAAAACTTTTTGATAATAACCCTTTAAGCGTTTTCTGTTCAATGATATGCCCTCATGAAAATAATTGTATGGGTCATTGCGTTTTAAACAAAGTTTACAGTCCTGTAAAATTTTTTGAAATTGAAGAATATATCTCATCAATTTATCTTGAAAAAGCTAGGTTAGTTAAGCCTAAATGGAATGGACATAGACTTGCAATTATAGGTGCTGGTCCTGCAGGCTTAACTCTTGCATTTATTATGGCCTCTCGTGGCTATAAGATAACCATTATAGATTCTAAAGATAAGATTGGCGGAGTGCTTAGGTATGGAATACCTGAATTTAGACTTCCAAAATCTCTTTTAGATAAATTATTAGTTAGAATGTACGACCTAGATATTAAGTTTAGACCTAATACTTTAATTGGTCCTACTTTAACCATTGATGATATGTTTAGAGATGGATATGAAGCGATTTTTATTGGAACTGGCGTTTGGAAGCCAAATACTTTAAAAATTCCAGGAGAAACATTAGGTAATGTCCACTTTGCAATTGACTATTTAAAAAATCCAGATTCCTATGAGCATCTAGGAGATCGTGTTTTGATTATTGGAGCAGGCAATGTCGCTATCGACGTAGCTAGAACGATACTTCATAAAAGTAGGACAAATGTTGAAATAATTTTTAATCGTGGTCAGGAAGATATGACAGCTCTAAAAGAACAAATTGATTTAGCGAAAGTTGATGGTGTGAGATTCAATTATTATTTAGAAACATTAAAAATAGAAGATGATGGCATTGTTGTTGCGCCTGTATCAATTGTTGACAACCAATATGTTGTTAAAAAAGATGAAGCCTATAAAATAGAATGCTCATCTGTTATTATTGCCATTGGTCAAGGCGCGTTAAGTAATATAGTTAACAACACTAAAAATATTGACACAAAAGAAAAGGGTCTTGTTGTCACAACAGCAACCGGAAAAACAACTAGACCAGGTGTATTTGCGGCTGGTGATGTTGTTCATGGAGCAAAAACTGTTGCCCAAGCTGTTGCCGCTACAAAACTTGTAGCAGATGAAATTGATGAATATATCAAAAGCATCAAATGAGAGTAGAACTATGAACATAATAAGACGCATACATAAAGATACACTTTCTTGTGAAGCAATATTAAGAAAAGCTCCAGATGGACACCTTTTCATTGTTTCTCAATGTGGTGGTGATAAGGAGCCATGCCCTGAAAACAGAGTTTATGTTTTTCATTCTGATAAAAAAGGAAGGCGTTGGTCGAAACCAATGCTTATTATTCCAGACAATAATATGGCGCAGTATCAAACCGAAGTATCTATTATTAATGATGAAATTTTAGTTTTTATGACAGAACATGATGGAAATTTTACAAATTTTCATTCCTATGTTTTATCTAGTAAAGACAACGGATATACATTTGTGAAGAAATTCGATTTGCCCTTAAAACATGGTTTTTGTTTTGTCCGAGGCATGATCAAAAAAGATGATACATATTATTTTCCGTATCAACATTACAATGTTTCAAAAGATGAAAATGAAAGACTTGTCAAAAATAATTTAAAGATTTGGGAAACGGATTTAGAATACGTTGAAATGGGCGTTTTATTTACTAAAGATTTTGTGGAATTTAAATGCTCAGATGTACCTGCATTATTATCATTAACTTATAAAGACAAAAAGAAATGGGTTTGGTCTGAACCAACAATTGCTGAATTAAAAAATGGTAATTTTATCATGCTCCTAAGAAACGATGCGAGAGGTTATTTATATAAATCATTTTCAAAAGATCTTGGCCTAACTTGGTCTAACCCAGTAAAAACAGATATTCCTAATCCTGCTAATAAGCCTAAGCTTTTAAAAACTAATCGCGGTTTGCTTCTTCTAAATACTCCTCAAAGCATTAATGGCTATTCGCATAGAAATCCTTTAAGTTTATGGATGAGTTTTGACGATGGAGAAACTTGGCCGATAAAACGAGATATAGTTAAAAAACATGGATGGATATCATATCCTGATGGCATTATTGATGAAGAAAATAATAGATGTTTATTCGCGTTTGAATACAATCGCAAAGATATTTATTTTGTAAAATGCAAGATACCAAATAATTGATTATTTTTTATGCGTATCTCTATATTCTCTTGGGTTCATTCCTGTTTTTTCTTTGAAAAATAAAGAAAATCTGCTGTAATGCGCAAAACCTAATTCGAAAGATATTAATTCAAACATTTTATCAGTGTTAGTAAGCATTTCCTTAGCTCTTAGTAACTTTTTGTTAAGAATATATTGTTTAGGTGTAATTCCTAACTTTTCTTTGAATAAAATTCTAAACCTATCAACGCAATAGCCAGTTCTAGAAGCTAACTCATTAAAATTTATATTTGTTAGATAATGTTCATCAATATATGAGATTGCACTATCGATTGGTGAATCGTTTTTAAATAAATATCCACCAATTTTTCTTTTTGCATAAATAATAATTTCCAAAATATAATTGTAAATCATTTGAATATAAAATTCTTTTTTATCACTAATTTCATGTTCGATCTTTTCGACAATATTAGCGATAAAAGAACTTTCTTTATTTGAGAAAAAATTAATATTTTCTGCTTCTTCTATTTCAAACCCAACAATAAGAACGCTGCTAGTTCCAATATGGTATTCATCATGCTTTGTACCTGGCGAAAGAATGCAAAAGTTCCCATTATGAAACTCATATTTTTTACCATCTATTTCTGTTTGACCATTAGCATTTAAGTAATAAACAAATTCGTAAAAATCGTGTGAATGAGCTGGAATAACACGATTAAGAGTATAGTTTCTTTTCCAAGCGTATCTTATAGGTGAATTAGCCATTTTTGTTTCTCAATGCTTATATTTTATTAACGTAAAAGTCGGAAAACAATAAATTTTGATAGTTTTTCACTATATGCATTTTATAACTAATTAATTAAAATTGTTATATGGAACAATGCTTGGATAAGCAAAAAAATCGTAAAAGACTAACTAAGGGCCAATGGGAATTACTTGTGTTTGCAACCTTTGGTCTTATTCTTCTTGTGATATTTTCTTATCTTCCAATGACAGGAGTTCTCTTAGCATTTCGTGATGGAAATAAAGCCTTAGACATTGTTGATGCGACATTTGGAGAAGGCATATGGACATTTCAAAACTTTATCAATGTTTTATCTGATGCAAAGTTTTGGGATGTTATGAAAAACACCTTAGGTTTAAATTTACTTTCCTTATTAATAAGTTTTCCTGCCCCAATTATTTTTGCACTTTTACTTAATGAAGTTCGTTCTAAAAAAGCTAAAAATGCATTTCAAACTATCGCCACATTTCCACATTTTATTTCTTGGGTTATTTTTGGTGGAATTATTAATGCTTTAACCGATACATCAACAGGTATCATTAACCCTATTCTTCAATTATTTGGTTTGTCATCTCCTGACAATCCAGTTGATTTATCATTGTCTCAATATTTTTGGGCAAAGATGATTATTGTTTCGTTAATCAAGAATGTCGGCTGGGGATCGATTATTTATTCAGCAGCAATCGCTAATATTAATCCTTCAGTTTATGAAGCTGCAAAAATAGACGGGGCAGGAAGATTTAGAACAGCAGTTTCTGTAACACTTCCTTTAATTCTTCCAACAGTTACTACTTTTTTGTTATTAAGTATTGGCAGAATATTGGGTAACTCATTTGAACAATTTTATGTTTTCCAAAATGTTGCCAACTTAGAACGAAGCGAAGTGTTAGCAACTTTTGTATATTCTCAAGCATTTACATATAGAAATTATTCAACTGCCGCTGCAATTTCATTCTTTGAAGGTGTTGTTTCTGTTATTTTACTTACACTTTCAAACAAAATTAGCAAGAAATTATCAGGCAACTCATTAATAGGATAAAACTATGACAAAGAGAAAAATTGATTTTGCATATATCCTTGTTCTTATAATTTTAGTTTTGACAGTGGTTATTACAATTTATCCTTTTCTCTATACTTTAGTTGGCTCGTTTAATTCAGGAAAAGATTTCCAACTTGGTGGTGTCTGGATATGGCCGCGCGTGTGGACATTAGATAACTACAAGGTGATTGTAGAAGATCCAAGATTTTGGGTTGCACTACGAAACACAGTTATTAGAACAGTTGTAGGTACAATTTTATCTTTGTTAGTTACTTCTCTTATTGCCTATGCTTTGTCTCACCCAAAATTACCTTGCAAAAAGTTCTTTAAGATTACGGCTATAATCACCATGTATTTTAGCGGTGGAATTGTTCCGTTTTTTGTTTTGGTTAATGCAATAGGACTTTATGATAATTTTTTAGTCTACATTCTTCCAAGTTTATATTCAGTTTATAACATGATTGTTATTTCTAAGTTTTTCAAAGGAATTGATGAAGGCATTCGTGAAGCCGCTCGCATTGATGGGGCAAGTGAATTTCGTATTTGGGCTCAAATATATTTGCCAATGTCTATTCCTGTCATGGTAACAGTCGGAATGTGGATTGTTGTTATGCATTGGAATTCATATTTGCCAACATTACTTTATACATCAAAAGATCCAAGCCTTTGGACTTTACAGTATTATTTGATGGTAATTATTAAGGATGCGACATTACCAGATGGCGCTGTTTACGACACTATTACAGCGCAGTCTGTTTCTTTTGCTGGAATGGTTTTATCAATGCTTCCTATAGCTTTGATTTATCCAATTTTAAGCAAGAAATTTAATAACAATACAGTTGGAACAGGGAAAGATTAAAAAAGGAGAATTTTGTTATGAAAAAAGAAAAAATTGCAATTGTCTTTGGATTAACCGCGTTATTAGCGACAACATTATCGAGTTGTGGTGGTAAAGGCAAAGGAAAATTAGTTTATGACCGATATCCTGAAATAACCGATGCAAGTACTGATTCATGGCTTCAGGTCGATCCAGATGATGGACAAGTTGACATAAAATGGTGGGTTGATTCAACCAGTTGGGATTTCTATCATTTGCAAGAATTAATTCTTAAAAGAACCGGGGTTAATGTTAAATTCGACCATGCGACAAAAGATGATGGAACAGAACTTTCGACAATGATTGCGGGCACAATGACTGATGTTATTACAATCACTGATGCTGCTACACGCACCCAATTAGCTAAAGAAGGTTATGCCTATGCAATTGATAGACTTGCTCAAAGATACGCACCAAGTTTATTACCTAGAATTTCGAAGGAACAACTAAATTTCTATAAAGAATCTGATGGGCATTCCTATGGTTTAGCAAACAATTTCTATAATGATTCTGATATAGATGAATATGTGGAATCTGGAAACCAAATACTTCCTAATTACGCTATCTTAGTTCGTAAAGATATGTTGGAAGCTTATCTATCACATAAGAAAAGCGAAAATGCATCATTTAATCCTGACTCGGAGGCAACTACTCAAGAAGGATTTATTGAGATGGCAAAATGGGTAAAGGAAACGTATAATTTGGATAGTTCTAATCCAACAGTTTGCTTAACAGATTTTCCAAAGAAAGCCTCAAATGGTTCAGTTTCTTCAGCCATTTCAGCATTAATAGAATACTTTAATGTTCCTAAAGAAAACTCTTCTGGAGATTTGTTGTACGAATATACAACTCCGGAATTTAAAGAAGTTATTAAATTTGTAAATTCATTGTATGAAGAAAGACTTTTTTCTACAGGCAACTTCAGTTGGGGAACAAGTGAAATTATTACCCACATTAAAAATGGCCGTCCTTTCGCTGTTATTGGAGCGGTTCAAAACTACTCAACAGGTTTTGCTGGCTATTCAGCAATGGGATATAACAAAGAAACAAAACAATTTTCTGATGATCATGAGTATGTTCCTATAGTCATTACCAATAGCAAACACCAAGCACCTCTTTTAGGTGATTATAGTGGTCGTGGTCTACGTGTTTCTATGATAACCAAAGATGCTAAACGAGAAGATAGAATCATTAAAGTCTTTGATTATCTTATGAGCGAGCAAGGTCAAAGAGAATGTTATTATGGAGAAACAGAAGGTGAATACTATCACTTCAAGATTCGACCAGGAGAAAAAAGAAAAATTCAAGTCGATGGCAAAGAAGTTGAACGCACATATCAATATGGTCAAATTGAATGGACAGATAAAGCTAAAGAACTTTTAGGACGTCCAAACAGCCAAGGTTGGTATGGCGCTGGAATTAAACAAATAAGTCTTTTGCAAAATCCAATGTATGTCAATTTAACTTCAGTTAATGAAGCAGAAATGGACACATATCAATTCTATGTTCGATATAACCAAAAATGTGCATTGTTACCATACACATATTCAAAATTAGGTTTTAAATATAACGTCGATTCTGAAAATCAATCAACCGTTAATAAAATGGCGGATATTCAAGCAAAGATGGAGGAAATTCTTATTAAGAATATTCCAACTATGATTCTTAAACCATCATCTCAACTTGATTCATTATTTAATTCAACTGTTAATGAGCTAAAAAATGCAGGGCTTGATGAATGGCTCGCATATCAAAATGCAGGCTTTAAAGATAATAAGCAACAAATGGGTATTACGTATGCCTTCCCATTAAATGACCCAAATTACAAGGCTCCAGAAATTAAATTAAAAGGCGATTACGAAACATACAAAAAAGATATTCCAACATATATCTCAATTTCAGAATAATGGAAAAGTTTGAAAAATTAATTATTGATACTGATATTGGTGATGATATTGATGATGCATTTGCATTAGCCTTATTAGCACCTTATATCAAAAATAATATTGTAGGTGTTACTACAGTGTTTAAAAATGCTTTTGAAAGAGCAAAAATCGCCTCTTATCTATTGGAAATGTTTGGTGTTGAAACATGTGTTTGCGTAGGAGAAAGCAAACCTTTAAAAGAAAATATTAGTTTTTTAGAATTTGAATCGCCTTCTCAAAATCCTCACATTAGTCAATATAACCAATCAATGAAAGATGCCAAAGTTAGCAATACCTACGGGCCAGATTTCATAATTGAATGCGCCGAAAAGTATGGTGAGAATTTAACTATTCTTGCAATCGGGCCTTCAACTAACCTTGCGATTGCTTATCAAAAGTCCCCAGAATCATTTAAAAAAATCGGAAAAATTTTAATGATGGGTGGGAATTTTCTATTGCCACGTCCTGAATGGAACATCAAATGTGATCCAGAAGCATTCGACATAGTTCTTAGAAGTGGCGTGAATATTCAAATGGTTGGAATTGATATCACAAAAAGAGCCACTTTGCTTCCTGAAAAGGTGGATGAACTTAAACAATTTACTTCTAAACCGTTAAGTTTGCTTAATGACATGTTGAATTTATATTTAAGTAAATATTCATATAAAAGATTATCGTGTATGCATGATCCTTTAACAGCATCATGCTTACTTGAAGATTTTATAAGTTTTAAGGAAGAAAAGATTACTGTTTCTTTGGAGAAAGAAAAACGAGGAAGAATTATTCTCACAAATAATGGTTATAATGTCCAATTCGCTTTTAAAGCAGACTATGAGGCATTTAATAAATTTTTATTTCAGTCGTTAAAGAAATTAAACAATCAATGTAATGAAAAGGAGGCTTTATTATGAAGGCAAAACACATCATTGGTTTATCGTGCGCTTTAACATTCGTTTTAGGCGCCGCTACATCACTCGCTTTAAGGGATAACAATCCAATTCCAGTTAAAGCGGAATCTATCGAAGAAAATATGCTAGCATTTAGTCCGGGTAGCAAACTATCAACGTATGTTGGCTATCAAAGATATGAGGGCTATCAGTTAACTCTCAGCGGTCAAGAATTTACCAACAATAGCTCAGCTTTTGTTCTAAAATTCCACACTATTAGCGATAGAAACTGTGGCTTAACTTTCTTTTTAAATGGTACGCAAATGTCGGGCGCAAGCGCCACGCCTACATCAACTTATCTTTATGATGAAACAGGTTATCGCTCTACAGTGAGCCATGGAAGTTATGCTGTTGGCTATTTTGGAGATACTAGTAGCAGTTATGTTGTCATTCCATTTACTAATTTTTCAAATGCAGCGGCATCTGCAACAGTTAATAGTTTTACAATAGCAATTCGTTTGAAAGGTGTTACTTCTGCAGACAAATTATATTTAGGTTCCCTCAACGCATATTTAAGAGATATTTCTATTGTTGAGAATTACACTCCAACTGAAAGTCTTGATTTAACAAATGCGACTAGTGTATATAAACCAACACCAACTAACTTTACTGCATATGATAGCGGAAATTCAGGCATTACTGCGGATTGTATGTTAGCAAATTATTACGATGGCGCAGGTATTACATTTGCAAAGAATTTCATCGAAACATTTGACTCAGTATGTGATCCACAAGGTCAAACTGATCACACATTAATTTCGACCACATGGAGTTCATTAGCTACACAATATAATTCTTTATCAAACGAGGCTAAAGATTATTTGAAATTGGCATCTGCTAAATTTGATTTACAATCAATGAAGGATTTCGATGCTAAATATTCATATATTTTCGGTAAATATGGCACAAAACTAGGATTAGAAAACTTTGCTGGAAGAACAATAACATCAGTTAGTGTTAATCAATTTAGATATTCACAAGAAGAGACCAATTTTATTCCATTACTTGTTGTTGCATCTTGTGTACTTGTTTCTTTAATTGGAGTAGTGGGTTTTATTCAATATAAAAAGAAACATCAATAATTAATAAAGGAGTTAACGTATGACTAAGACATCGAAGCTATCTTGCATCGCTTTTGCAAGTATTTTACTAGCAGGCTCATTGATATTTGTAAAATCTAGTCCAGTCAAAGTAAACGCCGCAAATAAAGACTACAAGGTTCTATTAACTCAAGGTAGTAATATTTCAGCGTACACTGGATATCAAAGATATGAAGGATACACATTTAATTCAACTAGTGTTAATAATGTGCCATATAGCGATTCAACCGCGATAGTTTTAGATGTTGAAAATTGTAATGTAACCACAAAAACAGCTCTTGCTTTTTATGCAAACGGAAAACTTAATAGCGGGACATCTACAACTCCCACAAGCACATATTTATATGATCAAAACATTTTAAGTGGAGTAAAAAAACATGAGTCCTACTCTGTTGGCTTTTATTCAGGCAATGGAGTTGAACAAAAATATAATTATATTGCTGTCCCGATAACAAACTTTAGTTTTGATGCAGAGACTGTTAATGTTTCGTCGTTTACTATTGCAATTCGTTTAAAAGGGATTGATGTTAGTTATTCAAACCCGAATTTAGCCTTACGTGGTATATACGTAACAACGAACTTTAAAGCTAATTCTTCTTTAAACTTAGAATCATTACAAAATATTTACACTCCAAGTAGTTCGAATTTCACTCCTTTTGATAGCGGAAATACAGGTATTACAGAAAATTGCATTAAAGCTACATATAGTGAAGAATCATTTGTTGAAGTCAATGTTACTAGTGAGCATGGAACAATAACTTATAACAAAGCACTCCCTGGTGGAGATGTGGTTTTATCATCAAAGCCTGATGCTGGTTATAAGTTATCTTCATTAAAGATTGGTGGAATTCAAGTTGAGCCAAACAAATACGGAAAATTTGCAATTAGTCCTGCTCCATCTGTGATAAATGTAAATGCAACCTTTATTCAAGAATCTACTTATCGTTTTAATGAAGGGTCATTTTATTCTCTTTACAATCATTGGGCGGGAACAGTATATTCTGATTTCAATGCTATTAATGTCACTACTATAGAAAATATGGATGAACAGCCTAATGAGTGGAGATATATTGGCTTAACAATTGATGGATTAGCCGAAACTGTTGAAGATAATGATTTTATTGCTGTTAAACTTGCAACAAACGACACAATCGATCGTAGTTTTTACTTAAAAGTTAATGGTGTTCAACCAAAAAGATATTATTACGTTTTAGATAGAGTTGGAGATACATCACGTCGTCCAATTAGTGATTCAAAATTAACTGTTAATGGAATGACTCGTTTTTCAAATCCTACCTTTGATGTTAATGCAAATATGGAGGGATTCACCGGATACATAATAGTCCCTATGAAGAATTATGATGGTGTTAATGAAATTAACTCAATCGATATTTATACAGGAACAAAAACTAAAGCAAACGCTAGATTTAATGTAGGTGACATATATCTCACATCTGATTTTAATGAATTATGCCCAGATGAATTTAATATAGAAGATGTTATTTGGCAACCAGGTGTTAGTAGTTATAAGAACTATGTTCATGAAGATGTAGATGCTACTGCAGAGCTAGCTAGAGTATCTTATTTAGACAATAATGAAATCTTATTTAATCGTCGTCTTATTGATGAAGAAGATCCGGATAAAAATTATGATGAATATTATTTAAATTTACCAACAAATATTGTTGGCAGTGACGGATATGTTGATTTAACTACTCTAAACATTAAAGGTATAGTTTTTGATGTAGAAAATAACAATGATAGTCAAATTCAATTTGCGCTTCGTTTAGCTTCAAGCGATTCAAATAGACTCATCTATAATGATGAAGGAGTATGGCAAACATCTGTCGCAAATGGCTATTTGAATAAGATTATTTATGATAATGGCGTTGTTAGACAGCGCGCTCCTGCATTTTTCCCATATGATGAATCAGGAACTTTTAAAGGAAGCGTTTATATTCCATTGAATAAATCTGCTTTCATTACAGGTGGAGAAAACAAAACATTCCCAACAAAAATTCAACCTGTTTTTCGCGTTATTATGAAGGGCATTTCTAAAGAAGGATATGATGCGAAAATTTGCAATTTTAAATTTGTTACTGAAGAGAGTGATTATAAAGCAAATGTTGTTTCATTGTTCCCAACAAATGGAAGAATTGATGCCTTTGTTGGAACCATGCAAATTGGAAATGATAAATATAATAAGGTATTAGATAACACTGAGATTACATTTACTGTTACGCCTGATGTTGGCTATTCAAAAGGACAAGTAAGTGTTATATGCGGAATAGAAGAAGAAATTTTAACGCCAGATGCAAATGGTGTTTATCATTATGTAGTTAATGATGATGTTGTCTTCCTTTTTGAAGGTGTTGCTAAACAGTTCAACATCAATTATGTATTAGATGGTGGTGAAAATAATAAAGATAATCCATTATCATTTACTTATGGAGGAACTTCATTCACATTGCTTGATCCTACAAAAGAAGGTGCAAAATTTGTTCATTGGGAAGATGAAGAAGGCAATGTTGTTGTCCAAATAAATACTTTTACACCAAGAGATATAACTCTTATTGCTATTTGGACAAATAGTATCAGTTTGGGACTTATTTTAGGTTTATCGATTGGTGGTGGAGCACTTGTTATAGGCGGTACCACAACAGCAATTATCTTAATTAGAAAGAAGAAAATGAAAAATGTTTAGTTCATTATTATTCTCACTTATCTACATAACATCAATGAGTTCCCTTTTGCAAACAAACTCAGCAAATTTTAATAGTAATTCAAAAGCTGGAGATTGGTCAAAGGCGGCTCAAATTATTAAAGTGGATGATTCGATATTGCACACCCCGATTGCATCTACAACAGAAGAAACATACATGCCATCTGATAGGCAATGGGAAGGTTTACCATCTACTGTGTGTACAGGAAATCGTATTTGGTCAACCTGGTACACCGGAGGAACAAAAGAACCTCATCAATACAATTATTTAGTTGTCGCTTACAGCGACGATAATGGGAAAAATTGGGTAGATCCTTATTATGTTATTGATCATATTGATGATGATGTATCTTTGGTTGTTCCAGAATTTTGGATGGATGGAGATGTCCTTTGTTTAACATATGTTCAATCATACACATGGATGATACGTTTTCATAATCCTGATACAGCAAATATTAATGATATTATCATTGACGAACCAATACGCATTTCAAACTCAAAATTCAATAAAAATCCGACAATCTTAAAAGACTCTGATGGAAGTAGTGTATACGCTATAGCAAGCGAAGCTGAAGTTGGCGATACTCATCAAAACGTTTCAAAGATTTTTGTTTCAAAATCACTTGAAAACAATCCGATGGATTCATGGCAGAGGCGTGGAAAGGTGACTACATCAATCGATCCTTCTTCACGTGTATTTGCTGAATCCCAAATTGTGGAATTGGATTTTGGCAAGTGGTTATTAATATCTCGATTAGATAATGGTTTAGGTGGAGGTATTGAAACTTCTATTTCAACTGATTTTGGCTGGACTTGGGAACCATATAAAAATTCTTTAAATGAGCCGTTTATTGGCCCGGGTAGTAAAGGACATGCAATGCGATTATCAAGTGGTAACATTCTTGTCATTAATCACGACAATACTGCTGAACGATCTTCGTTATGTGCTTATTTATCTAGTGATAAAGGACTAACTTATCCATATAAAATGGTTATTGATGAAAGAAATGATGTTTCATATCCTTATGCTCAAGAAAGGAATGGAAAAATTTATGTTTCTTGGGATAAAGGAAGATATATTGAAAAAGAAATTCGTCTATCAATAATTACTGAAGAAGATATTAAAGCTGGAGAAATTGTTGGAAAAGATTCATTTGATAAATTAATTATCAATAAATTAAATCCAGAATATAAGGAAGTAGCTTCTTTACTAACTCAATTTAAACAACAATTCGAATTTAATGTTGGAACCCCATCTTCTGAAGTTAGAAATCTTTTACCAACAAGCATCACTGTGAAAGATAATTTAGGAGATGAACACACTATTAAGGGAATTTGGAAAAGTGCTGGTTATACAAAAGACAAAGCAGGCAAATATTATTTTACATTTGATTGGAGCTCTCCAAGTAAATTGGTAGATACTTTAAAACTTTTAAAAGTAACTGTAACTTTGACTGAAAAATCATTCCCAATAGGTGGCTTGATAGCAATTATTGCTGGAGGAACCG
>JAKSVG010000014.1 GCA_024408105.1 Bacilli bacterium | reverse complement strand
AGACGCAACCCTCTCAAGGTTGAATCCTGGGTTCGATTCCCAGTAGGGTCACCAATATAATTTAGGACCTGAGCCTTATCTAGACTTATATGTTTATGGTAAAAGTATAGATCTCTCAGATTATATAAAACGTTGGAAAGAAAAGAAGAGACTGCTTAATAAATAGCAGTTTTTCTTTACTCTTCTTATTAAGAAAGTTATAATGAAATCGCAAAAAATTGTAATGTTACAGTAAATTGCGATAGGAGAACGTTATGATAAAAAGAGATTACTATTTAAATCAGCTTATTTCAAAAAGGCATTCCTCTAAAATCAAAATAATAACCGGATTAAGAAGATCTGGAAAATCGTTTCTTTTAAACACTCTTTATAGAAATTATCTTTTAGATAATGGTGTATCTTCTGAACAAATTATCATTGTTGAATTAGATGATGAAAAAAATGAACATTTGTTAGAAAAAGGAAAACTTAGAGAATATATTGAAAGTTTGGCAAACAAAGAAAATATTCAATACTATATTATTTTGGATGAAATTCAGTTAGTAGATAATTTTGTAAGAGCAGTAAACTCTTTAAATAAACACGGTAATTATGATTTATATATAACAGGAAGTAATTCAAAATTTTTATCAAAAGATATAAATGATGAATTCAAAGATAGAGGAACCGAAATTAATGTTCGTCCATTATCATATTCAGAATTTTATGCTGCCTATTTTAAAGATAAAAGGTTTGCACTTAATGAGTATTTAAAATATGGTGGCATGCCTGGTATTTTTGAAGAAGAAGACGAAAAATCAAAAGTAAAATATTTAGAAAATTTAATGAAAAAGGTTTATGTTGATGACATTAGAAAAAACATCAAGACAGATCTTATTGATGAATTATCTGCTACAGTTGATGCTCTTTGTTCTGTTACTGGTAATCTAACAAACCCTTTGAATATGGTTCATTACCTTTCAAGTGAGAAGAAAATTAAAATTGACAACGAAACAATAACTCGCTTTTTTGAGGGAATTACTGATGCGTTCTTGTTTGATCAAGTAAAAAGATACAATATTAAAGGAAAAGATTATTTAAACACGCCATCAAAATTTTATTGTCAAGATATTGGTTTAAGAAATATAAGATTAAATTTTAGAGAAAATAACCAAGGTTTTTTAATTGAAAATGCTGTTTATAACGAATTAAAAACTAGAGGATATAGTGTTGATGTCGGTTTTCTTGAAAAAAGAAAAAAGAACAAAGAAGGAAAATATGTGTATGTTCAATGCGAAGTTGATTTTATCGCTAGGTTATCAAGTAAGGAATATTATATCCAAATAATGGATAAAATTCCTGAGGATAAACACCTAAATAACGAATATGACGCATTGCTTTCTGTACCTGGTTCATTTAAGAAAATAATAGTAATTAATGAGCCAATAATTTCATATACAAATGATATGGGAATACTCGTTATATCACTTGAAGAATTTCTTTTGAATCAAAATAGTTTGAATTTATAAGTATATAAAAATGATTTATTAAAAACACTATTCTAACTTTAAACTAGAGTGGGGGTTAGTGAAAATACACCCCTAATTAGAAAGTGAGAGTAAAAAAATTTAAATATAAATATTTTTTCTCATTAATTAACAAAATATTAATATAAATAAACATGGTTTATAATATGGTTCGCCTCATGAATCGCTTGGCTCACCATTTAAAAGATACAAAGATGATACATACAAGTATCGTCTTTTTTCTTATTTTTGTAGGAAAAATGTTATTTGACAAAGTCGTTGCAACAATTAGTTTAAAATAATATCTGCTTCTGCTACTAAAAAGAAAGGAGTGATTAAGAAGCAGAAACAAAGATTGACTGTCGACGAAGAATTATCTTCCATATTTTTAGCAACTCATTTGAGCGAATGTTCTGGAAAAGGAATGCCTTTACTTGTTTCTACATATGGAAGGGATATTTTTGAATTATCAGAGGAATCAATCAAAGTAACTATGCCTTATAATTGGCAACATAAGTTTGAAGAAGTGGTAGATAACGTGGTAGACAAAGCGATAGATAAATTATCGAAAACCGAAAGAAAAATTTATGATAAAATTGTTAAGCATCCACATTCATCACAACCGGAAATAGCCATAAAATGTGGAGTCGGTAAGACAACAGTACAAAATGTTATTAAAAAACTTAAAGAAGATAAAATCATTAGAAGAATAGATTCTAATAAAACAGGGTATTGGGAGGTTCTTAAATAATGGATTATAAAATTGATGCAATTAAGATTTTACTAAACGAAGATTGTATATTATCTAGATACTTCCCATTAATTCCTTATAAAGTACAAATAATAGAATTTGCTAAAAAATCTAATATAAAAACGAAGAATGAATTATCGGAAATGGATACAATTAATGTATTCAATGACGAATCATTAAATAATTTGTTTAAAAGATTTTTAGTTATGTACGATAATGAATATAAACTTAGGTTTTTAAGTAAACTTAATTTAGATAATAATCGCTTATCTGCATATAAAGAATTGTTTCTTTTGCCAGGCGTAAAAGAAACTAGAGCAGAGTTATATTATTTAAGTGGATATAAAAATTTATTATCAATAGCTAATTCTACATCAGAAAAAATTTTAGAGGATGTTCAAAAAGTGATTATTGATAACAATTTGTCGTTAAAACTTCCATTAGATAAAGAAATTAAAACGCATATAGCTGTTGCTAATGCTTTTACTCTTTAATAAAAAGTTTTGTTATTTTGAAAGAACTGCTTATGCAGTTTTTTCTTTTGCATAGAAGTGATATAATAAACGAATATTAGATTTATGAAAAAGAAATCTCGTGGTTTAGAATTTATTAGATTCATTATTTGCGGTATAGCAAGCGCATTGGCTGATTATTTAATTTGCCAATTGTTTGTTTTTATAATTGGAAATAGAATCTCACATATTTGGTTGACCGTGATTTCAACATTTTTTGGTTTTGTTATTGGCACAATTGTTAATTATTTATTATCAACTTTTTGGGTTTATCAAAATGTAGATAAAGATATAAAAACTAAAAGTCCAAGATTTATCACATTGTTTACTGTTTTTTCTTTTTGTGCGTTGGCATTATCAATAGGCACTATGCTTTTGTGCAACTTAGTCGTTACTAAAGGAATTGGATTTGAAAGTATTGTTGAATTGTCTATTATCGATTTAATTAAGCAGTTTGGTATATCTTTTTTAGCCCAAGGGATTTTTTGGGCATATTTCATTTCATTTTGCATAAAGACTCTTGTTGGCTTAGTTTTTAATTATTTCACTAGAAAATATATTTTGTACAAAGAACCTAAGGAAAATTAGGCGTTTTTTGCAAAAATCTTATCTCAATTTTAAGAATCTTTGCAAAACTCTAATATTTTATTAAAAAATTGTAGCATTTTATAAATAAACATATAAAATATTGTTATACATCGAAAGGAATCTATTTTTATGAGAAAATCTGTTAAAGTTATGATGATTTTATCCATAATTTTTGGCGCAATTGGTGCTGCTGTTTTTGCAACTGGACCTTTTGTTGCCCAAGCTATGAATATTCCTGGATTTTATTTTCTTGATAAAGTCTTCGAATCAATGATCATCTCATTTCCGAGAATGTTTAGTTTCGAAAATATTAGAGCTATCATTCCGTTTATAACATTTGTTGCCTTTGTGGTTTTATGGCTTTTGTGGCTTATTCTTACTATTGTTAGAAAAAGAAAACATTCTATAGCTCCAATGATTGTAGGATTTTTCATCTATTCTATTATTTTCGTAGTCGTCTATGCTTTAGTATTCGACGTAAGCGATATTGCTACAATTAGTCCTGCAGTTTCACATACTGGAGTTTCACTTCTTGAATACTACTTGGATGCTTCAACCAAAGATCCTAATGTTATATTGATGCTTGCTATGGTGTTTGTTGCATTAGGCTTTATTGCACTCACGTTTGTATTTCAATTCATCGGAACACTTATCGATCTTTGTACAACAAGAAAATACTTTGAACGTAAACTTCAAGGACAATCAGTTGATGACCAAGCAAAGGCTGAAGCTGTTCAATCAAGTAAAGAAGTTTTAAAACTTCTTGAAGAACCTATTGTTGAGGAAACTCTACCTGTTGAAGAACCTAAGGAAGAGCCAAAACCAATTGAGGAGCCTAAGGAAGAGTCAAAACCAGAACCAGCACCTCAACCAGCCCCTCAACCAGCTCCAGTTGCTGCTCAAACTGTTACACCTCAACCATTTATTTTCCAACAATTCTTTAATGGAACGACACCAGTTCAAAATATTGGTGGCGTTGAAAAGAAAGAAGAACCTAAGCCAGTTGAAGAGCCAAAACCAGAACCAGCTCCAGTTCCTTCACTAAGTGAAGAAGAAATTCGCTCTTTAATACATGAAGAAGTTAAAAATGCTTCGATGAATGCACATATAGTTGATATTCTTCATGGTGAACTTCCAACTGGTCACGGCAATGAAATTAGACAAATTGTACGTGAAGAAATTCAAAAAGTGGCAAATGATGAAGTTATGGCAAGAATATTTGCTTATATTCGACAAATTGTTGCTGAAGAATTAAATAAAGTGGCTTTCCAACAAGTTTCGGAAGTAAAAGAAGAACCTAAGCCAGTTGAAGAGCCAAAACCAGAACCTAAGCCAGTTGAAGAACCTAAACCTGAACCAGTTCCAATGGTTGCTCCAGTTGTAGCCCCAGCCGTAGAAGAGAAACCAAAAATTATTCGCATACCATTTACCGAGAGATGCAAAGTCATGTCTCCAGAAATGAGAAGAAATTTCAATGAACTTAAGAGCGATATTATGGCATATGGAGTTCATTCTCGTGTTTCTAATTCAGGTGATACATTTAGACTTCACACAAAGACATATGTAAAGATTACAATTGCTGGAAATAGTTTAAAACTATATTTCGCTCTTGATCCTAAAGAATATGCTGATTCAACGCTTCCTATCGCTGATGCCGGACATAAAGGCATATATAAAGAAATCCCTCTTGTATTTAAGGTAAAGTCAGATTTAAGTTTAAGAAGAGCAAAACAACTAATTTCTGACGCGATGAGTGCAGACGGATTAAAACAAACAGATATTGAGAAAAAAGATTGGATTCAAGAAATCATTGATTCTAATCCTTCTAAATAATAAATACTGTTATTAATGATTTAGGTAGACTTTGTCTACCTTTTTCTTATCACTTAATTTTTAAAAAGAATTGTGATAATATCATTAATTACTTAGGAGGATAACAATTAATGGATGGTCTGTCGTGGCTTTATATTGGCATCATCATTCTTTTAGTTATTCTCAGCGCATTCTTCTCATCAACAGAAACAGCATTCGCTTGCATAAACCAATTTAAAATAAAGGTTGAAATGGATGGCGGTAGTAAAACCGCAAAACGTATTTTGCGATTGTATGAACGTTTCGAAAAAACTTTAATTGTTACTCTTGTTGGCTATAATATCGTTGCTGTTTTGATTTCTACGATTTCTGCTACTTTGTTTTTCAAATTATTTGAAGGCTTAAATTTAGGAGAAACATGGGTATCTCTTATTTCAACTGCTATTATGACTTTAATTGTCTATATTTTTGGTGATATGGTTCCAAAAATGATTGCTAAAGTTATTCCTGAAAAAGTTGCAAAAAATAATGTTTATATACTTATATTCTTTTACTATCTTTTATATCCTTTAATTATCTTATTTAGTCTTTTAACAAAATTAGTTAACAAAATATTTAAAACTGACAATGCCCCAACTTTAACTGAGGAGGATTTTACCAATATAGTTGATGATATTGAAAAAAAAGGGATTATTGAAGACAATGAATCAGATATTATTTATAATTCGTTAGAATTTACAGATACTTCTGTAAAAGAAGTTTTAACTAAGCGAGACAAGATGCTATTCATTGATATGAAAGACTTATCAAAAGATAAACTTAATGAGTTAATTCTTTCTAATAAATATTCAAGAATTCCTGTTTGCTATGGTTCTATTGACAAGATTGTTGGCATACTCCATGTCAAAAAATACATTAAATCATATTTAAAAAACCCAAATCTTAATATTACTTCTGTTTTGCAAAAACCATACTATGTTTCAACTAAGATTAAAATGGATGAAATGATTGATGGTTTTAGAAAAAATCACACTCATATTGCGATTGTTAAAAATGAAAATCGCGTTATTGGTCTTATAACTATGGAAGATGTTTTAGAAGAACTTGTTGGAAAAATTGCTGAGCCAATTGAAAGGAAAGCAAAATAATGAATGTAGCATTGATAATTGGCTTAATTGTTACGATTATTGTTTTGATAATGTGTTCAGCTATTTTTTCGATGTTTGATATTGTTTATGCGACAGTTAATCAACTACGACTTAAAAAAGATATTAAGCAAAGGAAATCAAAAGCTGCAAAATTAGCAATAAAATTTGCTGAAAACTATAATGACGCTCTTACTACGGCGTTATTTTGTAATAATCTCGTTAATATTGCCGCTTCATCATTGTCAACTGTTCTAGCTATTGAACTTGTTAAAAATTCTTCTTTTGATAAGAACATTGCAACTACTATAATGTCTTTTGTTTTGCTAATTCTAATTCTAATTTTCGGCGAGATATTACCAAAGGTAATCGGTAGAGCATTTTCGTACCGACTATCATTAATGCTTGCTTATCCAATTGCTACATTAAAAATCATTTTCTTTCCAATCGTATTTGCTTCAAGTTGCATTGGTAAGTTTTTTGCTTACCCATTCATACGAAACAAAAAAGAAGAATCGATCTCTGACGATGAACTTCAAGAAATTGTTGAAACAATTGAAGACGAAGGAGTAATTGATGAAGACCAGAGTGAATTGATATCTAACACAATTGTTTTTAAGGATACAGAAGCTCATGAAATCATGACTCCTAGAGTAGAAATGAAATGTTTAGACATTAATGATGCTTCTAATTTAATTAATAATGATGAAATATTTGTTCATTCAAGAATTCCAGTATATAAAGATACAACTGATAACATTATTGGCATATTACCTACAAAAGTTTTACTTCGTAAAATGCTTGCTCATGAAGAATTTTCTATTACTGATATAATGGTCAAACCATATTTTGTTCCTGGCAGTATGGGTGTGAGTGAAATACTTGAAAAGATGAAGGAAACAAAAAATCATATTGTTATTGTTAAAGATGAATATGGCGGTACAGACGGCTTATTAACAATGGAAGATATCTTAGAAGAATTAGTCGGTGATATGTGGGATGAAATGGATGTTATAAAGGAACCATACAAAAAAATTAAAAACAAAGTTTACGAAGTTGATGGCTCAATGAATATTGATGACTTATTTGCTTTGGTTGATTGTGATGCACCCGAAGATGCTGATTATGAAACATTAAACGGTTTCATTGTTGATAAACTTGAACGTTTTGCTGTAAAAGGAGATAAAATCTCTTATCAAAATGTTCGTTTCGAAGTATTATCAATAGAGGAATTTACGGTTGACAAAGTTCTTGTTAAAGTAATGAGGAAAAGAAAATAATGCTAAATTACGGCAAAAATAAAGAAATGCAAAAAAGGCCAGAACAAGAGCCTAAGTTTTCTTTGAAGAACAAAACCGACAAATACATTTTTATTTTTGTTGTTTGTAGTTTGGCTATTATCGCCGCTTTAATTGCTGTGTTGGTTTGTGTATTCGTTCTTAAATAATTTATTTAAGAGAATTGAGTTTTTCGTTATATTTTTTAAATATTAAATCTGCTACTTCACTTATTGATAAGTTATCGGTATTAACAACAAAATCTGTTTTACCGATTTTTCTTTTATCAAAATCGATAATATCGTTTTCTAGTCTTTGTTTAATTTTATCTTCTTTATCGCCGCGAGAACGCATTCTCTTTTCACGAGTTTGTTGGCTGGATTCTATTAAAAATATTATTACTCTTTCGTCATTAAGTTTTTTAAACGCATTTACTCCGTTAGGGTCAAGAACAATTATTCTATCGTCTGCTATCTGATCAATTCCGCAACCATAAAAATTATTGTTATATAAGGTGTTCTCTACAAAAAGACCTTCTTCATTTCTTTTAAGAAATTCTTTTCTTGAAACAAAAAAGTAATCGATTCCATCAACTTCACCAACTCTTTTTTCTCTAGTTGTAGTTGTTACAGCTTTTATAAGACCATATTTTTTTTGTTGTTTTTAGGCTGTAGCAGTTTTTCCACTTGCGGATGCTCCGACTAAAATAATCATGAACTTATTATATCTATTTTTAATAAAAAAATGAATTAAAATTCCGATGAGAACGAAACTTTTAATTTTTTATAACAATCTCTTGTCAAATTTGACTACTTGATAGTGGAGGAGAACAGATGAAAAAAACACGCGGTATAGAACATAAAAGGTTGCTTTCTATTGCAAACAATTACAAATTTTCTCAACAAAGAATAAAAGATATTAAAAGGAAAACACCATTAAGCGATTCGCAAAAAGCAATATTAAATTTATATGAAAATTATGTTAAGCACATAGAAACAGTTTTAGGCGAATTCAATTTACTTGATCAATGCATTCTTGATCGTGAATATTTCGCTCCTTTTCCTAAAGGTTGGTGGATGGAAGTATATCCTAGATCAACTTTTTATAGATTAAGACTTGGCGCATCGCGCAAATTTCTCGAGTTATTTAAATGATTAAATTGATTTTATTAGCAACCACATTAATATGTATGTCTCCTTTAAGAGCAGTTCCAATTGGTGGAGATAAAGATGAAAATGGTTATTATCACGTGGGCGATTTTGATTATATCGAATGTCACCCATTAGCTAAAGAAGGAACAAAAATCAAAGCAAAGGCCTCTTTTTTTAAAGGAGGTTATATTGAAAGAACATATTCAATTAACATTTTTTATAGTGATATCAACATTTCGGAGAATGTTATAAATAAAAAAACAACTGAGTGCGAAATATCCTTTGATTTAGTCTTTGCCCCAACATATGAAAGAGCTGCGAAAGTTTTGTTTAATATTTATTCAACAAATGCCTTAAAGCCTATTGTGAAAAGGGAAATCGAAATAAGTGGCCCAACGCACGAACGTTATTTTAATACAACGCATGGTTCAATATTTGAGAGTCAGCCTACAGTTAGATACTATGAGCACAAAGATGGTTATTATTCTGATAAAGAAACTATTCATCTAAAAGGCGTAGAAGAAACATACGTTTTAGAAGATGATAATAGAATTGATTTTAGTAAGTTTAGACTAAAATATTCAACGTTATATTCTAATGACGCTCATTTTTCTTTCGGAGAAGTTATTTTACCTTTAACAAATTATAATAATTTATTTTCAAATATTGGTTCATTGAGTTTAGATAAAAGCTTAACAAACATTAGTTTGACTCTAAAATATGATGATATTGCTGATGAATACTATATTGCATTTAAAGATAAACAATATGTTGATCCAATTAATAGAATAATGTATTCAGAATACAAAGATGGTTTGTTAGAAACAACATCATTATATTTACCAAAAGGATATGAATCACAATATTCGATGTGGAAGTTTGGCATCGTTATTTATGATGTTGGAGAAAACCAATTGATTTTGTCTATTAAATGTAATTTTTCAAATGGCACAAAATTAATGGGTGGATGTGGAAATTCTCAATATTGCATAAAAACAAATTCTGCTGACCCAGACTTTAATATTGGAACGGTGGTGGAGCATTGATGACCAATTGTATATTTTTTGTTGTCATCTTGTCTTTGTTTTTAAACTTTTCGTTTGGAGCAGTCAATTATTCAGGTGTAGACAGAACGTTCCAACTTATGTTCAAAGGAGTTTTAGAAAATTCCTTCAATGCTATTGATAATGATGGTAACCCATGCGATCCCTATTTTGATAAAACATTATTAGAGGAAAATGCTGAGAAATATTTTTCTTTAAATCTTCCGAGATATGTAACAAATTACGTTACTGCATATTATTACTTTAATCCTAATGATTATAGCTATTGCACGTCATCTTATTGCAAAGGTGTAAGAATATCTCTTAAAGCAGACATTAATTTTTTATTTCATTACGAAAAAGGACGTAATTTTTATATCTATTCAAACAATGTCAAATAAGGTAATTGAATATATTCAAAACTCTTTTTTATCGCCGTTACTTCAAAATGATGAAGTTACTGATATTACATATAATGGTGAAAATATTTTTTATATGCATAACAAGGAAGGTCGCAAAAAATCATTAATAAAAATAGATGCAAATACAGCAAGTGATTTTATTCGTCAGATCGCAAATTTTACTGAAAAATCATTTTCTTTTACTGAGCCATTACTCGATTTAACAATTGGCAAATACCGCATTAATGCTGTGCACCAATCAATTGTTAGGGTAAGGGACAGCAAAGCAATTTCTTTTGCAATAAGGATTTCATCCCAAGAAAATCGTGTCAGAAACGATAAAAACTTTATGAATAAAACAGTTTTAAAATACTTACAATCACTTCTTAATAATAATGAATCCATTGTTATATCTGGCGCAACAGGAACCGGAAAAACTGAATTGCAAAAATATTTAATTACATTGCTAAAGGAAAACTCTCACATTGTTGTCATTGATAATATTCAGGAATTGGAAACGATAAGAAATGACAATTTAGATATAACTACATGGCAAGTTACTTCAAACTCATCCGAGAAAACATTTGAAAGCCTTATCAGAAATGCATTAAGGAATAACCCAGATTGGCTTATTATTGCAGAAGCTAGAGGCAAGGAAATGAGTGACGCATTACTTAGTGTCATGTCCGGCCATCCAATCATCACGACGTTGCATGCATCAAATTCGTATGAAGCACCGAATAGAATCACAAGAATGATTCAATTAGCAAATCCTAATCAGCAATATGCTGAAATTTATAATGATGTTGTAAACAATATACATAACTATGTATATCTAGAAAGAAAAATTGATAATAATGGAAAAATTGAAAGATATATTAAGTCAATCGTAAATTTCGATGTAAAAAAGAAAACTTTTAGAACAATTTATGAGAGGAAAATAAATGAAAAAATATGATTTAGGTGCAATTAGCATCAGCGCAGTTATTGGATTAATAGCATTTTTGACCAGCAATAATATTTTTATATGTTTGGGTGTTTTGTTAGTTTTTGCGTTATATTATTTCTTGCTTGCAAGAAAAAAACTTAAAATTTATTTTACAAAGAAATACAAAGTTCATTGTTGCTATAACTTTATTAACTCTTATCTCATTAGCCTTTCTGTTAAAGGATCTATGGATGAGGCTTTTGTCTCAGCCACGAGAAATCCAAAAGATTCTTTTGAATCTGTTTTGTCTGGTATAAGCGATATGAATCCTAAAGAGAAACTTGATTATTTAAAAAGTTATTTTGAATTTGGAATGTACAAAATGTTTCTTGATTTGATTGAGCTTCATGAAGAACAAGGAGGAAATATTTTGAAAATGTCTGAATCACTAATCAATGAAACAAGAAGAATAGAAGAAGCGATGATTGAAAGTGAATCGAATTCAATCAAGAAAATTACTGAATTTATTATATTGTGGTCATTAGCATTCGTTGTTCTTCTATTTATGCGTTTTGCATTAGCTAACTTCTATATGAACATGCTTTCATCGACAATATTTATTATTTTGCTTGTTGTCTTTTATTTGATTGTTCTTTTGTCGACTCATTTATTTATAAATAAAGTAGTCGTATTACCTATTTCAGACGAGAAATTGAATTATGAATAAATTGAAGAAAAGCATTGAATCTATTGGTTTGAATTTTAAGAACCAAATTTTAATTTTAATTATTTTAGATATTGCTCTTATTGGCGTGGGAATTGTTTTATATTTATTTATAAATAATCCAATTATTATCGCCTTCATTACATTTGTTATTGTGCTAGTAAATTACTTATATTTATCACGTTATAAGACAATCAAGAAAACCAATGATAAAAAAGTTTTGTTTGAATTCGTTTCTTTGCTTCCATTTTTTAAAACATTTATAGAAAATGGTTATACCATATACCAAAGTTTAACGGAACTTTGTCTATTTACTGGCGGAGAACTTCTTACTCGATTGCAACAATTAATAAATGATATTGATGAAGATAAGTCTATTACCCCATTCATTAATTTCTCAAAAACATTTAATTATCTTCAAATTGAACAATTAATGATTTGTGTTTATCAAATGATTGACGAAGGCGGTAATGAAAATCATATATACCAGTTTCAGATAATCTTCGATAAACTGAGAGAAACCACAGTTAAATTAAGCGTCGAGAATAAAAACAATTCATTAGCAAATATGTCTATTTTTCCTTTGATTGGTTCTGCTGTTTTGATTGTTATGATAACTTTTGGAATCATTTCAGTGATTGGAGCAAGTTTAAATGGGATCTAAACTAGGGTTTATTTTATCTATGTTATTTCTTGTTCAACTATTTGCATTAGTTGGTGATTTAATGTCTGTTCAATTCATATATACAAATCTTGATTCTATTAGCGTTACAGCAGGCTATTTAATTTCGATGAAAGGTGAAATAACCGACGATGTTAGGAATTTAGTATTTAATCAAACAGGCGCATCAATTGTTCAAATTGGTGAAACATCTCATATGGTTGGCGAAATTATCGAATATAAAATCGCCAAAAATTATAAAGCAATAATTATGTATAAAGAGGAAATAGAGATTGCGGTAGTGCGTAGCATTGTAATAGGCTACTATAGCTAGAAAGGAGTACGTATGTCTGAAATTAAAGGGCAATTGCTTGGAATCATTCTAACAATAGCGATTTTTGGCGTTGTTTTGGCGGCAATGGTCACATCATTTGGCAAAATGAGTGAAACAGTTGGCTCAAGAGTAGAAGAAATTGCGACTACACAAGTTTCTTATACTAGTACAAGTAATTAAATACTTGGGAAGTGATTAATCACTTCTTTGAGTAAGATAGAACATTCAAGGAATTGATTATTTCTTATTGTGTGATATGATATTTTCATTAAAAGGATTTTTTATATGAATAAATTGGATGAAATCAAAGTAAAATTAGCTGAAGCAGCACACAAAGATAAAGTTGAAGATGGCGATAAAATTCGCGAATTAGGCTTAGATTCACTTGATGTTGTCGAACTCTTGCTTCAACTTGAAGAAGAATATAATGTCCATTTTGATGATGTTGATATGAGCAAACTTGTCACAGTAAAAGATTTACTTGATGAAATTGCTAAGCAAATGTGAACTACTCGGCAATTGAATTACCGAGCATCGACTCAAGCATGCTTTGCAGCATGTTGAAATCAGGGCAGTCCCTGCCCATTATCCCTACTTCCTTCTTAGAAGAATTTGAAGTTACAGGAATACTTATTTTCTTTGGATTTGATAAGCACTTATAAGTTAGTTTTCTTTCAATATTGTTCTCTTGATAATACTTTCTTAGAATATTAAATGCTCCTACAGAATCTGCGTTGTAAATAGCGTTCCTATCTTGATATAGGCCACGATATATACGTTTGTTTTTGTCCGCGTATTCTGAGGAAACTTCACAAGAAGTTGGAGAACATTGGCTTGTAAATGCTTCATTTTGCTTGATTAAAGTTATACCTCTCTTTCTTAATTTATAATCAAGCATGTGATAGATTTTATCGAAAGGCAAAGAATGAAGTTTTTGATTAAACTCTTTTTCTTTTTTGCCCTTTTTAACTGACTTATGATTGTCAATTCCTTTGATGTCTCCAATAACAACTCTTGTAATGTTATTAGCAAGACAATAATCAACAATTGTTTTAGTTGAACAATGTAAAATATATGAGATTTTGCGGCTTTTTTGTTCATAAAGTTTATTTATTCGCTTTGTTTGATAAACATGTTTCTTAAGTTTTATATCCTTCTTGTGAGCTTCATCATTAATAGATTGATAATGTGCGATGCGCTTGTTGTAGTAATGAAGGGTTTGAAGATAACTGCTACCTGATATAATGAACGAACGACCAATATTGTCATATACTGTCATTAGGTTATTGATTCCAAGATCAATTGAAATGTGTCTACCATTATCAGGTTTAATTGGTTTTTCAAATGTTTCATATGAAATAAAAACTTCATATTCAAACTTACTAATATAGGAAAAACTAATTTCTTTAATCTCGCCATCAACTGATTCTTTTATTGGAACATAAAAATAATCACTTTGAATGCCAAACTTATTCAATAAATGTTCCTTCATTGCTTTTGGAATTGAAAATCTAATTTTGTTATTCACTAACTTAAAACCATTATTTAAGTATGTGATGTTGGTGTGGTATCCGTCTTTTTTATAATATGGTGCTTTTGGTTCACCAGATAATTTCTTACCATGCTCATATTTATATTTCAAAGTATGATAACTTTTCCAGGATTCATCTAATGTTTTTAGGACATCTTGTGCTGTTTGAGAAGGTAGATTTTTATACCATATGTTAGTTTTTAAATTCTTCTTTTGATCATACCATGTTGGTTCCTTCTCAAATCCAAGTTCTTTGTATTCGTGTCTTTCATAATTTGCTACATTAAAAAGTTTAGAAGCTGCACAAGTTAGATGGCCTAATATTATCGCTTCTATTGTATTTGTTTTAAATACAAACTTTTTAGTTAGCAACATATAATTTCCTTAAATATATTATAACATATAGTTGCTGATAAGTAAATTTTATTTTCTTTGAAAATAATTTTATATATCATTTTTTCGGCTCGCTTTCATCTCGGCAATTGAATAACCGAGGATTCCCGCTCGTTTCCTAAAAATTATTATTGTTTTTAATTAATCGCTTGTGATAATATATTCAAGCGCTTAAAGTACGCCTACCTAGCTCAGTGGTAGAGCAATCGGCTGTTAACCGATTGGTCGTGGGTTCGAGCCCCTCGGTAGGCGCCACTTGGCCCGTTGGAGAAGTGGCTTAACTCATATGCCTTTCACGCATACATTCACGCGTTCGAATCGCGTACGGGTCACCAAGTAGAATTAAATAGGATTGATACAATGTGTCAGTCCTTTTTTTCTTGATTCAGTTGTATACAAAATGTAGACAACTGAAACTCTATCAAATTAATAAAATAAACTGACAAAGTCAGTCTTTTCTTGTCTTATTATATATATTACTGGACTCTATGTTTTTTCGGAATCCATAAGTGCCATCTTGGTGCTTTCATGCGAGGTCCACCTTTAAAAATGGATTTTAATAAATGACGATGGATAATAGAAAAGACAATGAGTTCAATAAGTAATACAGATCCGATGATAATTAAGACGAGTGCCCATATTGGCATATATTATTCCTCCGGCTACTACAAAATATATTAATACATAAATAATTGTTTCACTTTAACAATAATTATTCAATCAATCCATCGTGAAGGATCTATTACTTATCGCATTATCGTTGATGATAAAAAAGTAGGCGGAATTATCATTAACTTAAAAGATGATTTTGGAGAATTAGAAATATTCTTTGTTATTCTTGATTCGGAATCTAAAGGAGTGGGGCAAGCCGCTTGGAAAGAAGCGGAAAGGCTTCATCCAGAAATAAAGACATGGGAAACAGTCACCCCATATTTTGAACAAAGGAACATTCACTTTTATGTTAATAAGCTTGGCTTCCACATAGTGGAGTTTTACACAGAATTCTTAAAAGATAAAGATATGCCAGAAGGAATGGATGGAATGTTTAGATTTCAAAAGATAATCAATAGATAATGTCCGGTTACTGTTGCGTAGCGTCCAGCAGTGTTGCGTTGTATTAAAACTGAGTATCCTTGCCAAATGAAAAAACTTGCTATAATTGGCGAGTGCTTTATTACTCGAAACTAGAATAACATGCAGTATTTCCTTCAAAATATATCAAAATATATTTATGGATAAATAAACGTGTGTTATATTAATAATATGTTAGAAAATAGCAGAGATACCGTTATTTTATTACCATCATATCAACCAGAAAAGACTTTGATTGTTTTGTCGAAAGCTCTTTCTGGTCACGGATTTACTGTTTTAATTGTTGATGATGGAAGCGGTGATGATTTTAAATATATTTTCGATGAATGTAGCGGCTGGTCTACAGTTGTTTCTTATCCGATTAATAAAGGCAAAGGTGAAGCATTGAAAGTTGGTTTTTCGTATATCGTTGATAATTTTAAAAATACAAAATATGTCATAACGGCTGACGGTGATGGTCAACATAGAATTCAAGATATTTTAAAGATTAATGAAAAAATTATTGAGAAAAACATTGCTATCATCGGTGAAAGAAAATTTGATGTCAAAGTTCCTTTGAAATCAAAATTAGGAAATGGTTTATCAAGATTTACTCAAGCATTGTGCACGTATAGATATATGCATGACAATCAATGTGGACTCAGAGCATTCCCAATTTCTTTGTTACCTAAATTGATTCAAATTGGTGGCGCTCGATACGAATACGAAATGAAGGTTTTAAACTATCTTCAAATTAGTGAAACGCCTTTTCAAGGCGTATATATCCAAACAATCTATGAAGAAGGAAATAAGACTTCACATTTTAAGCCTGTTAAAGACACATTACTAATTCAGGGATCAATTTTCATGTCTGGATTATTAAATTTTTTATCATATTTAATTGGTCTTACCGCGGCAATTCTCTTTTATGAATTAGTTTTCAAAAATGGTGGTTTATACCCAATTCCAGTATCATACGAGGTCGCTACTATTATTGCATCTCCCATTGCTTTAATCTTCCAAATATTATTAACATTGTTTGTATTCAAGCCAAAAGTTATAAGCAAATGTGTTTTTAGATTGATTCTGTTCCATATAATTATGCTTATTTCTGAGATTATTACTGTATCATTATTTTCAAGAGTATGTGGATTTCCAATATGGGCATCATATATTCTTTGTTTACCTTTGGTAGCGATACCAATATATTATTTGATAAAAGGAATTGGCTTAGTTTATAATTCTCAAGTAGAATAAGGAGTTTACTATGTACGAGATTGTTATTGATTCAACATGTGGTTTGCCTAAAGATCTTCGCTTAAAGTACGGTTTATACGAAGATTATTTCCACGGAATAATCTATTTGCCTAAAGGTGAATATGCTGCAGATTTGGAATTTGAAGAATACTCCCAAAAAGAATACTTTTCTATAATTAAGAAAAATGCGGGTAAGATTAAAACAGCATTTTCATCATATGATGAATTCTCACGTGTAATTGAACCAATTTTGAAAGACGGCAAGGATGTAATTCTTCCTGTAATTTCAACTGGATTAAGCGGTACATATAATGGCTATATTCAATTTGCGAAGATAATGCTTGAAGATTATCCAAATAGAAAAATAGAAGTTATTGATACATTAAAGTATGGACCCGCAGCTGGATTGCTATGCATCTATGCAGGAATTAATAAGATTAATGGAATGTCATTTGAAGATAATGTTAATTGGCTTAACAAAAAACGTTATGAACTTCACCAAATTGGTGTTTTGGATGACTTGTCATTTCTTGCGAAAAGTGGTCGACTCTCTGCTACAAAAGCCTTTTTCGGTCAATTAGTTGGTATACAAGCTATAGCAGACTTTACATATGATGGAAAAACAACTCCACTAGGAACGGTTAAAGGCTCAAAGAGTGCTAATTCACTTTCGCTTAAATATTTAAAACAAACAATTGTTAAACCTGAGGAACAAATAATATTTGTTTGTCATTCAAATAGATATGAACGCGCAAAAATATTCGCAAAGCAATTGCAAAGCGAAATTGTTGCTAAAGACGTTGTTATAATCTCAGTCGATGAATCTTGTGGACCAAACATCGGACCTGGTTTATGCGCATATTTCTATTTTGGAGTTCCTATATCTAAAGATAGAGAACCAGAAACTAACTTATTTAATAAATTAAAAGAATCGATTTAATATGGAGCCTTGGCAAATAGCATTGATTATTATTGGTGTTGTCTTATTTCTCCTTTTAGGAGGTATTGTTTTTTCAATTTGCTTCACAATGCCAATTGCAGAAAGACTTTATCAAACTCAATGGGTTAGACAAAATGAAGAAAAATTTAAAAGAGGATGTTCTGATGCCTCTTTTGATTACCATCTTGATATGTTTAACCAAGGCATGAAATATCGTGATAGTGTTATCGAAAAAATAAAAAATGTTGAAATAACATCTCTTGGCGATAAACTCTTTGGAGAATATTATGATTTTGGTTTTGAAAAAACCATCATTATTATGCCTGGCAGAATGGAAACATGTTTATATGGTGCATATTATGTAGAGCCTTTTTATAAAGGTGGATACAATGTGCTTTGCATTGATCCAAGAGCTCATGGTTTAAGTGAAGGAAAATTATTGACTTTGGGAAAGAAGGAAGCGATTGATGCAATAAATTGGGCTAAATTTTTGCACGATACATTCAATATTAAAAAAGTCGCATTATATGGTTTGTGCGGTGGTGCAACTGCTTCATGCTTAGCATTTGCTGATCCTTTGTGCCCTCCTTATCTAAATACTTTTATTGCCGATGGTATGTTTTATTCGTTCTTTCGAGTTTATAGAAGACACATTATCGATGAAAAGAAACCGGTTTATCCAGTAATCTTAGAAGTAATGCATTTAATAAAAAAGCGTAACAATGTAAACCCTTATAAATGCTCTCCAAATAAGATAATTAAAACAATTAAACCTGAACTTTTAGTTCTTTCTGGTGAAAATGATAAGTTTGCATACTCAGAAGAAGCGCGTATAATGTGTAAGTCTTGTCTTTCTATTGACAAGACATTTGTATTAATTAAAAATGGACGCCATTCTCATCTTCGCTACGACAATAAAAACGATTATGATGAAGCTGTTATAAATTTTTTGAAATCTCATTGATGAAA
This sequence comes from Bacilli bacterium, assembly GCA_024408105.1. Taxonomy (GTDB): domain Bacteria; phylum Bacillota_I; class Bacilli_A; order RFN20; family CAG-826; genus Fiminaster. The sequence goes on along the minus strand of JAKSVG010000014.1, from coordinate 4,888 downwards.
GGAGACATATGGCAAAGACATCACTTCTTAGAAATAAAACATTAATTGTTGGTTGCGGTCGATTAGGTTCATCAATTGCCAATAAAGAATCGCTAGCAGGTAAAAATGTTTTAGTTGTTGATAAAAACCCAAGCGCATTTGAATTACTCTCTGATAGATTTTCTGGGTATACATTTAGCGGAGATGTAACAGATTTAGCTTTACTTGAAGAAGCTTCTATCGGTTCTACAAAAGAAATAATTATTGCAACTGGTGATGATAATGTAAATATATTTATTGCCCATGTTGCAAGCCAAATCTATAGTGTCCCTAACATTTATGTTAGATTAGATGACCCTAGTTTAGAAATCCTTTTGAGAGGATTAGTCAATGTTCATCCAATTTTCCCGTTTGAACTCTCAATTGACAAATTCAAACTTTTAAGAGGAGGTAACAGATAATGAAAATCGTTATTGCTGGTGGCGATCACGCTGCTGATTACATAATTAAGAATTTTAATAAGCGCACCAACAAACTGATTATTATTAATCCCGATAAAGAAATTGTCAAAACGCTTACTAAAAATCACCGAATCCCTGTGTTTTATGGTGATCCATACAAAAAAGAAATTTTAGAAACCGCTAATGTTAAAGGTTGTGATTTATTTATAGCATTGGGTTATAAAGATACAGATAACTTTGTTGCATGCCAATTAGCAAAGAAAGTATTTAATGCGAAAAAGTGTATTTGCATTGTTAGCAATCCTAAAAATGTCGAAATATTTAGAACACTTGGCGTAGATAGTGTCATTTCCTCGACCTATCTTCTTGCTTCGTCTGTTGTCAACGAATCTTCTTTGGAAAACTTAGCAAAATCAATGTCTTTTGATAACGATAAAATCGTTATGACTGAAATTGTTGTTAAAGATAACTATGCTATCTCTAATAAAATGATTATGGAAATTAATTTTCCAAAAACAGGCACGATATCATGCATATACCGCAAGCCCAGTGTTATCATTCCAAATGGTAAAACATTAATTAGACCAGGCGATAGTATGTATATTGTTTCTGCTGTAAAAGATCAAAAGGATATTATCTCGTTTATTCGAACTGAAAAATATTAGTTATGAAACGAAAAATTGCAAATGGATATAGGCTGATATTGGGATATTTAGGTATATTCCTAATTTTGATTGGTATCATATGTCTTTTGCCACTTTTATTGCTTATTGCATATCCAAATGAAAGCAATGTATTGTTTAGTTTTTTAATTCCTGGTTGTTCCTCAATTATTGCTGGCATACCTTTAATTTTATTGATTGCAAAAAGAGAAAAGGGCCATATTGGCAAATTCCAGGACGCAATTTTACTTGTTTTGATTTGGGTTTTTGCAATTTTAATCGGCTCTATTCCATTTATGTTAAGAGGAATTAGCGCTGATGGCGCAGGATCTATGTCATTTTCTGATGCCGTATTCGAATCTACATCTGGATATTCAGCATCTGGATTGACGGTATTTGATTTTAATGAATCATTACCTGGATACCACATCTTCACTACTTATAGAAGTTTTCTTCTATTGTTTGGCGGTATAGGTTTAGTTCTTATTGTCACTTCTACAATATCTGATAGATATGGCTTGAAACTATATACAGCAGAGGGTCATAATGACAAACTTATGCCAAACCTTGCTAAATCAGCAAGATTAATCCTTGCTATTTATCTTGGCTATATTGTTCTTGGAACGCTTTCATATTGGCTCATAGGTGGCATGGAAATATTTGATTCCTTTAACCACGCTATTGCTGCAGTAGCTACTGGTGGATTTTCAACTAAAGCAGGTGGTTTGCCAGAAATTATATCTAATGGTGGTGTTAATTCAATTACCCATATGCCAATCAATTCAGTCGCAATAAACGTTACCAGTGTTGTTTTAATGGTTTTAGGCGCAACGAATTTCGTTTTACATTTATTTATCTTTAGAGGAAAGTTCAAACAAGTGTTCAAAGATTGTGAAATTAGATTCTTTGCCACAATGTGCATAATTTTTATTCCTCTTTTCTTTGCATGTATCTTAAGAAATGGAATAGATGGTATGTCTTCTAATCCGCTTATGGCTCTAGGAGATGGAGCATTCTTGTTTTTCTCATCTATAACTACAACCGGATTTTCTACTGTTAGTGAAATTAGCGCATTTGGTAGTGGAGCAATTCTTTTAGCTACTGTTATGATGACTATTGGTGGTGGAATGGGGTCTACTGCAGGTGCGATTAAACAGTATAGAATAGTTGTACTATTCAAGGGTTTATATTGGTCTATTAGAGATAAATTAGCTCCTAAAAATAAAATATTCCCTCATACAACCTATCGTTTAGGTGAAACCCGAGATGTTGATAATGTTACAGTTTATGATTCTGCTGGGTATGCGCTTTTATATTTAGTAGTTTTGGTTCTTGGAAGTGTGTTGATATTAATCACTACAAATGGTGAATATACAGTTGGCAATGCATTCTTTGAATTCGCAAGTGCTTTATCCGGCACTGGCTTAACTGTTGGCGTTACATCTGGTGTAAATACTGTTTCTGGCGTTGCTGTTACTGGAACTCCATTAATTCAAACAAGATGGATTCTAGCTGCCGGTATGTTCGCTGGACGTTTAGAGATTATGTGTATTTACTTTGCGTTCTATAGATTTGTTAGAGACATATTCAGAAGGGAGACTGTATAAATATGATTATTGATGAATTACAAAAGGCAAATATTGAAGCATTAAAAGCTCATGATCAATCTGCAAGAGCGGTATTATCTGTTGTTATTTCTCGTTATAAATTAGCAGCCATTGAAGCCAAGGCTAATGGTAAGGAAATAAAAGATTCAGATATGGTATCACTTATCGGAAAAGTTCTTAAAGAACTTGAAGAAGAAAAAGCAGGATATATTAAAGTAGGCAATAAAGAACAAGTTGATTCTATTATTGCTCAAGAAAACTTAATTTCAAAATATCTTCCTAAACTTTTAAGCGAAGATGAAATTAGAAAAGAAATTGAGAAACTTTCTGATAAATCAATCCCATCAGTTATGAAACACTTCAAAGCTAATTTTGAGGGAAAAGTTGATATGGGGTTAGTTAATAAAATTGCTAGATCATTATAATTTAGGAGAAATAAATTTATGTGCTTACGTAAGAAAAAAACTACTACTAAAAAGCCTATAAGCGAAGGTAGACGCAGCTATCACGTTGTTAAAAGAGATGATGGTAAGTGGGAAGTAAAATTCGCTGGTGGACAAAAGGCTATCAAATTGTTTGATACTCAAAAAGAAGCTATTGAATACACTAAGAAAATGGCAGAAAACCAAGACGGTGCCATGCTTGTCCATAATTCAAAAGGCAAAAATAAAGGCAGAATTAAATCAAAATAATAAATTGCTGTATATTATCGATAAATTAGTTGATACTTATTTATCTTTTAATCTATAATATACGAGCGTTAGGGGTATAGTACAGTGGTAGTACAACGGTCTCCAAAACCGCTGATATGGGTTCGATTCCTATTACCCCTGCCAGAAAAATAAAGTCGACATTCTAGAAAATAGGATGTCTTTTTATTGATAAATATATGTCGTCTTTTTCATCAAATTATGCTATAATAATAATGCTAAAGGAGAATCGCTATGGAAAAGATTAACGTTAAAAATAATTCAATATCTATAACAGGCATTTCAGATGATGATTATATTTCGTTAACCGATATTGCTAGGATCAAAAATTCAAAAGAACCAAAAGATGTTGTAAAGAATTGGATGAGACTTAGATCTACATTAGAATTTTTAGGAATGTGGGAAGAACTAAACAATTCGAATTTTAACCGGGTCGAATTCGACCCCCTATTATCCGAAAGCGGTAAAAATTCTTTTACCATGTCTCCATCTAGATGGATATCTGAATTTAACGCTATTGGAATAAGAACAAAAGCAACCAAGAATGGTGGAACTTATGCTCATCGAGATATTGCCTTAGAGTTTGCTAGTTGGATATCTGCTGAAGTTAAACTTTATATCATTAAGGAGTTTCAAAGGTTAAAAATTCAGGAATCAGAGCAAATAGAATGGCAAGGCAAAAGAATGCTCACTAAACTAAATTATCTAATTCACACTGATGCAATAAAAGATAATTTAATTCCTATATCTTTGACAGTAGAACAGCAATCATATGTTTATGCGAGTGAAGCAGACATGTTAAATGTTGCTTTGTTTGGTTTAAGAGCAAAACAATGGAAGGATTTAAATCCTAATAAAAAAGGGAACATTCGTGATTATGCTTCTACAGTTGAATTAGCAATTTTATCAAATTTGGAATATCAAAATGCAAAATTAATAGAACAAAAGATTTCAGCAAAAGAAAGACTGATTTTATTAAATGCCGAAGCAAATAGAGAAAAAGAATTATTTAATAAGAATCATATAAAACCAATATATAGAATTAAATAGTTATGGTGTACACAAAATTATTAAGAGAATATTGTCTTCAAAATAAAGGAATAGTTTTTGATATTTCTAAGGAGTATAAAGAACATTTTTCCATGATCCCTTATAAAACATATTGCAAAATTTTGAATCGTTTAGCAGAAGAACACATTTTAACTAAAGAATCACATAGGGTTTATATTGTTTCTAGTAGCAAATCTAAAAAAGATGACGTTCTTAAATATTACACGAATAATGGCCATGGAATAGTCGTTGGTTATTCAATGTATAATTCCTTAGGAGTAAGCGAACACAAAGATGAATATGTTGAAATCTATACAAATCTATTAGCAAATCATCAAAAAACAATTGGAAAATACAAGTTATTTTCATTTAATATTGAGAATTTTACTGAACAATATAAAAACATTATCTATGCTTTA
>JAKSVG010000013.1 GCA_024408105.1 Bacilli bacterium | reverse complement strand
AAATATTTTGAAGATAAGGCTGGTACAAAACCAATCTCAGATATCGAAGCATGGAAAAATGGTGATGGAAAACTTGAAGCAACAGGGCATGAATTTAATGAACCGATATACAAATGGTCAGATGATAATTCTTCATGCACTGCTTCAAGAACATGCAAGCATGAAGGTTGTATTGAGATTGAAACTGAGACAGTAAAAGCAGTTGAAAAAGACGGGAAAATTGTTGCAACATTTACTAACCCAGCATTTGCTGAACAATTTAAAGATAAACCAGCAAATACCGGACTCATCGTTGGCTTATCAGTTGGCGGTGGTGTATTGCTAGTTGGCGTAGGCGCTGGTTTATTCTTCTTTATTCGTAAAAAACGACACATATAAAAGAACAATAATTGATGAAGGTGGTGCTTAATGCACCGCCGTTTAAATTAAATAAGAAAACGTTAATTAAAAATTAACGCATATTTATCTAATTTGGCAAGAAGACAATAAGAAGTGGCTCTCATACTAAAAGGAGATTTTAGAAGTAAAAATTTTTTTACTTAAAAAATATGCTAAAATAGAAAAATGAAATTAATTTATTCATTTTTTTCTTGTTTTGTTTTTTCTTTAACTTCATGCTCTTCTTATTCTGATTGGAATCAAATAGGAACTAGTAATACGATTAATTATTGTTTATTGATTGGTCAAATAGATCATAATGATTCCTCAGCAAGAACTGCTGGAATTAGAGATGTACTTGGAACTAGAGATAAAGAACATAAAAAAGTAAACCCAAATACCGAAAACCCTATTCCTAATGAGGAATTTTATGTTGATTCTCGTGGGGTTAAATATCGAATAGTGGAAATAGAGCACGCGGAACAAAAATCAATTTCAGGCACTACATGGGATCAACAAACCGCGAATGAAACAACTACGCTTTGGATTAATAAGCATTACGCGAATTCATGGATTGATTTAGAGGGGAAGAAAAGAAGCGGACAATCTATTTCTTTATTTGTCTCTAATAATGATGGTATGGCAATGGGAGCAATTGGAAGTGTTAGATGGATAAAAGAAATGCCGATATTCAGCTATGATGCGAATAATGATGCGGTTAATAAAGTAAAAACAGGTGAAATATCAGGAACTGTTGATCAAGCAATTACTGGCCAAGCTGCTGGGATATATATGGTGGCGAGAAATTTAATCGATCATCCTGAATACTCTAATGAAGAAGCCACAACATATGGCTTTGGAGAAAACAATGCCACTTCATATGGTTATGTTGAAAGTGAATTTCAACCTTATGATGATGACGCGAATGCGTTGCTGTGCAAAAACATAGCGGTTACTAAAGATAATGTTGATAAATTCTATAATAAATCAGTAGTGACTAGATTAAATGAAAACGAAAAAATAAAACATGACGATACTCAAAAAGTAATTTCTAAAATATATCAATCATATTATTCTGCAACAGATAATTTTTTAAATTCATCAATGAAACCACTTTTTGAAAACTTATCTTCTAAATTTAATTTTGAAATTACCTCGACTTTTGGAAATGGTAATGATGAATCTTTATCATTAGATAATCTAAATACAAATTTAACTAAAGGCAAATATTATCAAGCCTTTATTTTGAATATGGTAAAAACAACATCCGCTCAATCATATTTAGATGCTATATATGAGACTTATCAAGAAAATGGAATCGTTAATGTGCCTGTTATCTTTTGGAATCGTCAACCTACTGATGAATCAAGTAAAGTCGCTATCAATGTAATGCAAGATACAAGATTCAAACATATTTTATACGTTGGTTTTGATGCGGTACAAGGTGGCTTCATTCAAGGAGAAATGATTAGAGAATATATAATTAATACAATTGAGGCCAAATATCAATATGAATGATATATTTTTTAATAAAAAATTATGTAAGAATATTATTATGAAAAAGAAACTTATTATTTCTTTATTTCCTTGTTTTGTTCTTTCTTTAACTTCGTGCTCTTCTTATTCTAATTGGAATCAAATAGGAACAAGTGACACGATTAATTATTGCTTGTTGATTGGTCAAATTGATCATACTGATTCTTCAGAAACAACGGCAGGACTACGTGATGTACTTGGAACTAGAGATTTAAAACACACAAAAATTAACCCCAATACTGAAAGCCCTATTCCCAATGAAAAATTTTATATTGACTCTCATGGGAAAAAATATCGTTTAGTAGAGTTAGAGCACGCGGAACAAAAATCTATTTCAGGTGCCCCTTGGGATCAACAAACCGCGAATGAAACAACTACACTTTGGATTAATAAGCATTACGCGAATTCATGGATTGATTTAGAGGGGAAGAAAAGAAGCGGACAATCTATTTCTTTATTTGTCTCTAATAATGATGGTATGGCAATGGGAGCAATTGGAAGTGTTAGATGGCTAAAGGGAATGCCAATTTTTGGTTATGGGGCTAATGCTGATGCAATCCTAAAATTAAAATCAAAAGAAATATCAGGAACTCTTGATCCGGGCACAACTGGTCAAGCCGCGGGAATATATATGGCTACTAGAAATTTAATTGACCATCCTGAATATACAACACTTGAAGCTGCAACGTATGGCTTTGGAGAAAACAATGCCACATCATATGGTTATGTTAAAAGTGAATTTCAACCCTTTAATGAGATCAATAATGCAATGCTTACTAAAAATGTCCCTGTCACATTAGACAATGTTGATAAATATTACAATAAATCCATTATTGCAAGATTAAATGAAAGCGAAAGAATAAAGCATGATGACACTCAAAAAAATAATGCAAGAATATATCAATCATATTATTCCGGAACCGATAATTTCTTAAATTCACTAATGAAACCTCTTTTTGAAGATTTATCGATCAAATTTAATTTTGATGTTACTTCTACCTTTGGTAATGGCAATGATGAAGCTCAAGCACTTGATAATTTGAATACCAATTTAACTAAAGGTAAATATTATCAAGCCTTTATTTTAAATTTAGTAAGAACAACTTCTGCTAAATTATATTTGGATGCTATATATAACGTATATCAAGAAAATGGTGTTGTTGATATCCCGATTATATTCTGGAATCGTCAACCCACTAATGAAATGAATCAAGTTGATAAAGAAAGCATGCACGATAAAAGATTTAAGCACATTATCTTTGTAGGATATGATGCTAGGCAAGGGGGAACCATTCAAGGAAAAATGATTAGAGAATATATAACTAATACCATTGAGGCGAGGTACCAAGATGAATGATGTAATACTTTCTATTGATGGATTGTCTAAATCTTTTGGAAACGTACACGTTTTAAAAAGTGTTTCTTTGTCTTTAAAACGTGGCACTATCCTAGGGTTAATGGGCGAAAATGGTGCGGGTAAATCCACATTAATGAATTGCTTATTCGGTTCATTAAAATCTGATACCGGTAAAATCATTTATAACGATCGCCATGTTTCATTTAAAGGACCAAAAGACGCATTAGAACAAGGAATCACTATGGTTCATCAAGAATTAAATCTTTGTCCTAACCACTCTATTATGGATAATATGTTTCTTGGAAGATATCCAGGGAAGTGGGGTGTGGTTGATAGTAGAGCACTTTACAATAAGTGTGAAGAGATTTTCTCTTCTTTATCACTTAACTTTGATCCTAAAACAATCATGAATACTCTAAGTGTTAGTGAATGTCAACTCGTGGAAATTGCTAAAGCGATGTCATATGAGGCGAAAGTAATCATTTTAGATGAACCTACCTCATCATTAAGTGATAAAGAAACTAAAACATTATTCAAATTAATTAATGAGCTGAAAAATAAGGGAGTTAGCTTTATTTTTATATCTCATAAAATGGAAGAAATTTTTACCATCTGTGATGATATTGTGGTTCTTAGAGATGGCTTAGTCACATTAAACAAACCAATTAAAGACACTAATCTTGATGAAGTGGTAACTGCCATGATTGGAAGAAAACTAGAATCACGTTTCCCTAAAATAAATTACGATATAGGAGAGACTATTTTAGAAGTTAAAAATTTAACAACTAAATATCCTCCTAGATTAGTTGATATAAACTTTACTTTACATAAAGGTGAAATTTTAGGAGTGTATGGTTTAGTGGGTTCAGGAAGAACGAGATTATTATCGACTTTATTTGGACTCAGATGCGTCGCGCACGGAGATATTATTTTTAACGGTAAAAAGGTTCAATTTAAAAATAACCGAGATGCAATAGAAAATAATTTTGCCTTTATCAGCGAAGAAAGAAAGGCAACAGGAATGTTTCCTAATCAATCAATTAAATTCAATAATAACATTACTTATCTAGATAAGTTTTCTCATTTTGGGCTATTAAGCAATAAAGAAATGAATGAAGCTTCTGACAAAACGATTGAAAGAATGAAAATTAAATGTATTGATCGAAATGAAATAATCTCTACCTTAAGTGGTGGTAATCAACAAAAAGTTATTATTGGAAAATGGCTTCAAAAGAATCCTGATATCTTGATTATGGATGAACCAACTAGAGGCATTGATATTATTGCAAAATACCAAGTATATGAATTAATTATCGAATTAACTAAACAAGGCAAAGCAGTCATTATTTCTTCTAGCGAAATGCCAGAAATAATGGGAATGACACATAATATTTTAGTCATGTCGAATCATAAAATCGCGGGAATATTATCCACCAAAGAGGCGAATGAAGAAAATATTATTAAACTTTGTGCAAAATACTTATGAGGGGGGTTTTACTTATGAATAAAACACAAATGAACATAACTCAAAAGAAAAAGGTAGTAGAAGCGTCTCATAAAAAATATATTGACGCTACTATCAAGTTTGCAAATAAACAGATAAGCAAAGATGAATATAAAAATGCATGTCATGAGTTTGCTTTAACAAAAAAAGAAATATTATCATTAAACTCTGATTTATCTAGCAAAGATTATGATCCTGCTATTAGCTTTGCCTATGAATTTGAAATCGAAAAAGATAGTAAGGAAGTTGAAAAGGAACTAACTAAATTAACAGCATTAAGAAAAGATGGCGAAGATAAGGTTCGTTTTATTAAAGAAGAAATTAGAAATATTCGTTTACGTAAAAATATCACATCTTTAGAAAAGAACGAATTGATTAAGCCTTTACGTCTTCAACTTATAGAAGCAAAAGCTGTGGCTAAAGAAAATAAAGCCGCTGTTAAAGCTTCTTCTTCTAAACTTAGATTTATCATTAAAAAATTAGGAAAGATATCTTTCTATTATTCAAAAGTAACAAATAACCATAATCGAAAGGTAGCGAAAAATCTTTTGAATGAAAAAATAAATAAAGAACAAGAAGATTATCTTTCAAAATTAAAAACTTGTTCAAATAAAAAAGAACAACGTATTTTAAAAGCGGAACATAACTCTAAGCTCAATGAGTATAGGCGCGATTATCAAGAAATAAAAACGAAATGTCATGATGAAATTGGTAGTGCGTTTGCTAACGTGTATTCTTTAGTTAAGAAAATAAATAATAAATACAATATCCAAGATAAGATTAATATCAAATTATTTGATATTAAACATAACTTCAAATTAGCAACATTCTTAAGAAAATATTCCTTATATATTGTTATTCTTATTTTCTTTGTTGTGTGTGCGATTATTGCTCAGTTGCAAGGTAATCCTTTATTAACATTTAGGACTTTAGAAACAATATGTATTCAATCATCCACAAAGGTGTTCTTTTCCTTAGGTGTTGCGGGATTAATTCTTCTTGGTGGAACAGACTTATCCATTGGTCGTATGACTGGTATGGCCGCTTCATTTTCTTGTTTATTTTTATCCCAACTTGTATATGAAACAAACTTCGGCACAATTGATATGTCGATAATTCCTCAGGCTCTTGCGATATTCTTAGGATTGCTTGTTTGTGTTTTATCAACAACGCTTTTCTCTACAATTGCGGGCTTTTTTACCGCTAAATTTAAAATCCATCCATTTATTACAACTCTATCAACTCAACTATTAATCTATGGTTTAATGATGGTTTGTTTCTCTCAAGTTCCAGCATTCACAATGAATTCTGATATTAAAGTAGGTATCGTTGGTGAACTTGGTTGGCAATTAGTTATCTATGCAGTTATTGCAATTGTTCTAATATGGTTAATATGGAATAAAACAAAATTTGGAAAACATATGTATGCGGTAGGTGATAATAAAGAAGCCGCAAAAGTAAGTGGCATCAATGTGTTTTGGATTACAATGGGTGTCTTTATTATGGCTGGCGTTCTTTATGGTGTTGGCGGATTCCTAGAGGGCGCACGTATAGGTAATGCTAACCCATCAACTGCTTTAGGCACAGAATTAGACGCGATAGCAGCATGTGTTATTGGTGGTATTTCCTTCAGCGGTGGTAAAGGAAAAGTTAGTGGAGCGGTTATTGGTACATTGGTGTTCTCTACATTAACATATTGCTTAACATTTATTGGCTTAGATATAAATTATCAATTCATCTTTAAAGGAGTTATCATCTTAGCAGCTGTTTGCTTTGATTCACTTAAATTCTTAAAGAAACAATAATTATTGAATATCAATAATAATAATAAGATAATAAAGCAAACGCACGAAAATATATTATTTTATAAATAATATATAATATACTTTAAATAACACATTTCGGATAAGATATATTAAAAAATATAAAATTTATTATTTTTATATTAGTATATAGATATGAAATTTTTATTAATGCTATTAGCGTTATTGGCTACAGCTTCGGCAACGCCATCTTTTAAAGACGTTAAAAACATTGATAAACCAAAAAATGTTTCTCAAACGTTATATTTAGAAGATGCAATTAGAAATGTCCACAATAATAAGCTTGATGATGTTTCGACAACACTATTTTCATATGGTCTTCGTTATCAAACAAAAACTGATAAAAATGTTAATGGTTGTTTTAAATATGATAAAAATGATTTTGATAATAGATATATTTCAAGCAGCAATTTTCAAAGCCATGTTAAAAACGATAAAGTAACGCTTCGCTCTATTAACAACGAATATTTTGTTGTAAAGATAACTGCAAGAGCTGATATAGAGATTAACACATTTATTGAAAGTGAAAATTCTTTGCAAAGTGCATCGCAAAGCGAAATTAATTATTTTGTTATAAACGATGAAGATGATGCGAGATTTGAACAACATTTAAATCCCTGCGCAACAAGTAATATCTCTTCTATAAGTATCAAAGAAGATTTTGAACATTCTTTCTTTGTAAAGAAAGGTCAAACATTTTATTGGCAATGGGGCAATAAAGAAGATTTACTCAATGGAAGTTATGAGTTTAACATTGGCAAATCATCCGGTTGCGGATATAAATTCTTAATCAAAGCAGATCCATACAAGCAAAAAGAAGTTAAAAATGAAGAATATCGTTATCTAGATTTAATTGAACAATCTGCATCTATTTCTGGAAATGATTTAATTCCAAATCAAACAACTTATTCAGAAAATCAAACGATGGCAATTGTTGGTTTCCGTCACGGAAATGTCAAAGAAGGAAATATTCAAAAATTTTCATCTCATACGCCGACTGCATTAGGAACTCCAAATGATGGTGAACCAAAAACAACGTTCATGCAAAACTGGCGCATGAGCAGCGTTAATGGCGATGGAGCGATTGTTTATATTAAGGCTTTAAAAAAGATTCGTTTAAATGTTATTCGCCAATTTTTAGGTAATGATGCACTAAGTGGTGCGACAATAAACATTTATAAGAATGACATTCTTGTTCATTCACATGAATTTTTAGCAGCCGGTTCAAGTGCTAGTGATTTTAATTACTCATTAGTGCTCGAAGAAAATGATACATTCTATTGGGAAATGATTCATTATGGAATCGGGTTCTCTATTGTCTCAATGGGTGATGATGGAACTCAATATACTTCATTGCCATTATTTAAGGCAATTGAATTTGGAAATATCATTGAGCATTCCTTAGATTCCACAAATCTTGTGAATAATGTTATTTCATCAGGTAATATCGAGCAAACTATTCAAGATAATTTAGGGAAAGTTAAAATTTATAACGGGCAACGTGAATTAAATAATTTATCACCAGCTTCAATTTATAGTAATTATGTTGGTTCAAGTGAAGCAAAAATCAAGACCAATGGTGAAATTGAATTATCACCTAATTCAGCATTAACATTTGAAATATCTACTGAATATGATTTAGCAGTTTTTCTTAATTTTATTTCGATTAATGTAGATTCAAACTTGAATTTGAATGCTTATCAATATGTTTCAAAAATCGGAAAAACACATAGATTGTTTAATATTGAAAATGTTAATGATGAAAAATTATCTGCTATAGTTGATCCACTTATTCTTACTAGAAACGATTCTGTCTTTATTGAATTTATTTCCTCCTCATCGTTTACAAGTTATTTACAATTCAAAGGATTTACCTTTATTGAAAAAGCAATTGGCGATGGATTAAATAATCCATATCCTATTTATGATTCAACTGATTATTCAAGCGTCACTTCTTTAAGTCATAAAGATATCGCCTTTGAAACAGCTCGCACAAGAAGCAAACCAATTAAAACTAGAGATTATGATATGTCTCTTGTCACTGGGCAAGTTAGCGAAGCAAAAAAAGATTCATCATACCCATTTAGTTATGTCTCATATGAATCAGGCGAATATTTAGAAGGAGACATTACGCCTTCTATGTTACTTACTGGCATGTCTTCTTCATTTGACGGAGACAATTTTGCCGCTGTTGAAGACTATCGAATAAAGACATCTAAGGCTAATTCAACGATTTATAAAATTAAAGCAACAGTAAACACAAAACTGATGCTCCATCATAGTTTGACAAACACTGGATGGATTAAGGATAATCCTGAAGAAAAACCAGAAATATCATTTGTTTATCTTCAATCGAACGGCTCATTATACAAACAATTAGATAAAAAACCTGTCGAAAGTAAAGATAATCCTGCTGATGCATTTGCATTTAATTTCGATTTAAAAGCAGGTGACACTGCATTCTTGGTTTTCCAAAGTGATGCCGCATATCAAAGAAATCTTAACATCGCCTTTTCATTTACTTCAGATCCACTTTTATATGATGAAACAGCAAGAGATGAAATTTTCGCAAAATCTCAAACATCTTTCTTTAGCTACGATGTCATCTCTGACATGATTAAAAATAACTGTAAGCCAGTTACATATGAAGATAGTTTAGAAGTTAATTTCTGTCATGGCGATCCATCATCATATGAGCAGTTTAAATTAAGTGAATGCACAGGTGATGGCTCTGGCTCTGCATATGATGCTCTTTATACTGGTGGGCCTGCAGCTAATAAAGCAGGATTTCAAAGATGGCAAATTAAAGCTGGCAAGTTATCTGATAACGCCATCATGATATTTAAAGCAGTAAAGAATATTCACTTAACTTTAAAAAATGAAGCAACAAAAGATTCTTGGGCTTCGTTCTCATCATTTAAATATTTCGTTGTAGACACTGATAATTTCCATGATTATAAAGAAGAGCGTTTTGTTTCTAGTGATTTGCCAAATGATTTCTTTGGATATGATATTCATTTGTCAGCGGGTCAATCTCTTCTTATCTCATATTCATCAAATGATGAATCCACACACGCAGTTGTAGATTTGGTTTATCAAATATTTGCAGATACAACATCATTTAACCCTTTGCTAGTTAATGACTTTTCAGCTGCAAGAAATCTCGAAAGAATCAAATTGATTTATAAAGAAGAAATACATAATCGTTTTGATAGTTTAAATACTGAAGATTATTCTCTTTCAAATTGGTCCAAAATTGAAACCTATGTAGAGGAATATGATAATGGCATTGCTACATTAACAACTAAAGAAGATGTCATCGCTCTTTATGAAAAATGTATTAATAACATTAATAACACGCTTACAAAAGAACAAGATGCAACACTTTTAGAACAAACTAAACGTTTATCTTTATATCAAGCAAGAATGACTATAGAAGAAAACCGTCATTATTTCCTTGATAAAACAATTTCTTCTATTGAGAAACGTTATTCATCATTAGAATGGACAATAAACGCTGCTAAATCGATAACAAAAGTTAAAGTTAATTTGCTTAATTTCCAAACATTTGTTAGTCAGTTGCCTCATGATAAAGATAATTTGAAAAATGGGTTAACAATCGCCGGAATCACTGTTGCTGCAATTATTATAGGAGCAGCAGCGATAACATTTGTAATTAAGAAAAATGCTAACAAGCAACTTTTAGTTGTTGATCGTTCTATTTCTACTTTGAAATTAGAAAACAATGCAGAAGATTTGATGCTCCGCAAAGGACTTAAAAGAAAAGCTTTTGTTAACTATATGAAAAAATATTGGGTTCTTTATGCGATGCTCATCCCAATGATTGTTTATATATTCATCTTCTCTTATATTCCAATGGGCGGTCTTTCGCTTGCATTTAAAGACTTTGATTTTAGACAAGGTATATGGAATTCTCCTTGGGCAACTACGGATGGAAAACTAGATATATTTAAATACTTCAAACAATTATTTGATAATCCTGAATTTATGAATTCATTCCTAATCACCTTAAAGATTAGCGGACTTAGATTACTGTGCGGATTCTTTATCCCAATTATTATCACGATTTTGTTGACTGAAATTAAATCTAAGAGATTCTCAAAAGGATTCCAAATTATTTCTTATCTACCTCACTTCCTATCATGGATTGTTATTTATGGTATTTTGATTGCGTTAACTACTTCAGGCTCGCCTGTCCAACAATTCTTCGCCATGATACTTGGAAAAGAGGTCGGATTCTTCTCCGATCCTAATGTCTTCTTGTGGCTTGTTATCATATCGAACATTTGGAAAGAAGCTGGCTGGAGTACGATTATTTATTTCGCAGCGGCAGCAAGTATTAATCCTGAATTATATGAAGCTGCAAATGTTGATGGAGCAAAACGTTGGAAACGTATTTTGAAAATTACTTTGCCTGGCTTGATACCAGCAATTTCGATTAATTTAATTTTGCAAGCATCAGGCTTTGTCTTCGGTGGTTTTGATCAAATATTTGCTTTAACAGGTAATGGTGTTAACCAATCAATTCTTCCTTATGTAAATATCACTGAAATATTCTTATATAAAGCAGGTATTACCAGTTTTGAATATTCACTCGCTACAGTTGTTGGTTTATTTAACTCTGTTATTTCGTTTGTTTTAGTTCTTATTTCAAACTTTGTTATTAAGAAAATTGGAGGAGACGGTTTATGGTAAAAAAAGATGTCCCATTATATCGTGAGAAAAAACGAAACCGTTTTAAACAATATTTAATTAATGTTTTTGGCAAAACCAAAGGAGATATTGTATTTAATATTGTTGTCTATGCAATATTTATTGCCTTCTTGTTTGTTTGCTTATTCCCGTTTTTATATGTTTTAGTAGATTCTTTAATTCTTGTTGATACATCTGGTGATG
Source organism: Bacilli bacterium (assembly GCA_024408105.1). GTDB lineage: Bacteria > Bacillota_I > Bacilli_A > RFN20 > CAG-826 > Fiminaster. The sequence goes on along the minus strand of JAKSVG010000013.1, from coordinate 14,980 downwards.
TTAATAGAACCTATTTCTCTTTTAATGCCTATTTAATGGTGTTTCAAAGCGACTCGTTATTTTCTAGTTTGATGTTCTCTGTCCTTATTACAGTAGTTGCTACGTTCTTAAGTTTAGTTCTAACAGTTCTAGCAGCATACCCATTAACACGAAAAGGTCTTAAAGGAAGAAAAATAGTGTTACTATTTGTCATTTTCGCAATGTTATTTTCAGGCGGACTTATTCCATATTATTTACTTATTGATCAATTAAATCTTGTTGGTAATCCTCTTGTTTATATAGTTGTTGGTTTAATCTCTCCATACAACATTATTATAGTTAAGAATTTTATTTCATCACTTCCTGAAGAGCTTATGGAATCAGCAAGGGTTGATGGTGCTGGAGAACTTAGAACATTATTTAAAATCGTTCTTCCTTTGTCAGGACCTATCATTGCTACTGTAGCATTATGGGTTGCTGTTGCAAAATGGAATGATTGGGCTACTACACTTTATTATATGGGTGACCAAAACAAATCACTTTGGATGTTCCAATATTATTTACAGGAAATTTTAAAGACAGTCACCAATGACTCTCCAACATTTGATCCATCTGTTGTTTTATTAGCGAAGAATGTCAAAAACTCAGCGGTTATAATTTCTATTATTCCAATCGTTCTTGTTTATCCATTTATTCAAAAATATTTCGTTAAGGGAGTTTTACTTGGCTCTGTGAAAGGATAATTATGTTAGAAGATCGTAAGAAAATTATTATTGACACAGATAATGGCGATGATATCGACGATTTAATCGCTTTATATTTTGCTTTGAGCATGCCCGAAAAATTCGAAATCATCGGCGTTGTTTGCTCATTTTTAAATGCTCCTTTACGTGTAAAACAAGTTGAACATGTTTTAAAACTTCATGGAATTAGTAATATTCCTGTATATGCAGGATGTAGAAAGCCAATCAATGGTATCCATGGGCAAAACGAAAAAGAAATATATTGCCAATATTTTGACTTTCTTGGGAAGGCTAATGATGTAGGATATGATGATGCGCTTAACTTTATCATCGATTCAGCCAAGAAATATAAAGGCGATTTGTATTTTATCGAGATTGCGCCTCAAACAACGCTTGCTAATGCAATTTTAAAAGATAAAGAAGCATTTAAGGACACTCATATTGTTATGATGGCTGGTTGCTTTCAAGAAGATTATGCTGAGTGGAATATTGAATGCGATTATAAGGCAAGTCAAATTGTTTTAGAAAGTGGATTAGATTTAACTTATGTGGGTCATGATATCACTATCCAAACGACACTTAATGACCCAAATATTGAGAAATATTTCTTACAAAGTTATAAAGATGAAAAATTACAGTTCTTATCTTTAAGTGCAAATGCATGGAGGAGTGCTTCAAATAGGCCAATAGTTCTTCATGATATTCTCGCTCTTTTAAGTATTACTGATTCAAAATTATGCAAGTTTAAGAAAGCTAACATTTCATTTGTTGAAAAAGATGGACATTATTACACAGTATTTGATAATGATTCTTGTTTTGTTGCAAACATTGCAACTGATGTAAATCTTCCACTTTTGTATGATTATGTTAAGAAATTGATGAAAGGAGAAACTTATGAAGAAAATTAAGCCGTTAGTTTTATCATTGCTTATTCCTTTCTTATTAACATCTTGTTCAGGAGCAAATAGGGGAGATTCAAGAACCGTTAAAGTCTTCATCAATGAAGGCAACCTTTTTGATGGTTTGTCAAAGGATTCTATTTGGAAAAAGATTGAACGTGATACGGGCACAACATTAGTTGTTACAGGCGCTACTCATGGCAGCGATTATTATATGACTTTAAATCCGAAACTCATTTCGCCAAGAAACGATATTGATATTGTTTTCTCCGTTCCTTCAAATGTTAACTGTAATTATGAAAATGCGATTGATAATGATATGTATTGGAATATTGATGAACTCCTTGCAATGAAGCCTGGAACTTATCCATGTATCGAAAAACTCATTAATAGTGATATTTATAAAAATATTATGTATGGTGAAGGAATTCATTCACTTGTTCCTTATATTACATCGCGTAGCGGATGGGCAATGTATTATCGTAGCGATTGGCTAATTAATATTGGTTATTACACTCTTGATGAAAACGGAAATAAAGTTGCAAAGCCGCCTGTTAATCTTGAAGAATTTGAAGATGTCATGCGTAAATTTAGAAACAATGACCCTGATGGTAATGGCCTTAAAGATACATATGGAATTTCTCCTGCAGGAAGTTATTTCTACTGGTCTCCTTTATATCATGCTTTTGGAGTGACACCTGATTATGATGTAGATGAAGATAACAATGTTACATACATGTATAATCAAGATGAATTTAGAGAATACCTTAAGTGGATCAATCGTCTTTATCAAGAAGATTTAATTGACCCTAATTTTAATTCAAATACACCTAACCAAGAAGATAGAAACAAATTTTATAATGGCTTAGTTGGCTGTTTAATCACTAATGGTGAAGCACATGTTAGCTGGGTTATTCCAGGTGTTGAACAAGTGCAAGGAAAAAATAAAGTTTGCATTGGAAAAGCACCTGTTGGCACAGCGAATTTAGGTAAAGAAGGCGTTGGAGGATTTTCTGATTGGGGAGGATGGTGGGGTGGATACTCCATTGTTAAACATATGGATTCTTCTTATGACTATGACTATGAATCAGCTTATGCTTCATTAGATTTACTTGAATATCTTTATACGCAAGATGGCGGTCTTTTACGTAATTATGGAATTATAAATGAACATTGGAAATATGATGAAAAAGGCAATATTGAGCCAATTGTTTATAACCGTTATAAAGAAGATTCAGGAACATTCACTCTTACAGAAAATCTTAATGGCGAATTAGAACCTAAAGGTTTATATAAAATGGGTGCAACATGGGGCAATAGGATTAATTGGAATGAAGATGGTTCATTTACTCCAATAATCGACAATTCAAATATGCCTGAAAAACTCAAAGACGTTTTCAAAGAAACTGTTGATAAAAATAATGTTGTTTCATCTCGTTTAGTGAATTTCACGTGCTATGCGACTGGTTTTTCATCAAAGATGAAGCTATTTGAAAGTGAAATGGACCGTTATGCGATAAGTGCAACAAAAAGTGTTGATGAACTTAATGCATGGGATGATGAAATGAATAAACTTGTCACCGATTATAAATGGGACAAAATCAAAAGAATGATTAAAGAACAAGCAAAGGAAATGGAGGTTATTTAAATGAAGAAATCGATATTTAAAAATTTATTTCTTTTATTTCCTTTACTCTTAGGAGGTTGTGCAGGAGTGGAAGAAAAACCTATTGCTGATAAGTCATATATTTATGGTATGACAGATCTTTCTGGCCAAGAAAACGGAGTTGACTATCATTACACTCACAAGCTTTTCGAAGCTATGGGCGTAAAATCTGTTCGTATTTGGATGCATTGTAATTGGATTATGAAAAACCCAACTGAATATTCAACTTCAGGCTTAGAAAAAATGAGAGCAATTTATGATGACCTTAAGGCTGGTGGATATCAAATAATTGCAATGAATCATATGAACTTTCATAAAACTGGGATGATTAATTCAGCTTCATATACCGCAAAGCCGCATCGTGATTTAGAAGAAGGATCATATTATTTGCAATGGCTAAGTGATTTAGAAACAACTTATTACAACATGGTTAAAGCATTTCCAGATATTGAATATTGGGAAATTGATAATGAATGTAATAACGATGACTTCATGCCTGCCCTTGGCGGGGTCAACTTTGATCTAGAAGAAAAAGCACAGGTTTATTATGACATGATGTATTTTGCTTCTAGAGGCATTCATCGTGCAAATCCAAATGCCAAGACAGTTATGGGAGGATTAATTGTTTCCAATGCTCAAACATTTTTAGAAACAATATATGATTATATTGATGGCAAAAATTCTTGGTCTAGTAATCCTGATGATTATTTCCAAGTTGCTTGCTGGCATCCTTATATGCCGAATTATACAAGAGAACAATTTGTTACTTTAAATAACAAAATATATAACGTTATAAAAACAAGAGAAGGAAAAGATAAAAAAGTCTTCTTTACAGAAGTTGGCTTCTCTGAAAATGGTGGTGTGAAGCTTTCTGATCAAGAAAAATATATTAAAGACATGTATGATGCATGTAAAAACGACCTTCCTTATGTTGAAAGCGTTCATTATTTTAGAATGTATGACGAATATGCATCTACATGGGGTAGCGATGCAGAAAAAACATTTGGTTTGTTTTATGACCCTGTTTCTGAAAAAGTTACTGAAGGAGAAAAAGTTAGTTTAGCGCAACCTAAAGTGACTGCGAAAGTGTATCAAGAATGCGCTGGAGGAACGGGGGATTTAAATATCTATAAAGATTTCCTACAAGGAAACTATACAACAAAAATTGTTATGCATAGAGGCTATAACTCTCTTGCTAGAGAAAATACAGTTAAAGCATTTACTCTTGCTGGGGAACAGCCAGATGTTCATGGAATTGAGACAGATGTTTGGTTAACCAAAGATAATAAACCAATCATAATTCATGATGGAGATACAAAACGCGTAACATTAGGAAAATACAATTTAAATGTTAAAAACTCTACTTTCAATGAACTTAGATCCATTAGACTTCCGGATGAAAACGGAAATCCTGATGTTGAGCAAATCCCATCATTAACTGAATATTGTGAAGTTTTAAAAAAATATAACAAAGTAGGCTTTGTTGAATTAAAAGAAGACTTCTCTAGTGAATCACTTGATATCATTCTTAATGAAATTAAAAATTCAGGGATATCTATGGATAAAATTGTGTTCATTTCATTCTATAAGAATGCAATCTTAAGATTGCTTGAAAAGGATAGTCAATATAAAACCATGATTTTATATAACGAAGTTGGTTCATTAACCGACCAAGATTATGAAGAACATAAGCAAAAAAATATTGGTATAGATGTTGAATTTTCATCTTTGAGTGATGAACAAATTCAAAAAATTCAAAGACTTGGCATTAAATTAAATATTTGGACTGTTAATTCAAAAGATATTGCAAATAAATATGGCCGCATGTCTGTTGATTACATCACAACAGATTGTTTGCCATCATTTAAAGGTTAATTTTTTCTAATCCTTTATGGTATATTTCAGGAATTTGTTCTGGAGTAAACAAGCGTTCATAGACAGTAATTGAAATCATAAAGTTAGAGAAAGCGCTAAAAGAAAGGTAACATGTTGCAATTATTCCAATAGGGATAAAACAAAATTGAATTGGAACAAACGCAACTGCTATAAAAGGAATTATAACTAAAAGTAATTCCACTAAAGACATGGGGAGGTTTTTATAAAAAAGGTATATTCCATTACGAATGTAAATTGAGGCTCTATTCTTAAACACAACCATTTCAAAATTAATGTATCCTTTGCCAATAAGCAAAACTAAGCAAACAGAAATATTAATGATTAGGATCACAAGTTTGAACACACCGTCCAAACTAGCATATAAAAATGTTCCGACATTAATAACTAGCAAAGCAAACATTAAACTAAAGATTAGGTTAACAAATATTGTGTCCTTAAAATTATTTTTAATCCCTTTAAAAAATGAGACAAATTTTGAGGAAGAAAGAAACACTAGTTCCTTGATAACACTATATTGGCCAAGAAGCCCGATGTTTAAAATCAAAACTGATATAAGTGTTAACCCACCACTGATGAGAAATATTGAATAGAATTGGCCGGAAGTAGGACTCTCTTGTATGTTCAGTTGATGAAATGCGATTGAAAAGAAAACAAACGTTAGAATCAATGGAAATGAAAAAAGAAACATTAAAACATTAGACATAAATAGAGTAGGGATGTTATTCCTAATAACATAGCCGAATTGCTCTTTGCGTGTTCTTGCTAGATGTCCTTTATCCTTCTTAAATAACTCAAACGCCATGAATGTATAATATCATAATCGAGGTAAAAAACATGAAAAATGATAAGAAAGAAAAGAAAATAATTGAAAATCAAAAACGTATCGCTAACAAAGTTAAAGCAATTCTTTTTCCTAGTTATGTTGATAAAACTGATAAACACGGTTACATACGATTAGTTAATATCAATAAAATTTACGATAACAACGTTCAAGCAGTTTTTGATTTTAATCTCGATATTGAAGAAAAAGAATTTATCGTTTTTGTTGGACCTTCAGGCTGCGGTAAATCTACGACATTAAGAATGATTTGTGGTCTTGAAGAAATTACCTCTGGTGGTTTATTCATTGATGGAAAACATGCGAACGAACTACCTCCTAAGGATAGAGACATTGCAATGGTGTTCCAAAGCTATGCTTTATATCCTCAGATGACTGTTTATGACAATATGGCGTTTTCGCTTAAAATTCGTAAAAATCCTTATCCAGTTTGTGATAAAAATGGCCAGCCTGTAATGGCTATTGATAAAAAAAGCATTAGAGAATTATCATCTCGAATTAAAGAATTAAATGCCATTATTCAAGAAGATAATGTTGCTTTAAATCTTTTGAAGAAAAACAAGGCTAATTATGTCGAACAAACATATAAGGAACTTGAATCTTATTACAATGAAAGAAATAGCTTGTGTTTAGCGGAAATTAAAACTAAACAAGAAAAAATGCAATTTTTGAAAGCGAATCCAACCCAAAAAATTGTCATGAAGCATCTATCCAAAACTGAAATCGATAATAGAATTGTTGAGGCCAGTAAGATACTTCAAATTGAACCATTCTTAACACGTAAGCCAAAAGCATTATCAGGCGGGCAAAGACAACGTGTCGCGTTAGGCAGATCAATTGTTAGAAACGCAAAAGTGTTCTTAATGGATGAACCATTATCTAACCTTGATGCGAAACTACGTGTTGCCATGAGAAGCGAAATCATTTCAATTCATAAAAAAATCAATGCAACAACTATTTATGTTACACATGATCAAACTGAAGCTATGACAATGGCAGATCGTATCGTTGTAATGAAAGATGGCGTTGTCCAGCAAATTGGTTCTCCAAAAAATATATATGAGCATCCAATTAATTGTTTTGTTGCAACATTTATTGGTTCACCATCAATGAATGTTATGAATGCAACATATACACCCAAAGGCATTAGATTATCTAATGACGTAATTGTCCCTTTAAACAAGAAATTAGATGTTAAAGAGTTTTTGAAAAATGAAATTAATCGTTTAATCGATATTAAAAAAGATTTAGAAAACGCATTGTTAAATCAAACTGATTATAACCATGTTGTTTATGAGCAAGCTAGTTCAAAGGCAGATGAATTGATTAATAAATTTAATGATAAACTTAAATCCGATTTCCCTATTAGGTTTGGTGTAAGACCAGAACACATAATTATTTGTGATGACGACGAAAAGGAATTTGATGCGAAAATAAAGGCTGAAATTGTTGAACTTCTAGGAAGTGAATTATATGTTCACTCTCATATAGGTGATTCTGAAATTGTTATTAAATCCACAAGCGGAAGAGATATCAATTCCGGCGATGAACTCAAGATTAAATTTGATATTAATAAGACCCATTATTTTGATAACGACACCGAAGAATCTGTCGCAAAATTTTTACATTAGTACCTTTAAAAATGAAATAATGTAAATGGACGTTATCAAATTTGATAAAATTGCTTTTATGAAAACTAAAATTTATCAAGTAAATGGCTACTCTTTCGTCGATATTAAAACTAAAAACCTTGATGTAGTTTTTTGTGATTTAGGCGCATCAATTTATTCAATCGAATTTTGTGGAGACTTAATGGCATTAACTCCTCAAAATGAAGATGATTTTTTCTCTTGCAATATTTATCACGGCAAAACTATAGGAAGATTTCCTAATAGAATTAAAGGGAATCATATTGAATTAGATAATAAATTATATTCACTAGAAAATAACGAAGGGCCGAACGTTCTTCATGGAGGCAAATCTGGCTTAAGTACGAAAAAGTTTTCTTATAAGATAAATGAAAATGATTCATCAGTTGAAGTAGTTTTTACATATTTATCTAAGCACTTAGAATCAGGTTTTCCTGGTAATATAAATATTCAGGTAACATACGTTATTCACGATTCTTCAATCGAAATCATCCATGAAGCAACTAGCGATATGGATACAATATTTTCACTAACAAATCATGCTTATTATAATGTCGGCTCACCTAATCTTGATAACTTGTCATTATGTATAAATTCATCACGATATATTCATCCAAACCAAATTGATTTAATTCCAGAAGATGTTAGATTAGTTGATGATTCTTTGAATTTTAAAAATGGCAAGAAAATAATGAATAACATTAATGATGATTGTCTTTTAGCCACTAAAGCAAATGGTTATGATCATTTTTATATTTTTGATTCAATCAATATAAATGAGCCAGCTATATCATTGAGTTCAGATAAATATGTTATGAATATTTTCACAGATTATGAAGGCACTCAAATATATTCTGATAATTATGAAGACGAAATAAAATTTAAAAATGTTAATAGAAAAGTTCATAGAGGAATTGCTATTGAGCCTGGCTATATGACAAATAAAATTACTATGCTTAGAAAGAATGATAAATATAAACATAAGATAATGTTAAAATTCGAAAGAAGATAATATGGAATTAATTGATTTATTCAAAAAAGAATTTAATAGCGAACCTACTTATAAAGCGACTAGTAGTGGTCGTTTTGAAGTTCTTGGTAACCACACAGACCATAACCACGGATTGTGTATCGCAGCAACATGTAACCTTTCTATTTCATCATATTTAAAAAAGAATGATTTAAATAGAATAAGAATCATTTCTGTTGGATATCAAAATATAGATTTAAATCTTAATGATTTAGAACAAAGAAATGATGAGAATCCGAGCTCTATCGACTTAGTTCGTGGAATGGCCAGATATTTTGTGGAACATGGCTATAAAGTTGGTGGTTTTGATGCGGTGACAAAAAGCGATATTTTTCCTGGCGCAGGTGTTTCATCATCTGCTGCATTTGAATCGTTGATTGGCCAAATATTCAATGTTTTATTTAATGATGGGAAAATAGATAAGCTATTTATTGCTAAAGCAGGGCAGTATGCTGAAAATACTGACTTTGGCAAAAAAAGCGGACTTCTTGATCAAATTGGTTGCGGCTATGGTAATCTCTCTTACATAGACTTTAATGATATTAATAACCCAGTTATTGAGCAGATTTATTATCCTTTCGATGATTTACATTTTGTGATTGTTAACACAGGCGGTAGTCATGCAGAACTATCATCATTATATTCTTCTATTCCATTAGATATGAAAAACGCTGCGAAAAAGTTAGGGCATGAATTCTTATCTGAGTGTGAGAAACATGATGCCGACTCTTTAAGCGATATTGAACGTTCTAGAGCACGACACTTTTTCTCTGAATGCGAAAGAGTTAGAAAAATGAAAGAATGCATTAAAAATAAAAACCAAGAAGAATTTTTAAGATTAATAAATGAATCAAGAATTTCATCCACGAACGATTTAAAAAACATGATGGTTGATAATCAATATATTGGGTCACCATTGGAAGCGTGCGATTATGCAATGGAGATACTTGAAAATCAAGGTGCATGCAAAATTAATGGTGGTGGATTTGCCGGTTCAATAATTTGCGTTGTTCCTTCGAATAAGCTAGATGAATTTACACACAAGATGTCTATTAAATATGGACAAGACAATGTTTGTGAAGTATTGATTAATCCACATGGACCATTAGTCGAAAAAATATAGAGTTATTTTTCTAATTACTTTTTAAATGTGTTAATGTAAAAATTAATAGGAGGAAAAATTATGAAAAAATTTTTTGCGCTTGGAATTGTGTTTTGTTCTTTGTTAGTGACTGGCTGTGGAACTTCAAATGGCCATCTTGCAAAAATTGATAAACATGTAATTAAATCTGTGCCTTGCTACACTCCAGATTTTTCAACCCAAGATATTCGCTTTGCAAGAATTGACGGCTTGAATTATGCTTTTCATTTCTTTAATGATGTAAATGTTCCTTACTACAATGTTATTGATTATTTTAAAGATTTTATTGATATGTCATCTGAAGATAATAAATCTTATTGCGAATATTCTTACGAACTTACTGGCCATAAATTTACCATTTTAAATGAAGGTCAAAAAGAAACAGCAACAATAGATTTTATTAATCAAAATATTACTTTTTCTAATTTTGGAGGATTTCAATTTTTTGCTAAAACACCTTCATTTTCTATAAATGCTCATATTCAAGGTGGAGAAAAATATTTTGTTGGTGAACAAACATTTGATTATGTTGCCCCAAAAGAATATGTAATTGATTTATCAAAATATCATATGAAAGCCTATTTAGAAGCGGGACAAGCATATTTGCCTTTCTATTTGTTTAGGAATATTTTCCAACTTTCAACCATGTTTATTCCATATTATAACGGCAATGGTCTTTATATTATGATTGGTTATGGTAATTCTGAATCAACTTTGCCATTACTTGAGATTATGCGCAAAGAAGGCGATCCAAGCTTCTATAAAAGCAACGATTTACTTCAATTTAATTATGATCTAATAGCATTGACAATTGATCATAATTTCGGATTGAAAGAAAGACTATCTCGCATAGATGGTCATCTAATTAAATATTTTGAAAAAGGAGCATACGAAGCCTTGGCGCCTTATAAAAATAGACTAATGTCAACCGAACCAAATGTTTCAAATGAAGCGATGAATGAAATATTCGGCACCATTTTAAATGACGGCGGTCATTCTGGTTATGGCTGTTTGAATGCATTTTCTGATAAAGTTTCTCCTTATCAAAGAGAAGGAGAAGTTGCACACACTTTTTCTAGACTCGATTTATTAACTAATAAAAGAAAAGAAGCTAAGTTAGATCCTTATAGTGTCTTAAATATTCCTGAATCAGGTCCTAGTCCAATTGGTTATTATCAAGAAATTGATGATGTAGCATATGTTACTTTTGACTCATTTTCTGCTCCAACACAAGAACTAAAACCTGAAGAAATTGATGAAAGCAATTATTATTTAGATACAATTTCGTTAATTTATTATTCAAATAAACAAATTAAAGAACATAACATCAAGAAAGTTGTCATTGATTTATCGTGCAATGGTGGTGGAGTAGTATTTACTTGCCTATTTGCTAGCTCATGGCTATCTAATGGAACAGTTTCATATAAATCAGCAAGCGTTAAAGACAATGCTTATTTTGAAGCGAAGGTTCATGGCGATATAAATCTAAATGGAGTATTTGATGAAGGCGATTATCTTGACTCATCAGTTCAAAAATATTGCATTATTAGCAATACGTCGTTCAGTTGTGGAAATTTAATGCCATGTCTTCTCGAAGATAATTCAAACACAAAATTCATTGGTGAAAGATCTGGCGGTGGATGCTGTAACGTTATTGGTAACTATTATTTAGCAATAGGAGGCTCAATGAGGCTTTCTTATATGTTTACATTTTTAAGAAATAGTTCCACAAAAGATAATTTTGTTACTGTTGAAGATGGCGTTGTTCCATCATTTCATCCAATTGTCGCAGATGAAGCTCATGCGAGTGAATATTACGATAGAAACACTCTTACAAGAATTATAAACGAAGATTAATTTACCAATAATAAGAAATAATGAAAAGGTTTAAAATTTGAGTTCACTTATTTCTTGAGAATATTTTCGTAATACGCTCGTTTTTGTTCGTACATATCTTTATCGCTTTCATCGATTGCGCGACTTATTTCTCTTTCAAAATTACGGTCAACTTTTGCGTGTCCTATAGATAAACTAATTTCATCTATCATAATACCTCTATAGGCTTTAGTAGTTTCGTTCAATTGTTTGATTAGTTCATCGCTGTTTGGCGAATCGAAAGGCAATATTGCAACAAATTCGTCCCCCCCAATTCGATAAACTTTTCCATATGGTTCAAATACTGCTCCAATGCATGCTGCAGCGCCTTGAAGAAGTTCGTCTCCCGCCTTATGGCCTCTTTTATCGTTTAATGCTTTTAGTCCATTGACGTCAATTGAGTAAATAATAATTGGAGTTTTATTTGTTTTAATTTCTTCTAAATCATTTTCAAAACTATGTCGGTTATATAGTGAAGTTAAAGCATCTTTTTCAGATAAGAATTTATTGATATAGGCTGTATCGTATGATTTGTATTTTATTATAGTAATAATTATTCCTAATAGAATACCGATAACAGCAAAAACGATAGTGCTAATTAGATTTGATTGTTTAAGCGGACCGCTTTGATTAATTAACGCAAATATTATATATACAACCTCACTTATTGTAATGAATGAAATGATATAAATTATTCTTAGTGAATAAACTAATGCTACCATTATGAATATCGGGAGCAACATAGTTGTTCTTTCTCTATATTGCAATATTCCTACGGCTGCTCCAACAGATAAACTTGCAACAATAGAAATAATCGCAATAATATCAGCAACAAATAAATATTTTCTAGACAAAGTTATATTTATAATCCAAAGAACAAAAAATAAGGCTGCGGCAGTGGCATAGACAACATAAGAAACAGTTTCCTCTTTTGCTCCTAACGCAATTACTGTGACAAATAAGAAAATAATCGAAAACAGGAGTAATAATCCGTTTGAAATCATCCTATTTTGCTTGCTAGCGTATTCTTTTACTTTTTTAAATTTATCTTTTGTTAAACCTGAATAGAATAAAGTTTCGAAAATTTTTGACATAACTAATTAAATTAAATTTCTATTCTTAATCCTACACATTTGTAGCATGAAGGTCAACATCTTCAAAAATTAAAAACATTAATGTTTTTCGGATGTTCAAAATGGATAATCAGATAAGGATGCTAACCTTACATTTCGGCTATCTTCAAATAGCTTGTTTGCGTAAAAAGAATCATAATTGTCATAATTCAATGACTTAAAACTGCCTAGCAAAACAATAACGCATCCCCATTAATTCTTTCTTTTGGTGAAATAATTCAATTATTTATAAAAAAATTACTAAATTATTCTAGGAATTTTCTTTTATGTCTGGAGTGTAATCCCAAAATTGTTTGTTAACTTGTTCCCAAGATCTTTTAAGTAGGTCTTGAATTCTATCTTTCATTTCAAGATTTTTATTTGGGAATAATGGTTCTCCAATCGTGCAGTTAACACACGGGACCTTTCCGTTCCATAATCTCCATAAACCCCTTGATGGTCTAAATGAAATTGATAAAGGGAGAATCGGTTTATCATTGTGGCAAGCAATATAGAACGCACCTTCTTTAAATTCTCTTAATCCTTGATAGTAGAAGAACATTGCTTCTTCTGCATAAACATGGAGCCAATTGCCATCATCAAGGAGTTTTTTAATGTCTCGAAAGAATTTTAATGATGCACCAAAATCATCTTTTGGTATTGGGACAGAGCCGTAATCATGGATGTAATGACCAATTTTTCTATTGTGATTATTATGCCAAAGCATAACAAATCCCTTCCTAAATTGAATAGCAAGGCGAAGCACCATAAAATCCCATTCAAATGTATGGTTACAAACACTGACAAATCCTTTGTTTAGCACATCTTTATATTTTTTGAGATTTTCTCTTCCGTAATAATGAGGTTTGTATCTAATAAAAATAACTAGTCTAGCAAGAGTCCATGTGAAAATTTGCCAAAGCACTCGTTTAAATTTATACCACTTGGTCGTGTTATAGTAGGCATAATTTTTATCCAGATCATTTTTATGAGTTTGAGGAGGATCAATCATGTGCTGATGCTCATCTTTTGGATAATCATATTGAAGTTCAACTTTGTATTTCATTAAGAAAATTGTAGATTATAGCATATATAAATTCCACACATAAAAGAAAAGGGCTGAGCCCTTTATCTAATTTAGCAAGAAGACTCCCACTTCAAGCTCGCTAAGTGGTGAGATGAATTGCTAGCAAAAAAATGAAATTAAATCTATCATTTCAAATGAAATGATAGTATAATATAAGTGTGGAAAAGAAAATAAAGAAAGCTTATAAATTTCGAATCTATCCTAATGTTTCTCAAAAACAACAGATTGAGAAAACTTTGGGCTGTGTTCGCCAAGTCTATAATGATTTTCTTGAAATGTGTGTGGAAAAATATGCAGAAGATCCTTCTTTCAAAATTAGAAAATTTGACTTAATAAAAATACTTCCTGATTATAAAGAAGGGTATGAATATTTAAAAGAAGTTGATAGTGTTGCATTGCAGCAAGCTGTAATTCATTTGCACGCTGCTTATATTAATTTCTTTGAACACAGAGGTTCTTTTCCAAAATTCAAATCTAAAAGAAATGATCATAGCTACACAACTATGAAAATCAACAATAACATCCGTCTTGATGGTAATGAAATCCAAATTCCTAAAGTAGGCAGAGTTAAGGTTGTAGTATCTTGTTTGATGCCTGAATCATTTTCTTTTACCACAGTCACCATCTCTAGAGTTGCAAACAGGTACTTTGTGACATTAACTGGTGAAGAAGATAATCCAAATGCCGAATTATTTGATATGTTAGAAAAACTGGATGTAAATAATTCAATCGGATTAGATTTTTCTTTGTCGCATCTTTACGTTGATAGCGATGGCAATCATGCTGATATGCCAAAGTATCTCCAAACCAGTTTAGAGAAGTTGGCAAAACTAACTAGAAGAGCATCAAAATGTCAAAAGGGTAGCAAGAACTCCATCAAATCTTGGCAAAAAGTCAAAAAACTTCAACTCCATATTTCTAATTCAAGAAAAGATTTTTTGCATAAAGAATCTAGAAAAATTGCAAACAAATACGATTATGTTTTTGTAGAAAATCTTGATTTGAAATCGATGCAATCAAAAGATATAAAAATGAAGTTAGGAAGAAATGTTTCTGATCGAGCGT
>JAKSVG010000012.1 GCA_024408105.1 Bacilli bacterium | reverse complement strand
CACGAATTGATCCTTACCATGGATCCGTTATACCACTTAACTATGGAGGCAAGTGCTTAAAGTATATATTTATAAAACAATATTTTCAATAATATTATTCGACTAACTCTCCGTATAAATCGTAAACAAATGCAGATGTAATTTTAACCTTTACGATTTCGCCTATCTTTATTTCTTTGTTTGATTTGAATGAAATTGTCCCATCAATATCATCTGGAGCATTCCAATAACTTCTTAATTTGTAAATTTGTGTTTTTGGATTATATCCAATGACAATTCCATCCATAATTTCTCCGATATGGGCTTTATTAGCCTCATATGAGATCTTTTTTTGGACATCCATGATTTTATTAAGACGTGCAACTTTTAAAGCTTCTGATACTTGATTCTCATATTCGTATGCTTTTGTGCCATCTTCACGTGAATATTTAAATGCACCCATATGATCAAATTCATTCTTTTTAGTAAAGGCAACTAAGTTAACAAAATCATCATCACTTTCACCAGGAAAACCAACAATATACGTTGTTCTTAAAATAGCGTGAGGTATTTTGTTACGAATTTTATCAATTAATTTTTGATAATCTTCTTGAGTACCTCTTCTTAGCATTCCTTTTAAAACTTTGTTTGATGAATGTTGCAAAGGTATATCAAAATATGGAGCGACACGAGGATTATCTTTGATAAAATCGATTAATTCATCGCTAATTTCATCAGGATATAAATAAAGAAGTCGAATTGATTTAAATCCTTCAAATTTAAGAATCTCTTTTAGTAATGTAACGATATTAGTTCCATTATTAAAATCTGATCCATATCTTGTTGTGTCTTGAGAAATTAGCACTAATTCCTTAATGCCCTTCTTTTCAAGTAGACTTGCTTCAAGTAGCAAATCATCTAATGGCCTACTTCTGAAATGACCTCTTATAAGAGGTATTGCACAATAAGCGCAGCAATTATTACATCCTTCTGAAATACGAAGATATGCCATATATTCTGGTGTTGAGAGCATTCTAACAAAAGGATTGATTTTATCGATTTCAACTTCTTTTTTTAATAAATCTTCCAATAACTCATTAAGTTTTCCATATTCAGATATAGAAACCCATAAATCAACTTCTGGAATAGACTCTTTTAATTCGTCTTTATATCGCTCAACTAAGCAACCAGTGACAGCAACCTTTTTTCCATATTTAATTACATCGAGAATGTTTTCTATTGATTCTTTTTTGCTATCTTCGATAAAACCACATGTGTTAACAATGATGATGTCGCTATCTTCGATTGTATTAACAATCTTAAAGTTAGAAGCATCTAGCATGCCTAAAATCATCTCGCTATCAACGAGATTTTTTGCGCATCCAAGAGATATAATACCAACTTTATACATAATGAAAGCCTCTAGTAAACTAGAGGCATAATATCAAGATACAATTATTCTTCGTAAATTGAGAAGCAACGAGCCATATATTCAGGATGATCAACAAATGGATTTCTGTTGCCTTGAATTTTCTCTACTGTATTGTTTCTATTTTTTTCTGTATCGCTAACTGGATCAAGTTTATTCCATTTGACCATAAGTTGTTGAACTTGTTCTAAGGAGTAATTACCATTGAAAACACTTCTTAAATTTAATCCGCCAAGATAGTCTTGAACTTTGGCTGAATATTTGGAGTTATCACCAATCTTTGAATAATGGACGTATAAATACATTAATATACGAGCTATATCGCCTTTATATTCATTGGCAGGCTCACATTTAGTTGAGAAACCACCTGTTTTATCAACTTTTAATTTATATATGCCACCCTTATCACCAATTTCATAACATTCTTCGCCAGGTTGGAATTCATAGAATTTACCACTACCTCTATCAGTATTGAGTGCACTATCGCAAGGACGAATGTGGAATAAATCACTTCCTCCACCTGTATATCCGTTTCCATCAACATAATGTGATCCAGCGCCACTATCGTGTGTCCATAAATTTGCTGAACTTGCACAAGCCCAAACGTGTTCACGGTTCCAGTGGCCACTTGCTCCTGTTGTAGAAGCATATGTCTTTGAGGTATAGAATAATTCAATTTTTGAAGCATCATTTCCGTATTGGTCGATACTTACAGCGTTTCTTGAAGAAACTTGGACATAGCTGTTAACTGAAGCATACGTAGTATAGGTTGTGTGTTTATCGAGCAAATGTGTGTGAAGCTTAATCATTAATTCTGGTCCACCATCATCTGCATAAACACCATATTCATCAGGTTGACCTTTATTGCCTCCTCCACCATTACATGCGACTAATGATCCAACAATGGCAAAAGCACATAAAGGCAAAAGGACCGATTTTGTAATTTTACTTTTTTTCATAAATGAATTTCCTTCCAAATATTACTAATATATAAGCACATATATACGTACAGGTCAATAAAACTTGATTTTAAGAAATTAATTTCTTATCCTTTTTTCTTGTTGATGTAGCAAGATAAACGAGTAAAAAACAATTAATTAGAAAACTAACAATTGTGACAACTACTGAAACAAAATAAACCCAAGTATATGAGGCAACATCATTTTTAGTTGCATTCAAACGTTGATATAAAGGCCAACTGACCATTAAAGATGTCGCTGCAAGCGCCATACCAGGTATAGTTAAGCCAAAAAAGAAGTACATTATTGGAATTCGTTTTTTTGAAACAATAAAATAAATCAAGAAAATTATTGAAAATATAAATGCTACCATTCCAAATAATTGACAAATCAAAACCAATCCGCTTCCGACTATACTAACATCAGATAACCCTTTTACTCCAAACCCGATTTGATAGCCATAAACTATATGGTTTACAGACTGAGTTAATTTATTAACATCTAAGAAATATGGGAGAAAAAGTAGAACGCTATAAACAAGCGAGCAAACGGTAGAAATAATTAATAAAGCTATTATATTTTTCTTTTGCATAATGTAATTTTAATATAAATTTCCATAAAAGGTAAGAACATATAATTATTGTAAAAAAATTATAAGTAAGTAAAATATAAAGAGATAAATTATGAAAAAAATATTTCTTTTATTTCCGTTAATTATTCTTGGCTCCACTCTAACTGCTTGCGACAATACAAGCTGGGCTTGGTGGGAAGATGATAATATTACTATTGAAAAATATGTTTCAATGAAAGATGCGATGAAGGCTTTAGATTCTTCTGCAACTCACTTTGATCTTGCAACAGCATCAAAAAGTAAGTATTCCCGTAAAACTTATTACAAAGAATATTTAGGAAAATTTTCTACAGAAACAGATTCAGATATTTCTTCATCAATGAATGTTGTTTCTAATAAATATCCGAACAATGTAGTTGTTACCAATACTGTTTCCGATACTTCTGAATCATTTTTAAATGCAAAATCAGTTCAAAGTTTTTCTAATGACACATATTTGATTTGCCAGGAAGACAAGTCTATTCTTCAAAGATCTATTACTGACTATGGCTATGGAGAAAAAGTTGGAAGCAATACGATAATCCCTTATTCAACTGATGAAACATTAAAATCATATTTATCTATCGGTTCAACTCTATCTTCCTCTTCTATTAGTTGGGATAAAGCAACATATGGATTTAGTAAAAACAATGATATCATCATTGAAACCATGTCTTCATCATCTGGTTCATATATCGTTAAATTCAATGGCAAAACCATTCAAACATATGTAACAAACATATATAACAAATATCGTCTTAAGAAGGTTGAGCAAAAACAAGATTCTAGTGAATACATGCTTGACTATTCATATTCTAAGATTGAAATATTAATTGGAAGTTCGATATTCGATGAGCCACTTAAAGAACCATTCTTACTAGAAAAAACTGAAACTGTCACAGAGTATTCAACATCAGTTAACAAAGACTACGATATATCGAAAATTCCTGAAGTTAAAACAGAATAACAAAAAACGTTCCATTGTCGGAACGTTTTTAATTTATTTATTTCGATTCAGGCATTGGAATCGCACTCTTATCATAATTTCCGTTGGTAGAAATTGAAAATGTTTGCGAAACAGTGCTTATTGAAAGCATATGTTCAATAGAATCATCTGAAATAAGACGAGATTCATAGAACGTGTTAATTTTAGATATATTGCTATTTTTGTAGAAAAATTCTTGTCTAATAGTGTCTATTTGTTTCATTGAGAATTGAGGATTAATACTTTCTGTTGAACTAACTAAAAAGCGAACATAGACATCGCCAGAATCAAGTTTACCAGCTAATTCTACTTTATCTTCGTTACCTATGGCATCAATTAATAAAGATGAATTAAGTATAGTAAATTGGGCATCATAATTTTTTAATGAATATGGAAAAGAATAGGCTTCTTTTACTTTAGTAATAGCAACATTTTCTTGTTGAGTTACAAGATTAATTTTGATGTTTTTAAATGCATCATCAATATATGCGTAATGAGCGATAAATTTTCCATCTTCATCTGCATAATGAAAATGCTGACTGTTTTTTAATGATGTTGAATTATAAGTTGCAACTCTTACTGAATTGTCATAAAGTTTATCCTTTTCAACAAGCGAATATACCTCTTTTGTTGGTTTTTCACTTAAACCATTAGGATATGTATAAATTTCATCAGCAAAATCAACTGATGATGTTCTGATTTTGTCAGTCACTAATTTGGCTGTATCGATTGTATTTTGTAGTTCGATTGACCCAATTCCAGCTGAAATGGATGATATGATTGAAGTTGGATTAATAATTGATGCACTAGTCGTAACTGTGTCATCACTACTTTGAGGCCTTATTGAAGCTGAGTTATTGCAAGAACCTAACAAAAGGGGCAATGCAATAACTAATAAAATTGATTTATTTCTCATTTTTTCCTCCTGTTAACATATTTAATATATTTTTCGAAAGATACTTTTGATCTATTTATAATCCATAAAAATGCGTCTCTTATTTCGTTGAATGAAGCATTTGTTGATTGAAGTTTAGCGAAGTCAATAAGATCTTGCGTGGCAACTTTTTTACTATAATGAAGCAAACAATTATAGAATAAAAGAATTTTTCTTTGTGATGACAATGGAAGAGTTTTTGTTTTTCTTTCACATTCATAGACGCGATGAAAATGCATTATTCTTTGAGCTAAATACCCGTCAGCAACATCAAATTTTAATTTTGATAATTCCGAAGGAGAATATAGTTTCGCAATAACATCATCACTATCAAGACCACTATCATTTCTTAATAGACATTTATATAAATATAAAGTGGCAGTTTTTTCCTTTTTTAGTTTAATAAAAACATCGCCAAGAAAATCACCAACAACAACAACTCTCAATTTATATTTTAAATACAATTGTTTAGTTAATTGTTTAGCATCACTAACACTTTTTAGTTTTTTGCATCCAGGGAAATAGCAACCATATTGTTCATAGTCCTCTTTAAAGGCACTTCGAAGAATAACATACTTACCCTTCACTATAATCGCTGCTGCTAAATATTTACCGTTGTATTTGTCCATATATATAGAAAGTTTATCATAAAAATTAAAAAAATATTTATAATATTATTGTTGAGGTAGAGAATTTATGGATCCAAAAGAAGATGTACAACCTAAAGTAAAAACTAATAAACCGAAAGTAAAAAAGAAAAAACATGTTGGTCTATGGGTAACGTTAGGCATTGTTTTTTCATTAATTGTTGCGCCTGTTGCAGCATTATACATTTGCTTCTATGATGGAAATAGAACAACAAATGTATTAAATCCAGATTTTGATTATAAAAAAATATATATTGATTCAACTTTTAATGCTTTAGAAACAATTGAAGACGACAATGGCCTATTAAAATTTCAAGTAACAAAAGAGGCATTCAATGAGGCTCTAACAAAAGGATTAAATGACTTTACAAAAGATAATCAAAAAATAAAAGAAATGATTACAGGTGTTTCTTTAGAAACAACAGATGAATTTTATACTTTCATTTTCGATTTTAATTTTAAGAATATATTTAAAACACGTCTATTTATAGAAACAAAATATAAAGAAGACGTAATTGATAATGAATCATCACTCGTATTTAGAATTAACAATGTAAAATTAGGAAGAATATCTGGCATTGATGATTTAGTAAATAGAATTGCCCCTAACCTTTTGTCTGATGATTTTGTAAGCGGAATGTTTTCTAATTTAGGCTTTTCATTCAAATCTAATTTAAAAGACAAAATTGTATATTACCCAAAATCAAATTTTAAAAACGATATTATTTCTAAAATAAATGTTAGTAGTCCATTATACGAATCAGCTATTAAGATGATGTTTGCACCAGAATTACTTAATATTCACTTTGACAAGGATGCTTTTAAAGCAAATACCGATTTATCGGTGTTTGCAGAAAACCAGAATTTTGTCACAAACGAAAAGAAAAATTCTGTTGATTGGAAATCTATAAAACTAAAAACAAGAGAAATTCTTAATGGACTTGGAACATCAATAGGTAGTTTGCAAGATGCCGATTTATATAACTATTTAGTCAATGGCTATGATAGAACTCCTGATTCAGTTAAGGATAAATTATCGCCACTTGATTTATCACCATATGGAATCGCCTCTAAAGAAGACTATAAGGGTGTTTGGTCCACTACTAAACAAACAGGAAAAATTTATCTCCCTGAAAAAGATTTAAAAGAAATATTAATTGATCAAGTTACACCAGAAAATATTGCATTAAATAAAATAGGCGTCATCAGTGAAGATCAACTAAATGAGACATTGATGTCTTCTAATGCAATTGGGGAGTGTTATACCCTTAGAAGCGTTGATTCTAATGGTAATATTTTGTTTACTCCAATGACAATTACTAATATGTATGCAAATGTAATTCAAGATTCACTTAAACTAGTCATTACTGTTTCAATTAATGGCTACGATACAAATCTTTGCATTAATGCAAAATTTGATAACTTCGAGAGTGAAACATATAATACAACATTTAAATTAAAAGTTGATGAAATGTATTATGGAACAAGAGTTGTTGATAATGATTTTGCAGAAAGAATATTTGATTTAATATCTAAAGCATTAGATATCGATTCAACATTTGGTTTTGACAAAAACACAAAAGAAATATCAATGAACTTCCTAAGCGCAATCGAAGAAAGCGGGCACAAAAGCGATATCGATTTGGTTGGCACACCAGCATTTAGACTAATTGGAACATCTTTAGAAGATTCTGGCCAACTAGAATTCATTATTGTTCCACATTAAAAACAAAATAAAACTGACAAACCAAGTTATGATTTGTCAGTTTTTTATATTAACGCGATATTCTCGCGGAAGATAAGGTTAGGTAGAAACAATTTTTCATATTTCCACTTCCTTTCTTTACATATATCTTATCACAATTTTTCTTTTAGAAAAGTTGCTTTTATTAGATATTATTCTTTATAGCCATGATAAGCGGCTTTTAGTATAGTTTTCATATCCTCAACTAGTGGGACACGTGGATTAGCTGGGGAACATTGATCCTCATATGCTAAATATGCAATATGTTCAACATGCTCATTCCATTCATTTTCATCAATACCGCATCCTTTGAAAGACATATCTAGCCCAATCTCTTTGCCTAAATCGTAGACAGCCTTAGCTAGTGATTTAACACCTTCACTTGCAGTATCAGCTTTTAAGCCAAGAAGTTTTGCAATTTCTTGGTATTTTTTATCTGCACAGTAGACATTATATTTAGGCCAAACAGATAATTTTGTAGGAACTTCTCCGTTATATCTAATAACATGTGGAAGTAAAATTCCGCAGGCTAAACCGTGAACAACATGGAATTCAGCGCCTACTTTATGAGCCATTGAGTGAGTCATTCCTAAGAAAGCATTAGCAAATGCCATACCTGCAATAGTCGCAGCATTGTGCATTTTTTCACGTGCTTCTAAATCATGAGGGCCATCTTTAACAGCTCTTGGCAAATATTCAAATACTAATTGAATAGCCTTTAAGGCTAATCCATCTGTATAATCGCTTGCCATAACAGAAACATATGCTTCTATTGCGTGGGTTAAAACATCCATGCCTGTCATTGCTGTAGCTCTTGCAGGAAGATTTGTTGTAAACTCAGGATCAATAATAGCAATAGTTGGAGTTAATGAGTAATCAGTTAATGGGTATTTCTTACCATTCTTCTTATCTGAAATAACAGCAAATGGAGTTACCTCACTACCAGTGCCTGATGTTGTTGGAATACAAATTAGTCTAGATTTCTTTCCAAGTTCTGGGTATTTAAATGCACGTTTTCTAATATCCATGAATTTTTGCTTTAAATCATCAAAGTTAACTTCAGGATGTTCGTAGAAAAGCCACATTCCCTTAGCAGCATCCATAACAGAGCCACCACCTAGCGCAATAATAGTGTCAGGTTGGAATATTTTCATCATTTCCGTACCTTTTTTGACAGTTTCTATATCTGGATCTGGCTCAACATCACAAAATAATTGCATCGTAACTTTGTTACGTCTGGAATTAATTTGCTCAGTTATCTTTTTAAAGAATCCAAATTGAACCATTGATGTATCTGTAACAATAAATACTTTCTCCATGTCTTTGCATGATTGTAAATATTGAATTGAATTACGTTCGAAATATATTTTTCGAGGAACCTTAAACCACTGCACTGTATTTCTCCTTTTGCCAACTTTTTTAATATTTAATAAATTAACAGCACTTACATTACCGCCAATTGAGTTTTTACCATAACTACCGCATCCTAGCGTCATACTTGGAAGGAAGGAATTATAAACATTACCAATTCCACCAAATGTAGATGGAGAATTCCAAATAATACGCATTGCTTTAACTTTTTCTCCGTAGTCATCTGCCATTTTTTGCTCTTTGCAATGTATTGAAGCACTATGGCCTAAACCATTGAAAGAAACCATTTGTTCAGCTAGTTTAAACCCTTCAACATCATCGTTAGATTTGAAAAATGCTAATACAGGAGATAACTTCTCTCTGCTGATAGGCTCTTTTGGACCCACTTCTTTGCATTCAACACCTAAAATTGAAGTGTCCTTAGGAACCTTAAACCCTGCTTGTTCAGCAATCCAACAAGCACTTTTACCAACTATATTCGGATTAAGCTTTCCAAGCTCAGCATCTTTGTCTCCTTCAGCATAGCCGAACATATATCGAGAAAGGAGTTGTTTTTCTTCTTTTGAAACAAAATAAACTTTAAAACGTTTAAACATTTCAATTGATTCAGCATAAATATCTTTGTCAATGATGACAGCTTGTTCACTTGCACAAATCATGCCATTATCAAAGGATTTAGATAATGTTATATCATTAACAGCTTGCTCGACATTGCAAGATTTATTCATATACGCAGGAACATTGCCTGCTCCCACGCCCATTGCTGGTTTACCACAACTATAAGCCGCTTTAACCATTGCGTTTCCACCTGTAGCCAATATTGTCGCTACTCCCTCATGGTTCATCAAAGCGCTCGTTGCATCCATCGAAGGATGTTCAATCCATTGAATACAATCTTTTGGTGCTCCGGCACTAACTGCTGCCTCAAGCATAACTTTTGCAGCAGCTTTCGAACTTTCTTGTGCACTTGGGTGAAATGCAAATATAATAGGGTTTCTAGTCTTCAAACAAATCAAAGATTTGAATATAACAGTTGAAGTTGGATTTGTAACTGGTGTAATACCACAAATAACCCCAACAGGATCAGCGATTTCACTTATTCCTGTAACAGGATCTTCACTAATTATTCCAACAGTTTTTAAATGACGCATATTGTTAACAACATACTCACAAGCAAATAAGTTCTTCGTAGCTTTATCTTCGAACACACCACGTTTCGTCTCTTCGATAGCGATTTTTGCTAATGAACCATGGTGATCTAAACCAGCAACAGAACATTTCGCGACAATATGATCAATTTTTTCTTGATCAAGTAGTAAAAATTCGTCTAATGCCTTTTGAGCCTTTTTTACTAATTCATCAACTTCTTGTTTAAAATCGATGACAGTCTCTTTTTTCTCCATTTTACTTAATCTCCTTTTTTATTTAATCTATGCGAGAGAATAGCTAAAGAACTTGCTAAATTAACATTTTCAATAACCACATCCTCTGGAACATCCAAATGGACTGGAACAAAGTTCCATATTGCTTTTATTCCACAATTAACTAATCTATTTGTAACTTGTTGTGCTACATCACTAGGAACACATAAAATTGCGATTTTTGCGTGCAATTGAGAAATTACCGAATTAAGCGAATATAAATCGTAAATCACAATATTATTTATTTTTGTGTTAATAAGATTTGTATCAATATCAAATCCTGCAACTATGCTTAATCCAAATTCTTTGAAACCTTTGTAATTTAAAAATGCTTTTCCTAAATGACCAACACCAATAACTACCGCATCGTCTAATGAATCATAACCAAGAAAACGTTGGATGTCGTTAATCAATTCATTAACATTTCTACCCTGATTAGGTTTACCTTCTCTCACAGAAACAATTTGGATGTCTTTTCTTACTTGTTCAATAGATAATCCTAAAGCAGAAGCAATCATCGGTGCGCTAACATTATTATATTCATTTCTTACTGAAAGTAAGTATTTCAAATAAATAGGATATCTTTCTAGTTGTCTATTCGATATTTTACTCATAATCAGTATTTTTTTACTTATTTGTATAATATCACTATAACTCTATTAATTCAATAAATTTATACTGATTTCATATTAAAATAAAAGCCCGTGCTATAAGCACGAGCGTTTTACTATTTTTTAAGATCAGGATATCTTTCTCTATCACTTACATAATGAGTATGTAGCAATTTTTCAGATAATTCTGACAATGGTTTTCCAAGGAAGTCCTTGTAAAGTTTAATGATATCAGGATTATTGTGCGATTGACGTATAACCTGTCTTTCATCTTCACTATATAAAACAGATGCGCGTTTAGCACGATATGTCTCTAAAATGTTATCATCTTCCTTTGGAAGGAACATAGGTTTAACATATGGTTGACCACCACCATTAATACAGCCTCCAGGACATCCCATAATTTCAATAAATGCATATGGAGATTTTCCTGCTTTTACTTCTTCAAGAAGAACTTTCGCGTTTTTCATGCCTGATGCAATCGCGACTTTCAATGTTGTTCCATTAACATCTACTGAGGCTTCACGAACACCTTCAAGTCCTCTTATTGAATCGAAAACAATTTTTCCGTATTCTTTTCCAGTAAGTTCATGATAAGCAGTTCTTAAAGCGGCTTCCATAACACCACCAGTAACACCAAAGATGACAGCAGCACCGCTGTATTGACCTAAAAGGTCATTATCAAATTCTTCATCTAAAGGTAGTTTATCCCAATTAATTCCAGAACGTTTGATCATACGAGCAAGTTCTCTTGTTGTTAGAACTGCATCAACATCGCGAATTCCATCGACTTCCATCTCTTTACGAGATTTTTCATACTTTTTGGCGGTACATGGCATGATTGAAACAACATAAATATCTTCTGGTTTTAAATCATGTTGCTTAGCAAAGTATGTCTTTGTAATAGCACCTTGCATTTGATGAGGTGATTTACAAGTTGACATATTTGGAATAACCTCAGGGTAATAATATTCCATGTAGTTAATCCAACCAGGTGAACATGATGTAATTTGAGGAAGAACACCACCATTTTTAATTCTTTCAAGAAGTTCTGTGCCTTCTTCCATGATTGTTAAGTCAGCACCAAAGTTAACGTCGAAAACTCTATTGAAGCCTAATCTATGTAAAGCAGCAATCATTTTCTTTGTTCCGTTTGTGCCAATCTTTTCACCAAATTCTTCTGCAATAGTCGCACGAACTGCTGGAGCGACTTGGCAAACAACAAATTTACCATCTTTCATCGCCTTATCAACATTTGCAATTTCGCTGTGCTCCATAAGAGCGCCTGTTGGGCAAACAAGAACGCATTGACCGCATTGCATACATGGGCTAGAAGCAAAGCTTCTATTTTGAGCAGGAGCAACTATTGTCTTGAAGCCTCTATTCTCAAATCCAAGAATGCCAATACCTTGAATGCGTTTGCAAGCTTCAATGCAACGACCACACAAAATACATTTTGCTGTGTTTCTAACAATACCTGGAGCAACTTCATCAACTGTTGCAGGTGATTGAACACCAACATATTTGTTATCTCTTGCACCTACCATGCGGCTTACTTCTAAAAGCTCGCAATTACCATTTTTGTCGCATTGCAAACAATTTTTTTGATGGTTAGAAAGAATAAGTTCAACACTAGTTCTTCTAGCTTCCATTGCTTTTGGAGAGGAAATAGAAATTTCCATTCCTTCATTTACTGGATATGCGCAAGAGGCAACTAAACCACGAGCACCCTTAACTTCAACTAAACAAACACGGCAACTTGCCAATGAGCATTGGCCATCTTGCCATGAGCAAAGTGAAGGAATATTATATCCGCATTTACGACATGCTTGAAGAACGGTCAATGAATCATCAACTTGGTATGATTTACCTTCAATTTTAATATTTACTAGAGCCATTGTTTCGTCCTCCTATTTCTTTTCAACTGCTCCAAAGTGGCAGTTAGTCATACATAATCCACATTTGATACATTTTGATGAATCAATAACAAATGGAGTTTTACCAACTTCACCACTAATAGCCTTAACTGGGCAGTTACGGGCACAAAGAGAGCATTTTTTACATTTGTCAGGATTAATTTCATATTTAAGCATCGATTTGCAGACATGCGCTGGACATTTATGATCCACAACATGGGCTTGATACTCATCAGGGAAGTTTTTCATTGTTGATAGAATAGGGTTTGCAGCAGTTTGTCCTAATGCGCAAAGTGAATTTGATTTTGTGGCATCAGCCAATTCTTGCAATTCAACCAAATCGCTTGGTTCACCTTTTCCATCAGTAATTTTATTTAAAATCTCAAGCATTCTCTTAGTTCCAATACGGCATGGTGAGCATTTTCCGCATGATTCATCACAAATAAATTCCATATAGAATTTAGCAACATCAACCATGCAGTTGTCTTCATCCATAACGATAGCACCACCAGAGCCCATCATAGAACCTCTTGCAACCAGTGAGTCAAAATCAATTTCAACATCGAGGTCTTTTTCTGTTAAACAACCTCCGGATGGTCCGCCGGTTTGAATAGCTTTAAATTTCTTGCCATTTGGTATTCCACCACCGATATCAAAAATTAATTCACGAAGTGTTGTACCCATTGGTACTTCAACAAGACCAACATTGTTAACCTTTCCGCCTAGAGCAAATACTTTTGTTCCTTTAGATTTTTCTGTTCCAATAGCAGCAAACTTATCTGCACCATTGCGTAATATCCAAGAAACATCCGCTAATGTTTCGACATTGTTAATAATTGATGGTTTTCCCCATAAACCTTTTACAGCAGGGAATGGTGGCCTTGGACGAGGCATTCCACGCTTACCTTCAATTGAATTAAGTAATGCAGTTTCTTCGCCGCAAACAAATGCGCCTGCGCCTAATCTAATATGGCAACGGAATGAGAATCCGCTACCAAAGATATTATCGCCTAATAAGCCAATTTCTTCTAATTTTGCTATAGCAATTCTAAGTCTTGAAACAGCAATCGGATATTCAGCACGAACATAGAAATATCCATTTTTTGCGCCAATTGCATAACCTGCAATCATCATACCTTCAATAACGCCGACTGGGTTACCTTCAAGGATGGAACGATCCATAAATGCGCCTGGGTCACCTTCATCGCCATTACAAATAACGTATTTATCATCATTTACTTGGTTTAAAGCAAATTGCCATTTTCTGCCAGTTGGGAATCCAGCACCACCACGTCCTCTTAAGCCGGAAGCGAGAACTTCATCAACGACTTCTTGTTGAGTCATAGAAAGTGCCCTTAATAAACCTTTGAATGCTCCGAAGCCAAATGCTTCTTCTATTTCTTCAGGATTAATCATTGAACAACCATTTAAGGCAATTCTTTTTTGTTTTTTATAAAAATTAATATCATCTTGACGTTCAACTTTTTCATGAGTTACTGGATCTTCGTATAAAAGATCGGTAATGCATTTTCCGCCGATAACATCTTCTTCGATGATTCTATCAACATCACTAACCTTAACCATTCGATAAAGTCTATCTTCAGGAAAAACTTTAACGAAAGGTCCTTGAGAACAGAATCCAAAACAACCAACTTGATTTACTGTTGCTTTGTCTTCAAGGTGTTTCTCTTTAATCAATTGTTGTAGTCTATTGAGAATTTCGCCAGAATGAGATGAAACACAACCTGTACCACCACAAACAACTAAGTGTTTTTTACCATCTTTGCCATTAAATTTAGCATCAAGGCATGAGGCACAATGTTCAATTTTTGCTTTTAATTCTTTTTCTGTTTTAATCTTTTCCATTATTGTGCTCCCTTCTCTAAATCACGGTATTCTTTAACAACAGCAATAACTTTGCTTGGATCCATTTTAGGATAAACCTTACCGTTAATTGAAATTGCTGGTGCGATACCACAAGCACCAATGCATCTTAAAGCATCGAGTGTAAATAAACCATCATCTGTTGTTTCGCCTGGTTTTATCCCTAATAATTCTGAGAACTTATCCATAACAAGTTGAGAACCTTTAACATAGCATGCAGTGCCAAGGCAAACGCCAATAACATATTTTCCCTTAGGTTTTAAAGAGAAAAATGAATAGAAAGTAACAACTCCGTAAATTTCAGCAACAGGGATACCTGTTAAAGAAGAAACGAGTTCTTGTACTTCTAATGGAATATATCCATATTCGGATTGAATTGCTTCAAGTATCATCATTAATGGTGTTTCTTCGTCTTTATAACGATTAACAATCTCAGTGATTTGCTTGACAGCGTGAGCTTGTAAATGAGCCATATATTTCCTCCGCAATAAAATTAATACAATCATTATTATAATAATGTAAAAATTTATAACAATTCTTTTTCTATGAAAACACTTACATTATTACTCCAAACGAGCAAATATTAATAAAATATGGTATGATTACCTCATGAAAACATACATCAAGTTAATCGTGTTATCATTGTCTATTTTTTCGATATGTTCATGTAATGAAAATTCTGAAGATTCTTCATCAACTAGTTCAATCACATCGAGTAGCACAATAACATCCACTTCATCACCAACTTCAACAGGAACGTCATCTACTCCAGTCTCAAATAAATGGCAAGGCGATGCATATACTTGTTTAGTTAGTTATGTAGGCGAAGAGATTCCTTTTATTGATGGATTTAATACATCTTTTATGATTGGCTCGGTTGATGGCTCATCAAAACCGTACTTCAATCCATATATCGAAAAT
Organism: Bacilli bacterium; assembly: GCA_024408105.1. Lineage (GTDB taxonomy): Bacteria > Bacillota_I > Bacilli_A > RFN20 > CAG-826 > Fiminaster. Next base: position 11,787 of record JAKSVG010000012.1, on the reverse strand, counting down.
TCAAAAAATTATAACGAAGAATATAAATCAAATTTGCTTAAACTTGGCTTTGTTTTTGATGGGATCGATAATAGCGACGGCTATGATAAATACGAATATCATCACAACGATATTTATCTATCCCATGCCTACTATAAGAGTGAATCAAAATATTGGTTTGATGTGTATGCGTTTAACGACAAAGATCCAGGAGAATTACAACCCGGTTATAAAGCAAAAATCATTCCTAATGACTTTAATAAGTCATATGATGATATAAATAAAACGATTGGCTCTTATCAAATATCATCAAAAAACGTAATGAATAGTAGTAGTAAAATTCAATTCAAAAAGAGTGAAGGAAAACTTGTTATTAAAGGTGAAAATATTAATAAAATCGTCCTTTCTTATAGCCAATATCCTCAATCTTTAATCTTAAAAGCTGGAAGTTCTGAATCTGATTTAAAGGTTATATTTAATAATGCAAACGAATATTATCTAGATAATGCTAAATATGTCGAATTAAAAACACCTACATTAGGTCAAAATACACCAAGAATTTGTACAATATACGAAATAACTATTTACTAGTTATCCCTTAAGGCCGCGTGACTGACGGTCCATATCTTCTACAACGATATCAAAAATTTCACCAAGTGAACGACAATACTTTAAAAGCTCCCATGGCTCATTAGTGTGAAAATGAATCTTAATAAGTTCACTGTCACCAACAGCTAAAAGGCAATCGCCTTTGAGATTTTTGGTAATATATTCGTTAATTGCATCCTCGGATAGATTTTCACCTTCGATTAATAATTGTGTATCGTATCTAAATTCCAACATAATTTTTCTCCTTTAATAATCTCATTTCTTCTTTTCCTTCTATAGAAGAATAGTATTTTAATGATCTTTTGTAACAATATACAAGACGGTTCAAGATAGATTTAATCTTTTCTTTCTCCTCTTTTGAATAATTATAATGAACTTTAATAAAATTGCTAATAGTCGTTGCAGGTTTTTTAATTAAATCAATTAAGGATTTATCAATTTCACCAAAACCATTAAATATCATATTAACTGCAAAAATTGTTTCTTCATAATTTAAAGAATTTGTCCAATCTCGGACAGCTTTTTCATTTATAAAGCTTAATTTATTTCTTTTTGAATATAAAAAGTCGCCACTATTTGGATCTAATCTCCAAGCAAAGGGATCATGCTGAAAAACACCAATACCATTAGCTTTTATAGCGCGATATTCACTGTTTGAATTTAACATGATTCCAACAACACAATTCTCAGGAACTAACTTAGTTAGTTTACATTTCATTACTTCAACTGTTTTTGGGTTGAACTTCGTTTCATTATTAAATCCTTGTCCATCAAAACTATAAGCCATGTTGCATCTTTTTGCTTTAATAGGATTTTGATTTAAAGCAGCGTAAAAGGCTAGATTTCCGCCTTTTGAATGCCCACATATACAATATTCACCTTTTATATATTTTGTAACTTCGTTGACATAGTTAACTGCATTTTCTTGAGCAGGCACTTTAGATAAAAACGCCATCGATAAGTCTTCTTTCCAACTATAAAGAAGTAAATCAGTTCCTCTAAATGATATAAAATGAACTCCATTAGGCAAAGCAAGAGTAATTGCAAAAAATTGCTTTTCTATTTTTTTGGAATGCGATTTCTCAACAAATTTAATTATAATATCACGATATCTTAATGATGTTTGCATGCTAAGTAATAACTTAGCATTTTTAGTTGAAGTAAACTCACCTTCGCATAGTTTTTTAAATAATGTTTGAGGAATATCTTTAATTTTTATTCCTTTACTTTTTGGCTCTTTTATTGAAGGAGCGATAATATCAAAATTTATATATGCAAGTTCAGCAAAAATTAATGCATCAACTATAGTAATATTTTTTTCTTTAAAAGATAGATTCCCAAATTTATCAATAAAAGAGAGTATATTCATAATTACATCGCTGGTGCCACTAAACGAAGAATAGCTCTAAATAATCTTTTATAAGCTGGTGCAGATAAAACCATTTTATGTGTGATTTGTTTGCTCTCAGCAAATGTTTCAATCATGTCCTTTTCAATATCTTTTACACAGTCGCATTTATATAAGAAGCAACCATTTTCCATATGTAAATACAAAGAACGATAATCTAAATTAATTGTTCCGACTGTAGCGATTTCGCCGTCAACAAGGAATGTTTTTGCGTGAACAAAACCTGGGGTATATTCATAAACTTCCACCCCTGCTTCAATAAGATCTCTATAATAACTTCTTGTTAAGTCAAATACCGTTTTCTTATCTGGAATGTGTGGAGTTAAAAGTTTAATTTTAATACCACCTTTTGCTGCCAAGATTAACGCGTTATTTAGCTGTTCATCCATTATTAGGTAAGGTGTCGTGATATAAATATATTTTCTAGCTTTATTAATAAGGCTTAAATAAACATTTTCGCCAATTATTTCATAAGACATAGGTAAAAATCCGTATGGAGCAACATAACCGCTAGTCTTTTTTAGAGGAGGAACTTCATCTTTATACACTGTTGGGAGAAAAGGCTTCCAATTTGTAATTGGTTTACTTTTCCTATTCAAGTTTGACCAATGAGAAAGGAATAGTGCGTTTAAGCCAAAAACAGCATCTCCTTCAATCATAATTGCGTTATCTTTCCATTTGCCAAATCTTTCGATATGGTTAATGTATTCATCAGCAAGATTAATTCCACCTGTAAATCCAGTATGGCCATCAATAACCATGATTTTACGATGGTCGCGATTGTTCATACGAATATCTAAAATAGCGCGAACTCTATTAACTGCATAAGCTTTTATGCCAAATTTTCTAAGTTCTTTAAAATAATTATGTGGAAGCGTTTTTAGACAACCAACATCATCATAAAGAAGTCTAACATCAAGCCCTTCTTGAGCTTTTCTTTTTAATATTTCAAGCATAGAATTCCACATCAATCCTTCTTGAATAATAAAATATTCCATAAAAATGTAATGCTTAGCAGATTCCATTTTCTCAAGCATTACTTTCCATGCATCTTCTCCCCAAGCATAATATGTGACATTTGTGTTCTCATATATGCCATTGAATGAATAGTCATTCAAATATTTACCGAAATAATATGCATCAGGTTCCTTTTCTTTGTCTATTTTTTCTAAGACTGAATTGGATTGAGTTTCTGTTGCCTTGATTAATGATTTAACAGTAGGCATTAATTTCTTTTTCTGACGACGAGTAAATTTTTTGTTAGCGAACATTATGTAACATAGTGAGCCAAATATAGGAACAATTACTAAAATAACAAGCCAAGTAATCTTGTACGAAGAGTTCATCTTAGAATTAAAAATAAAGAACGCTACAATTACACCAATAATTGAAAAAACAGATTTAACTTCAGCAAAATATTCATCAAAGAAAACTAAAACAGTAATGAATACTAAAAGTTCAATAAACAAAAAGAATACTGCGATGGTTCTACTATTAAAGATTTTAGCTAAAAACTTTAACATGAATTTATTATACCGATATTTTACAAATTAGTGAAAACATTTATAATATCTTCATGCGAAGCGTAATCAAGATAACACTCGGAATCGAATTTGTTATTAGTTTGATTATATCTATTTTTTGCATTTTAATGTCTATAATGGTCGCTCTTCACGCGATTGATGTTATAAGAAATTTCACAAAGCACTTATTAGACTATAATAAAGAGACGATTCTTATTAACGCACTTATAATATTAATTTTTGGGTTAATAAAAATAGTATCATCATTCATCATTAGATTAATGATTAATAAAATGGATACAGCTAATCGTAAATATAAACTGATTCCATTTATATTATTGCTATTTATAACATTCACATGGATTCCAATGTTAATGATTATATTTACTCCGTCAAAATTCTTACTAAATAAAAATCCATATTTTATGTAAAAAGAAAAAGCTGCCTCTTAAAAGGCAGCATTTTTTTAAGATGGTGGTCCAGGCCGGGGATGATCCGGCGACACACGGATTTTCAGTCCGTTGCTCTACCAGCTGAGCTACCGGACCACTTCTTTCGCTAGATGGCGGATCATACGAGAGTCGAACTCGTCTCGCCTCCGTGACAGGGAGGCATCATAGCCGATAGACCAATGATCCGTTTTAGCGACGCATATTATTATGCTTTATGCATAGAAAAATTGCAAGAAGTAAAATATGCGACGCTATATTAATTATAATTAATAATTCTTAGCTCTTAATTCAAAATATGCTTTTGGATGAGCGCATACTGGGCAAAGTTCTGGGGCAAATTTGCCAACATGAATGTGACCACAGTTTCTGCATTTCCAAACTGTAACATCTGGAGCAATGAACACTTTTCCGTCTTTGACATTATCTAATAGTTTTAAGTAACGTTCTTCGTGTTCTTTTTCAATTTTAGCAACACCTTCAAAACGGAGTGCGATTTCTAAAAACCCTTCTTCTCTTGCTACTTTAGCAAATTCAGCATACATTTCTCTCCACTCATAATTTTCACCTGATGCTGCAGCTTTCAAATTTTCTGCAGTAGGTTTAATTTCACCGCCTTCTAAATACTTAAACCAAAGTTTAGCGTGCTCTTTTTCGTTTTCAGCGGTTTCTAGAAAAATAGCTGCAATTTGTTCATATCCCTCTTTTTTTGCTTTGCTTGCAAAATAAGTATACTTATTTCTAGCTTGGCTTTCTCCTGCAAACGCAGCCATAAGATTCTTTTCAGTTTTACTACCTTTTAATTCCATAAAAATATTCCTCCTTATTTATTGAAACGTGCACTATCTTTTGCACAAGGTATATATGTAATATAGTCCACTTTCTTTCGATTTGAAATAGTGTTAACCATAAAATCATAAACTTGATCGCGTAAATATTTCATATTTTCTTTGATTGACAGGTCTGGATTTGGATATATAGGCTCACTCAATGTAATAGTAATTCTTGGCTTACTTCTAAGAGATGAATCGTGATGCTGTGGTCTAAATGATGTTACCATTGCCACTACTGGCTTATTGAATTTGGCCGGATAAATAAATGAAGTTTCGTTAAAAGGACGAATAATTTGGCAATATGGCCAAATGTGAGCTTCTGGAAAGATAGCTATAACTTGCTTATCATTTACTCTTTTTTCAATAGCATTTAAAAACTTTTCATTAAGCGTTGCAGTTGTTGGTACAGGAAGTGCACCAAGCATCATAACAATCGATTTTAGTCCTTTAATAGATACCGCATCACTATTAGCAATCGTATAACATTTCTTATTTGTGGCGACAAAACCCGGACCAGTTACACCATCAAATTTAGATGTATGATTTCCATAAAGGAAATATCCGTTCTTTTTCACAGATTTAAGAACATATTTATTTTCAACCTTGATTCTTCTTGACATCTTTCCTAATAGCCAAACAATTGGTTTTGCAATCGCAGTATATAGGATATGAGCAAAGAATCTCCAAAAAATATTCGTGTGAACATATTTAAACGATTCCTTAAGCTTAACATTCTTAATTGAATTGCATGCATAGTCTTCAGTTAATGGGTTTGAATATGTCACAACTCTATTTTTAATATTATGTTCTTTCTTATACTTAAAAATCTCCACTGCTTCAAACATCATTTTTTCCATACGATCCATGCAGTGCTCATATTCAAAATGTTTTGTAAAATCTAAATATTCTTCGCTTCTTTTAGCTTTTTCAGCAGGATGTTCGATCCAATAATCAATTTTTTTCGCTAAATCTTTAGCCGAGTCACAATTAAATAAATTTTTGTCATCAATAGCAAAATTCTTTGTAGCGGTTCTTTTCGTGTTATTAATAACAGGAACCAAGCCACAACTAATAGCCTCTAAGCAAGCTATAGATTCAAGTTCAGCATAAGCACAATGTACATAAATATCGCAGTAATTGATTATATTAATCAAATCTTCTTGAGAATGATTACCCATCAAAGGTTTGTTGACTAGTTTTTTAGACAACTTAGTTAATTTCTTTCTTTGAGGGCCATCACCAGCAAAAATAATTTGAATTTTATCTTTATATTTTGAATATTTGCAAGCCTTAATTAATAGTTTTTGACGTTTCTCTTTTGCGTATCTACCAGTAAAAAGAATGCAAAATTTATCTTTGAATTCTTCTGGCTTTTCGACTTGCTTTTTTACAAATGTGTTCTTAACACCGTTTGATATAACGTAACCATTTGTAGGTCCGACAATACGTTCAAAATCATGTTTAATAAATTCGGTCGGAAAATGAATCGCACAACAATGTCTATACAGTTTGTGCCAAAAGACCTTATAAATAGGACCATTAATTTTTGATGCCTTAAGCATGAAAAAATGAGATGTAATATTTTCTGCTTGAACATGGAATCCAGCTGTAACAGGTATACCATGAAGTTTAGCAAGTTTAGCAGTCCTATTTCCAAGGAAAAACGGCATCATGCAATGAACCACATCAACACCTTCGAGGGCTCTATTAATTACTGCATCATCTGCTTTTGCAGGAGCAATGCCGTTTGATTGAACATATCCATTAAACATTCCGAAGTTTACTGTATTGCAAACAAAATAGCCCGCTACATCTTTTTTATCAGAATCGCCGCATAAAACACGAACATCATGACCTCTTTTAATCAATGAATCAATTAAATTATAGGCAGCCATAGTCGTGCCATTATTTTTCTTTCCTAATACATCTGCAACAATTAGAATTCTCATTTTTTAATCTTTGGTTTACCAAATTGTACTTCTATTAATGCTAATTGACCAGCATTTAATACATCCATCGTCTCATCAAAACCTGTTAAAGCAAATCTATCGACGCATTCCCATATAGAAACCCACGCTAAAATTTGAACAATTTCAATGAATGGTTTGAACGTGTTTTCATTCGGAATAACAATGGACAAAACAATATAAAGCGATAATAAAACCAACCCTATTAGACCGGTTACCAAGCCGAATCTTTGCGATTTGTGAAGTTCGTATCGGACATCTTCATATTCCAAAGAATAGTGACGAGTAACAACCTTTTTAATTTTTGTTCTAACTTCATCTGAATATTTGCCATCATCATCAAAATTAACAACAACAGGTATATTAACAGGAAGAAATTCGGTTTCTTGGTTTATATAATCGTAAATTTCAGGATTTAGTCTATTTTCATATGAATAAATTGAAAAAGGGGATTCGCATTTAGTTAAATCAACATTAATATACGCTTTACCATCATCGAAAACGTGCGATTGTTCAAATCTTAAAGAATATTTATATTCGGTTTTAAATAGCGAACTTAAGCGTTTACGAAAAAGTTTGTTTTGAAGTTTCTTTCTATCTTTTTCAACTTTCCCCATTTTCAATATTCTTCCTATAATTGTCTATTATATAGAAAATTATTTTTTTTGCAAACCACTAAAAGGTAATAAAAAACGCCGCTTCGAGCGGCATTTTTAACTTGTTATAATTAAATATTATAAAGGTAAGTCTTTTTTAGTGAAATAGAATCCACCAAGGAATGAAAGGACTCCTCCTATTCCAACCAATATACCTAATTTCCAAATCCAGTCAATCGTGTTAACACCACCGTCAACGTTTGTTACAAATTTGGCGAAATTGCTCATTCCTTCAGTATCCACAAGAGTGTAAATAGTCATATAGTTAAAAATATTCATGGCTTCTACACCAACACCAACAGAAACAAAGACTTTGTTGCCAAATAATCCTAAAATGCAGCAAAGGAACGCTAATACGCAAGCGCCTCCACCAACAGCAATTGATTTATTCGCTTTATTAAATAAAGCAGAAGCGCCAAAACAAATGCCAGTTAAGCCAAACATTGCAATAAATGAGCCTAAACAATATAAAACGGTTCTGATAGAGAATGTGGCAAAAGTTGGGGTTGATGGTTTTATTACTTCTGGCTTGGTTACATAATAAGCAATCGCACCAGAAATATATGCGCAGACTGTAATAACTAAATACATTGCTATTAATGAGCCAATCATAAACATGTATTGAGTGCGAACAACTTTTTTTCTAGCTGTAGGAGTAGATAAAACATATGCCATTGATCCATCGCTGACTTGTGATGCTAAAAGTTTATTACAAACTATCATGACATAAATCATTGGAAGTAAAACGCCAGCAATTTTATAAACAAGATCATTCATTATTGAATTTAAGTCGATTTGAGACATTGTTTGAATACGTGACAAATTAAATCCCATTCTTTCAAGCAATCCTAGAATTTGAAGCCATTGAAGCCCCTCATCTGCGACATATGCTTGAACTTGTGACATGTCAATGTTTGTAAAAATTTGTTTTGTTCCGACAACAAGATTAATAATTACAAAAATTGCAGCACTACCAAGTGTCATAATTAACCAAAGCATTAAATTTGATTTCACGCTTTGTTTGAACAATGGTTTTGAAAAGAAAGCTGTCTTTTTTGATGCTTTAGTTTTAAATTTCAATGCAACTGAGTTACTCATCTTTCATTCCTCCAATAACGTTTTCCATAAAATATTTTTCAAGTGTGTATTGAACTTCTTTAATTAATTTGACGTTAACTTTATTAAGTTCTCTAAACATTCCATCAATTTTTTCGTTTTCAACACGAACTATATAAGTGAAATGTTCTTCGTCTTTTGTTAACACCTTAACTTGGCTTGCGTCAACTTTTTCAAAGCTTTTTTTATCTTTAAGTGAGACAATAAATTCTCTAAATGGTCTTTCATGAATTTGATTCATATCTACAATATCAACAAGATGACCATCTTTTATAAAGCCGACATAGTCACATGTTTCTTCTAATTCATCAAACATGTGATTAGACATGATAATTGTTGCACCACGCTCTTTTTCTTGCTTAATGATGTTAATAAATGATTCTCTCATTAACGGATCTAATCCTGTTGTTGGTTCATCAAGTAGTATGATTTCTGGATGATGCATGAATGCAGCAACTAATGCTGTTTTTTGTTTCATTCCTTTCGACATTCTTTTTAGATTTGCTGTAGGATCTAATTGCAATGCATTAATAATTTCCTCAGCTCTAGACATATCAGTGACTTCGAGCATCTCTGCTTGAACTTTTAAGAAATCAGAGCCTGTTTCTAATTGAGGGAATGCTATTTCTCCAGGAAGATAACCAATAAATTTTTTAATTTCAGTGGAATTTTTCCAAGCATCCATTCCGTAGACTTTAACATAGCCACTATCAGGTTTAAGAAAACCCATAATATGTCTTAATGTTGTTGTTTTACCTGCACCATTAGTTCCGCAATATCCAAATGTTTTTCCTTTAGGAACAATAAAAGAAACATCAAACAAACCGCGACCTTTTCCGTAATCCTTCGTTAAATGTGAAAGCTCAATGGCAATATCTTCTTTTTTAATTTTTTTCAAGCTTGGAGCATGTTCATATATGTCTACAACATTTTTAATGCTTTTTTTGCTATTTCTAACTGTTTTAGCCATAAATTACCTCCTTACTTTTTGGAATTTCCTACAACGCCACCAAGGCCACCAAAAGTTTTTTCTTCTTTATAAAACGACATGAAATAATCTTGAAGTGTGAATGGCTTTTCTAAAAAAGTATCAATTTTAATCCCTTGAACAGATTCAGTAAATTCTTTATATTGGTCTTGTTGAAATTTAACCATTACCGAGAATCTTAAATCGTTTTTAGATACAATCTCAAATGGGCATTTCTTTAAATATTTCTCATAATTTTCTTTATCACTCATTCTTAAAACATAAACTTTTGTTGTAATATTTTTAACTTCTTCAGCATTAAATGTCGAAACATGTATTCCATCTTTAATAATAGAAATCATGTCGCATGTAGCTTCGACTTCAGAGAATATATGACTAGATAAAAGAATAGTCTTTCCTCTATTTTTTTCATTTACAATGAATTTAATAAATATTTGTTGCATGACAGGATCTAATCCTGATGTTGGTTCGTCTAAAATTAAAACATCTGGATCATTCATGAAAGCTGCTACAACAGCCAATTTTCGTTTCTCTCCAAGAGACATTTCTTTCACAAGAGGTGATGGATCTAGTTTAAATAAGTCAAGAAGATAAGCTAATCTTTCAGTGTTTTCTTCTCCTCTCATTTCTTGCATCATTTTCAAAAATCCCCAACCGTTTAAACCAGCAGGTATTGAAGGTTCACCAGGAAGGTAACCGACCTTGCCTAAAATCTTATCGGTGTTTCCAAATGTATCGATGCCAAATATTTTTGTTGAACCTTTTTGCGGCTTACTAAAGCCCATAATGTGTCGAATGGTAGTTGATTTACCTGCACCATTAGGTCCAAGGTAACCATAGCATTCTCCTTTATGCACCTTAATGGAAACATCAAAAACACCTCGATGATATCCATAATCTTTTGTTAGATGGTTTACATCGATAATAACAGGTTCGTTTTCAAATTTTCTTACTGCCATATTTATTCTTTGTTTAATCCAATTTTAATATCATTATAGTCTCTAAAGACAAATGGTTTTTGCATGAACAAGTTTCTATCAATTTTCTCTCCAGATGATGCATCGTAAGGACCGAGAATTTTGGTGAAACCAACACGTTCCAATTCAGATTTATCTAAATCTATGGAAACATCAGTTTTAATATCAAAAGTGCTATACAAAATATTTTTTGTATAAATTACAGCATTAAACTTATCTGCAGCTGGTAGCCATCTGCTTTCACCACTTAATGTGTAGAAATAATGATCATATATGGTTGTAATATTACCAGTTGATGGGTTTGTGATTTCGTATGATGCTTCAGTAATTTTTCCAACACAAACGCTATCAACATAAACAGGAGTATTTGAAAATTCACATGCATATGCTTCATTCATCAAATTAATTTGATTTTCAATAACAGTTTTTCCATCTGCATCATATTTTTTAACTGGATGAGTTCCAATCCTTAAATCTTCATTTTTTTCACCTGGTAATTTAGAAGTATCAAGCATATACAAATAATTTTTTAGTGAATCTTTAGGATTGATATAAAGGCCATACCAACATAATTGCATTAATAAATCTTCAAACGAGACCGGTAATTGCAAAGTAATACTTTTCTGGTTAATGAAAGAAGCAATAACGTGTTCAACTAAAAAAGGTGGAATATCAATGCCGCCAAGTGAAGAACCCTCTGGAAGAGAAATCGATGCTCCTAATTTCAATCTACGGCCATAATCTCTTTCAACATCTGAAACTTCATAATATCCTTTAATGTCGTGAAGAGTTTTATTAATTAGTTCATTAACAATTCTATTGAGCTCGTCTATGTCGAGTCCAGGGATATATGGTATGTCGTAATCTGCTAAATTAATTTTAATTGAATCACCTACATCAAGTGATGCTTTGAATTCTTTTCCGACAACTTCTTGAGTTCTTTCACCTGTTTCAGGATTAAGTATTTCAGTAATATGATCAGTATCAGTTAATTCAATAGAAACACCAACATGTGTTTCACTAGCCTTACCAAGTCTAAAAGAATATACTCCAACAGGATTTAATTTATCCGAGCAACTCATTAAGCAAAATGCCGGAATTAATGACGCTACTAAAAGTTTCTTTTTCATAGATATTATCCTCACTTGATACATTATACTTATTTTTGAATGAATTAAATATAAAATTTTTTATAAAAAAATAGGAACTTAGTCCTATATATTTTACAATGGCGGAGAGATAGGGATTCGAACCCTAGGTAGGCAAGGCCTACAACGGTTTT
>JAKSVG010000011.1 GCA_024408105.1 Bacilli bacterium | reverse complement strand
GAGTTTCACAATCAGCGCCAGGAACTGCATCATGGTGAGCTAGGTTGTGATTTCCATATTCGCCAACAATACTTGTGATTTCTGTAGTACCTTGTGCATCAGAAAACTTTTTACCACAAACGGAGCAATCCCAATATTCAATCGTGCCTTGAGTTTCACAATCAGCGCCAGGAACTGCATCATGGTGAGCTAGGTTGTGATTTCCGTATTCGCCAACAATACTTGTGATTTCATTTTGACCAGCTTGATCTGAAAACTTTTTGTTACAATTTTCACATAAATAGTAGCCAATCGTTCCCTTGTGCTCACAATCAACGCCAGGAACTGCATCAACATAATTCATTGAATGTCCTAATGCAGCGGTTTGAACATTTGTGACTTCTTGAGTTCCTTTAGCATCAGAATAATTCTTTGAACATCCATCACAGTGATAATATTCGATATTACCACCAGTTAAGCATGTTGCAGGAACTGCTTCAACTTTCTTCAAGTCGTGTTGATGTACTTCATTACATGCAGCCATCGATATCGCTCCAGCAATCAACGCTAAATTTAAAAATAGATTCTTTTTCATATTTTCTCCTTTGAAATGTTTAAATAAAATACTAATTACCGAACCATTTCGGTTAAATTATAACACTACCGTTTTTTTCAGGCAATATTGAGCTTTATATTTATTAAGGAAAATAATATATATAATATTAAATAGTAATACTTTGTATTACTACAAAGAAAAAGTAAATTTATAAAAATTTTTTGAAATAAATATAAAAATGTAAGCGATTACTTTTTTAAATTAGTTTTATACGATTTATAAGATTGTTTGAACATATATCAATTAAATATTGAGCATCTATTATATAGGAGTTTATAAATTCATCTGGGTTATGTGCGTCATAACCAATTATTATTTTACAACCAACTTCCACTGCTTTTTTAAAGAAAAAATCACAAGGATATTTAAATGGTGTATTACCGTAATGAGTGCGATTAAAAATGCCATGTAAATTAATTTCTAATGGAACATCGTATTTTTTCGCGCATTTACATATTTTAGCAATTGCTTCATCAAAAAACGGTTCATATTGAGAAGCAAATCCCAAAAAATGATCAGGATGAGCTATGTATTTAAATAAACCGGACTTTATAGCCCTTATTAATTCCTTTGTAACGCGTTTTGTAACTGTTTTAATTGGGAGTGTATGTAAAAATATTGCTTCATTTGGTTTATCAAAAAGAAAATGCTGACCACAAATTAAGTAGTCTATTTTCCCAGATTTAAGAAGCTTTTTGTAATATTTAACAAAAAATTTTGAATATTCAGCTTCAAAACCAACATATATGTTTATTTTATCCTTATATTTGTTTTTTAAGTATCTAATTGACTCAACATATTCATCAAGTTGATTATAACTGCCTCTTATTTGTGGTTGGTTCAAACCAGGAATAAAAACGTGGTCACTAAAACCCAATTCCCTTATACCGCATTCAATTGCTGCTTTAACAAAATCTTCATCGCTCCCGACAGCATGGCCACATCTAATTGTATGAGTATGATAGCAATAATCTAATTTCATTTTTAACTATTATAATTCCATTTTTTAAAGTAATAAACTATTGTTTTGGTAATAAAAAATAGAGCATAGCTCTACTTAATATTTGTTGGTGACCCGTACGGGATTCGAACCCATGAATGTATGCGTGAAAGGCATATGAGTTAAGCCGCTTCTCCAACGGGCCAAGAGTGGCGCCCACTTACGGATTCGAACCGCAGACCGATCGGTTAACAGCCGATAGCTCTACCGCTGAGCTAAGTGGGCGACGCATTAAATAGTATCAAATACTATTATTAAAAACAACTAGAAATTAATTATTTTAATTGTTTTGCGATTACGTCGAGTAAATCTTTTACTGTAACAAGATTTGACATATCCATGTCATTGAAGTGAACACCATAGTCTTCTTCAAGTTGTAAAAGAAGTTCGACAATATCAAGAGAATCAATACCGAGTTCTCTTAACTTCATAGAATCGTCAATTGAATCTTTGTGAGCAGCTTTTGCAAGACGCTCTTTAATTTCAGCAAGTTTATCCATAAATTTACCTCAACGTGTGATTATTGTATCACATAGCATATAAAAATAAAGTATTTTATAAAGTTGTAGAAAAAAGGAGGCAGAGCCTCCCTTATACATTATTTTAATAATGATAAACTAATGAATTAGCTGCGGCAGCACCAGCTGCTGGTTGAGCAGCTTGCGCAGTTGGCTCACCTGCATGTTCAATTTTAGTTGAAACATCATTTGCTTTTCTTTCGATAGCAAGAGTTACAATAGTAAATATTGATGCAAATACAGCTAATACAAGAATGATGGTTAGTAAAGTACCTTTTACTTCAGACATAATAAACTCCTTTCTAATTGTAATAGCCAATTACGACACTGCGTACTACAGAAATTTCCGATTCGCCAATAAAGAAATTCATAGGTTGATAGCTTTTGAAGATTTTGAAAGTATAAACTGATCCAAATAATGGAGCGTCATCTCCAACTGCGATTATTTCGCCTCCGGTATTGTTGGCAACAAATGTTCTAACTTCATTTGTTATACCTCCCTTTGAAGAAATAATGTTCCCCGCTGTAATACTAACAGCATCTAAATTGGTATATATCACTTGGGCAGAGAAAAGATCTCCTGCCAAAATGAACAATTCTACAACTAATAATAACGACAAAATAAAGCCTAATTTATATCCCATTGATGATGTCTCCAATCAGGCCAATAATACCAACGGTAATAACAATAATTAAAAAAGAAGAACCAATTAATGGAGCGCTAGAAAGAGTTCCTAATTTTGAGTCCTTTTTCTTCAATTCCTTTTGAGTTAAGGCCTCAGAAAATTTATCAAAAATTAATTCAAATTGAGAGAGATAATTTGACTGTTCGCCTTCATCAATCATTTGGTAAATAGAAATCATCAATTCTTCAACAATTATTTCGTCAAAATTTGATGAAAAATTAATGAACGGTTGAACAGATTTATCACTATCAATTTCAGCTAATAATTTTGTTAATAATTCTTTCAATTTTTCGTTCGCGAAATACGAAATTTCCTTGAGTGAATTGTAGACGTTATAACCATTCTTAATATAAATTCTAAAGAACCCAAACAGTTCAGAAAATTCAATTAAGTTATCACTATTAATTTTGTTTATCAAAGTACCATATCGTGACAAATACAAAATTGAAAAAACCACTGCAAATCCTGGACCAAATGCGAAAAATACCCCCTTTTTCTCGAATATTCCTAAGCAAATCGAACCAGCAATTAATAGGAAATTGATAATGCCAAAAATAATAAATTCTTTTTTAACTGATAAGCCTAAACGTTTAATTTGACTAATTATTTTTTTCATTCTACAACATCCTCCTTTACTGACAAATTGGTAAAAGATTTTAAGAAAAAATGAATAGATAACAAGAAGATTAAAAAGAAGGCCAAAATTAGAGGGGCAAAAATAGGATTATTTAACATCTTATTATAGAAATCTCCAATGCCAAATTTTAGAAACAATAAAACACCAAATGATAATGCCCAAAGAACAATAAATTCTATTAAATGCTTGATACCTAAATTATATGAATCTATAAGTGTTTTTTCTGTTCTTGTACACTCTCGGATAAGATTATCGGACATATTCAAAATATTTCCTCCTTGATCCTGGTAAATTTCTAGAACATTCAGGAACATTTTATATATTGCTAACTGAAAATAATTTCTTAAGTACTTCACTTTCTCGTAATCATTTAATTCACTTAATTCATTTGCATAAAGATGTAGCTTAGAATCTTGGACTCTCAAACCACTTTTGAACCCTTCTTCATAAGACTCTTTTACAGACAAAGTGACCACAAATGAGTTGATAAAAAAGTAACAGGAATGGACTCTTCTTACTAAAGAATAGTATTTGTTAAATTTCTTATACTGGAAGATAAAGAAATAAAGAATAAAAATCAAAAAGATTCCTATCGCAAAGTATAAATTTGAGGTTGTTAAAAAACACAAGACTCCACTTACCAAAGATAAAACAATGAATCCAATAACTATCCCTATCATTCTATGACCTCCTATAAATCAATTTCATAGTGTGATCTTTTTGAAGCTCGCCAATCGATTCAACATAACGTTTAACTCCTTTATCAGAATCAAACTTTCTATTTAGAAAAACACATACTTTTACGTGCTCATAAATGTCATTTAAAATGCTTTCATGCTTCTGAGTGATGTCAGCCATCTCCACCATTCTACAAATACGTAAAGGTATATCTTCTAATTTTTCTGCATGTAAAGTCGTGATGATTGGATGCCCTGTCATAATGCTATTTAATATTTCGTTCATTTCTTTGCCTCTTGACTCTGCAATAACAATCCAGTCTGGATTACTTCTTAAAGCGTTCCTAACAAGTTCTTGGATTGATGAATTCAAATTATTTTCAGAAATCTGCCAACTAGAGACATCTATCTTGTCATTAATTCGTATGTTCTCTAATTCTTCAACGTTATCAATAATGATGACCCTGGTATTGTCTTTTAGGTTTAAAAGAAGAAATTTCTGCAATTCTGTCTTTCCACTTCCAGTAGGCCCACAAATAACAATCGACTTTTCATCCTCTAGAGCTTTAAATAAGTATTTCCTACACTTTTCATCAATAAAATCTAAATCATCAATTACTCGAGATTGTTCAGAGCCAATTCTTATTGCAAATGTACACGCTTTTTCATTGCTAACCCTACCTATTGATGTATGAACAGCATTTATACGGTATCTTCCAACCGAAATATCTAAGAAAGGTGTAGAGACCGAAAATTGTTTTTCTGAAAAATTTGCAATTTGTCTTAGAAAATCCAAAACTCCACTGTTTGAAACAACTAAATCTGATTTCTTTCTGCCTTCAACATTATGCAAATAGAAAAAACTAGAGCCGTTATAGGAAATATCTGTAACTCCTTCTGAACTTATCAAATCTTTTAGAAATGAATTTTCTATATAGTTAATTAATTTTTCGTTCATACGGCACTCCTTTCTTGAATTGAAATTGTTTGTTCTTTATTAAATGTAAATAGATAGTTAATATTTGCCTTTAAACCGACTTTTACAGTTCTTGCTAAATCGTTCTCTTGACATTCATAAGTCCCACCCAGTGTGTAAAATTTGATGCTTAAGTCATAGGACGGGACGAATTTTCTTACATTTTCGCCAATAAAGTTTGTTACATAATTTGTTAAGATATTTTTATCAAAGTACGGATAAATTGGTTCTCCATCATTGCCTACAGTAACAGCACAAGCTTCATACATTCCTTTGTATGTTGACATAAAAACTCTATTAACTTGTGACATTCTCAAAGATCCAAACGACATGTTTAGAAACAAAACAAAAAATAGTGAATAGAAGATACAATTTGTCATATTAACTATTAACTATGCAATATTCACTGTTGCGACAGTCTCCAAAAGTATTTAATAAAGATTTATATTTAAAGTTTGTTAAAAAATCAGCTCTATCTATTCCGAAACCTTCTAAAAAAATATAACAATTGTACTCATCCTCATATCTTTTTTCGTTTCTCGGTAAATAAATCAATCTAGTTTTAACAAAATTAGTTTTTTGAGTCGCAGACATTTCTTGTGTTAAGGGATTAACATATAAAACATTTTTCAGCTTTAAGAAAAAAGACGAGTCTTTTTGTTCAAAAGTTAGCGGAAAGTAAGCTAATTCAGAATCGTGCTCAAAAGAATTAAATATTCCGTTTTTATTTGTAATTCCAAAGACTGCGTTTTCACAACTTATATTTGAAGTATCTAGAGTTTCATTCAATTTAATATAAAAATTCGAAAAGTCTATTTGGTGATAGTAAGTTGGCATATAACAATCTTCAAAGTTATAAAAACTTATCTTTTCCTTATTTTTTGACCAGCCACTATTTGAATATGAATAATAATAAGAATTAGATTCAAAATTATAAATTGAATCACCTATAACAGTTGTGCTGCTTTTAGCAACATTGATTTCACATTCAATTGTTTTATTTCCTTTTGATGTCCCTTGCTTTATTCGCAATATGTTTCCGCTACTTCTAGTATAACTATTGTTATAAGAAATATTTGCACTACCAGCAGCAGTGTAAGTTTTATTATAAATAGTTATTCCGTCTTTATATAAATCATTGACTATATCCACTGTAACAATTACTTTATTCATTTTTGATGCTCTAACATTAAAAGAAATCTTTGAATTAATACCTGCACGATAAAAAGGAGTGCATTTAAGAGAATAAACACCGGAATTTGTATCAGTTCCTGCCCCTACTCCACTCATCGCGGTCAAAGTTGATAGTAATAAAAGCTTTAATGATGTTTTCATTGTAATTTGTATGCTAATAAAAATGTTTTAATAGCCTTGTTCCTTAAACGATAATAAGTGGTTTTTGAATAATACTGTTCCCACCAGTACAAATTTTTCTTTTCAAAAAATGTGTTTCTAATAATTGTTTTGTATGGATCGCAAAGTACATTACATGCTTTATCTATTTTGCCAATCGTAAGCATTTTATTATTTACCTTTTCAGTTTTTGGGCTTCCGTTGCTTTTGTAATATTTGGCTTTTTCAAAATAGACTTTTGCAATTGTCTCCATCTCTGAAAATCTTATATAGGATCCGTCATAACTATTACGTGCCATAAAATAAATGTCCTCCTATATACAAATTGCAGTACCATTTCGCATTTTCGATGAAAATTTTTTTAGACTTATTTATAAGTCTCTTTTTTTGCATTTTTTTGATTTTTAATTTCGAGTATAATAAATTTTATGATTTTACTTGTCGGTGCATCAGCAAGCGGAAAAACGGTTACCGCCCTTGATTTACAAAAGCGTTATGGCCTAGTTAAAGCAGTCACAACCACTACTCGTGAAAAACGTGTTGGCGAGACTGATGGCATTGAATATTTCTTTATTAGCAAAGAAGAGTTCAAAAAGCGCTTAAAAGATGGTAAATTTGTTGAACACTCTTTGTATAACGACAATTACTATGGTTGTGGCGTAGACCAGGTTGATGACAACAAAATTGTTGTCCTAGATCCAAACGGTCTTCACTCATTCCTAAAATTAAATAATAAACATGTTGTCTCGTTCTTACTTATCGCAGACGAAAAAACAAGGCATGAAAGAATGGTGTCTCGCGGAGATAAACAAGAAAATATCACTAAACGACTAGAAAATGACGTCAATGACTTCTCACTAGATAAAATTGGAAAAGTCGATTATGTAATTCATACCGAAAACAAAACAATCGAACAAACTAGTGATGAAATTTATAAACTGTACAAAGAAAAAATTAGTAACTAAAAAAGGTGGCCCGAAGGTCACCTTTTAAATTATTTTTGTTTAGTCTAAGATTATAAATCTTTAACGTGATCGTGTTTGACAAATTCGCCTTTTTCAAGACCGTCTTTAGCACAGCAATCAGCGATAAGTTGTTTACATCTACGGACTGATAAGTCTGACTTAACTTTGAATACAAGTGGTGTATCTTTGTGGAGGACTTTCTTAGATGCGTCACCGAGTGGCATCTTGGAATCTTTATAATCTTTTGGATCCAAAGCGAAGTAGAGTTTTAAGCTCTTACCAGCAACAACAAGCATAACATATGTCTTGGTGTGTAATCTAAATGTATCACCTGCGATAGAAACACGTGATTTAAGACCGTATGATAAGATCTCGGACTTAATTTCGTTATAAGCGAATTTCAATGCTTTTTCAGCATGTTTCATACGATTAGCAAATGGAATACGTTCGACTTTTTCTTTTGCTGGAGCTGGTGCTGCAACTACAACTGGTGCAGGTGCTGGAGCTGGAGCTGGTGCAACAACAGGTGCTGGAGCTGGAGCTGGAGCAGCGACTACAACTGGTGCTGGAGCTGGAGCTGGTGCAACAACGACTTGTGGTTGTGGTTGAGTTACAACGATAACAGGTGCTGGTGCTGGTGCTGGTGCTGCAACTGGAGCTGGTGCT
The DNA here is from genome assembly GCA_024408105.1 of Bacilli bacterium. GTDB lineage: Bacteria > Bacillota_I > Bacilli_A > RFN20 > CAG-826 > Fiminaster. Next base: position 20,146 of record JAKSVG010000011.1, on the reverse strand, counting down.
GGTTGTAAAACATTCTTAGCTTCGTTAATAAGTCTTTCATAATGTTGTTGTTCAGTTTCAGCTGGTCTATTTGGATCATAGTAGCCTTGATCAACAAACACGTTGGTTGTGACATCGTAATAATGTTCATTTAAGACTCTGACAACTTTACCACTCTTGTGGACAAGAATACGTCTAATAACTTTAGCATTTTCATCTGCTGGTGCAGCTTCTTCTGCATTAGCAGGTGCTTCTGCTGAAGGAGCAGCTTCTTCGCTAGCTTTTGCGGCTGGAGCTTCTGCTTTAGCTTCTTCTGCTTTAAGTTGTTCTCTTTCTTCTCCGAGAGCGGAAATTTCTTTTTCTAAAGCTTCGATATCTTCAAGAGAAATATCTTTCTTATTCAAAAGCTCTTCTTTAATTGCAAGTAAACGAGCTTCGTTTTCATTTAATGTAGCCATTAGTTATTTCCTCCTAAAAGACTTTCGATCTTAGCAAGTGCAGCATTTCTTGCATCATCAACTTTCTTAGCTTTCTTGCTTGCTTTGCAAACATAAACCATATAGAAGATTGAAGCAATAATAATTGCTGCGGAAGCAACGATTGCGCAAACTAAACCTGCGATAAATAAATACTTATTTACAACAAAGCTTGAGTAGGACAATTCTTGTACTTTTCCAAAGTAAACATCGTAGAAGTTGTCTGGTTTAACATAAACAGATGCAACTACGACTGATACACCGAGCATTACGAGCATAACAACCCACCAGCCTAAACCTTTGGCGTGTTTCTTGCAAAGCATGATAATGAGTAAAACGATTAAGAGAATTACTCCAACTGCTGCAACGATGATTGGGAAGTTAATCTTTAATGCATCGAGTGAGAATGAAGAAATCCAACCGAAATCAAATAATTGTGGAATTCTTCCTGTTACAAGACCAAGATATTCACCAAATCCCATAGCTGGGGTTGGGTCTTCGGATAATGCTGCTGCAACTCCGTCAATAACTGGATGTAACACTAGCAATGCGGCTGCGATAACGGCGAATACAATACCAACTATCGCAAGTGCGTTTTTAGCTTTTTTCATATAAAGCCCTCCAAAATTTGTATATTTTTAAAATAACTCAAAGAGTTATATTAAAACGATTTAATCGTGTGTGTAGCCAACGTGAATGCTCGACTTAGAAATGAATGCTGTCTTTTCTTCAACAATACTGGCTTCACAAACTGGTTCTTCCTCGACACCTTCAAGAGGTTCTGGGAATTCAAGTTCTTCGTATTCTGTAAAGTATCCAGAATCGATTGCTGATTTGAATAATGCCATTTCTTTACGTTTGCGTTCTTCAAGATCGGCTTCAACTTCTGGAGCTAAAATAGTTCCGAATACTGGACCTGCTTCAGCAGGAACTGTTTCTTGTGCTGGTTGAGAAGCAACAAGTTCTGCTGTCTTTTCTTCAATTGCCTTTTTAGTTTCTTCTTCGCATTTTTCTTCGAATGCTTTAACTTCTTCGGTTACCGTCATTGAAACTAGTGCGACAAACATGTGTACAATAAGCATAACGTTGGACACGCCAGCAAATGCAAGAACGAGTGAAGATAAAATCTTACCTAAAGCATTTTCAGAAGCTAACATTAATGAAAGTAATGAATTTGTTGAATCAGTAGCTTTACCACCAAAATTAATGTCGCTGCCAAGGAAATAAATAGAAACTACTAAGTAGGAACCAAAAACGAAAATTAATGAAAGTAAAGCAACAAGAAGATGAATTTTGTGTTTCTTTTGAACAGCCATAACCGCATAAATAACAACAACTGCAACTGCAAGAACAAATAAAATGAATAATGCTGTATAAAGAACATTAACAAAATTGAAGGAGATTAATCCTTTAAGTCCTCCCATCACTGCTTCCATACTATTGTATTGGAAATCAGCAAGAATTACTGGTACTAAAAAGAATAAAACTGCAGCAACAACGAATGCGCCGAAGCCAATTCCTAATAGCACTCCTCTTGGTTTTTTGAATTTCATAAAATTTCCGCCTACTGCGTTAATAATATAATAATATTGTTAAAATGGAAAGCAAAAATTAAATTATTTTAATTTGCCAATCATTCGAAGTTCTTTCTGGATTACATTGATTTCAATGTTTCCATCAAAACCTTTTTCTCCATCAAGGCACCAAGTTTCATTCGATTTAATCGATACTTTTAGGTGAGAAGCCTTAAGTTTAACTGTTCTCATTTTAAAGAAAGCATAATGCAACAATCCATTAAAAAGTCCAGGTTTTGTAAGGTATATTTCAACCTTGCCATCCACCACTGAATAATTAAAATTAACCGGAAAACCGCCAACGTTTTTCGAATTCATTATCAAAACTAATGGGGTTTTCATATCAACAACTTGATCGTCAGCAACAACATGCACATCGAGTTTTTTCTTTCTAAAAAGTGAGGCAATTGCAACAAAATAGTAAGCAAATTTACCAATGATTTTTTTAGCTCTTCTTTTTGTGATGTAGGAAATGTCTGAATAAGCTCCTGCAGCACATACGAAATTGAAATATTCATCATTAACTTTGCAGACATCAACTTCAACAACAGAATTGTCTTTCAAAATCTTTAAGGCTTTTCTTAAACTTCCATTAATTCCAACAGCCTTTCCAGCGTCATTGATTGTGCCTAACGGAAGGTACCCCAAAACCGGTCTTTCTTCTTTAGAAAATTCCATCAAAACATTGACAGCAGCCTTCAAAGTTCCATCGCCACCACCAACAATGACTAAATCGAAAATACCCACGGATTTGCGTATATTTTCCTCAAAATCCTCAATATTTTCAGTTTTTACAATTGTTAAATCTTTATATATTTTATGTAATGAATTAAAAATAAAAGCGGTCTTCTTTTCCGACTTTTTAATGCCTGTTTTATTCGAACAAAGATAGATCGCTTTCATATATTAACTATTTAATTTTCCGTCTCGATATGTAGATGAATATTCTTTAATTTTCTTGTATGTTTCGTATGGGTTTTCAATATGTGCAAAATAATATGAAGATCCCTGTCTTTCAATCATTGGAGAAGCTGCTGATGCAAAGGAAATTGTTCCGGTATTTGGCTTCATAATTTTATCAAAGAAATCAACTTGAACATCCATACCTCCAATAAGGTCATAATCTAATGTTTGATAATCTGCGCCGATAAATCCGCGGCGAATAATGATTCTCTTATTTGTACAGCAATAACATGTCTTTTTATAAACAACAATTCTAGTAACGACTGAGAAAATGAAACCAAGTACAATTAACCCAGCAATGATACATGGAACCACAACAAAAGGAGCAAGGCCTACTCTGCAAGCTTCTCCAGTGTGTTCAACACCATTTATTTCACACTGAGTTGTTTCGTTGACTCCATTATTGAGAGCTAATGAAACAAAAACAAAGATTGCAGGAAATATAAGAACTAATAATGTCGCAATAAAATTTCTTAAAATAGTTAAACCAACAAATCTTTTATGATTTGGTTTAAATGTTTCGATAATTTTCTCGTCATTGTCAAGTATTTGAATAAATAATTCTTCGCGTTCCATATCTTTATTATATAAAGAAATAATTTTATTTCAATAACATAAAATAAAAACTCTCTTAAGAGAGTTCTATTTTTTAATTGGTGAACCGAGCGTTCTTCCAGTGGAACACCAACACTAGAATCTAATTGAACACTTTTATCAACAAAGTGGAAAATAATCTTAATGGTCTTATCTTTGTAGATAAACACCTTCTCAATGAACATGTTAATTAAATATTGTTTGGATTCATCATCCAATTTTTTTATATTTAGGCAGTTTTTAAAGAATTCTTTATATTCATCTACTGTATAAGTCCTATTCAAAACCGATTGATTTTTAAATTCGATTTCTTGTTTCTTTTTTATATCTTGCAATTCTTTTAATCTATTTACTGCAATATCAATATTTACACCACTTTCTAATGCAACCATGTAATTTTTAATTTTATTATCAGTTTCATCAATTACCTTTTGCATTCTTTCCATTTCTGGAGTTCTCTTTGAATCAAAAGAAATTAGCTGTTGAATTACATGATTAATGTTTGCTTTATCACTAAGAAAATCGAATATTTTCTGAATAACCGCTGTTTCAATAGATTCTTTATCTAAAACAGGAAGATCACAAATATGGTTCCTTTTTCCTACACATTCATAATATTTTCTTCTTGTACCGCTTTTAGAAGTTCCGCCAGCAGATTTTAATGGAGACAAACACTCACCACAAAATAACTTATCTCTTAATAAATAATGCGCACGAACACGATATGCACCACTGCTTGATCTATTTTTTCTTAGTTTATCTTGAACCAAATTGAATGTTTTAATATCTATTATTGGAGGAAACATCGTGTTGTTTTTAGTTCCTTTGAAATCATATTCTCCAATATATCTTCTATTTGAAAGTATTCTACTCATTGCTGATTTAGTGATTGGAGTCCCGTAATTTCCTACCACACCTTTTAATTTAAGTTCATTTACTAATTCAATAATTCTCACATTAAAATTTGCATATCTTTCAAAGAGATATTTAACAATTTCAGCATTATTTTCATCGATTACTATTTTTCTATTTTGATCAAGTTTGAATCCAAAAGGTAATCTTCCACCATTAAATTTGCCATCTAGTGCATTTTGTGTCATTCCTCTTTCAACTTTTGCGGCAAGTTCCACAGAAAAATATTCAGCAAATGCTTCGTTTATTCCATCCATTAACACAGCTTCTGGACCAGTGACATTAGCTTCAGTTGCACTTAATACACGAACACCAAGTTTCTTTAATTCACTTTTATACTTAGCTGCATCAGCTCTACTTCTAGAAAATCTATCGCCTTTCCATACAATGATATTTTCAAAACAATGTTTGTTTGCGTCATTTATCATTCTCATGAAAGACGGTCTTTTTTCTGCAGTCCTTCCACTTATAGCTTCGTCTTTATAAATGTCGATAATTTCAATATTGTTCTTTTTAGCAAATTCTTTACATTCACGAATTTGACCCAGAATGCTGTTTTCGGTTTGTTTTTCGCATGAATATCTTGCATAAATAACACCAGTTGACATAGTTATAATCTCCTTTGTTAATGATTCTATTAAATCATAACGCAGTGTAATTGTAAATAACCTATTGTAATAACATTATAAGAAAAGATAACTCATTTTATTATTAATAATAAAATAAGATTATCCTTTCTCTTATTATGTTAAGTTCATATTGTAATTATTTTTATAGATTTTGTAATTAAAACGATTATAATGTGTAGCAAAAGGAGGACAATTATGATTGAACCTGAAAAAATTATTTTTGCTAAAGACAGCGAAGGCAAAGAAAAACCTTATATGAGTGAGTCTTGTCTTCAATTATTTATCGAGCTTCTTTTTAATATGATGACAAAAGAATATATGGAGAAACAAAAGGAAAATAAAAAGTAGAATGACGGTTTCTACTTCTTATCTTTAAAGTATTGATCCATTTCTTGTCTAATGAGTTTCCTCATTTCTTCAGTTTTATCCTCAGATGTGAGAATCTCTTTTATATCGTCAACATAGCCAAATAAGTAATCAAATGAAACATTAAATCTTTTGTGATACCAATCTAATATTTCAGCAGGAGCACAAGTTCTGCCTCTTTCATATTGAGCTATTGTTGCTTGAGCTATATTTAATTCTTTGGCAATATCGTATTGAGAAAGTTTGCTTTTCTCTCTAACAATTTTTAATCTTTGCCCTATTACAATTTTTAAATCCATTTTATGTAAACCTATTAGAAATTATAACACCTTGTGATTATTAATGACACTGAATTATATTCGTATAACAATTTGTTCTACTTTTCCAAATATCAAGCATCAATATTTTTTTAAAATATCAAACAATTTTTTATAACAAAACATATCATTAATATTAGATGCGATTTCAATCAGTTAAATAAAAAAATTAATCAAAATTTTTATCTAAATCTAATTTGAATTCTTTAACAACATCATCTTCAACTTGTCTAGCACTTCCAATTTGAACTAGTCTTTCTAATTCAGAAATATCTGCATCAACCCATTTGTTGTTGCCACTATATTTCTTGCATCTTTTTGAATTTGAATCATCAAAAACAACTTTAAAAACTGAAGCTGGAGTCGTATGCGTATCAATAAAGAATTTATCTATCATTATATTTAAAATTCTTTTCGCCTCTTGGTAAGAATTTATAGATAACTTTTATTTTCTTCTCATCAAGTTTACCTTTTCTATATAAGAAGAAATAGCCAAGTAAATAGATAATAACTAAAAGGAACAAGAAAGAGCCAACACATATACCAACAATTGCTCCAGCGCTTAATAATCTTGGAAGAAGTCCTTCGTTTAGTTTCCAAGAATTATATGCGGTTGAATCACCGATTAAACCTGTGCCATCTGCATTTTCAAAGTACATTCCGCAATCAGCGCAGTAATAAGCATCTTTATATCCATCTTCTGTGCAAGTTGCAGATTGACCATTAACTTTGGTTGTTTCATGTCTTAAAGTATTTCCTACTTCAAACACATCAGATTCATAAGTTCCAGCATAAATGCCATCCGAAATGGTTACAACATATTTACCGGTTTCTTTGGCTGTGCACGTTGCATCACTAACTTTTGTATATGTTCCAGTGAATGTTTGAGTTTGTTCATCGCCACAAGAACATGAAGTTGTTAATGTCACTTGATTACCATCCCAAGTAGCACTAACGGTACCATACGTATGACCTAAAGGATTTCCTACTCCAAACACATCAGATTCATAAGTTCCAGCAAAAATTCCTTCAGCAATAGTTACAACATACTTACCAGTTTCTTTAGCTGTGCATGTTGCATCGCTAACTTTTGTATATGTTCCAGTGAATGTATCTGATTGACTATCTCCACATGAACATTCAACAGTTAATGTTAGTTCATTTCCGCTCCAAGAAGGAGTTGGAGTGCCATATGTATGACCTAAAGGATTTCCAGTTTCAAATACGCTAGATTCATAAGTTCCAGCAAAAATTCCTTCAGCAATAGTTACAACATACTTACCAGTTTCTTTAGTTGTACATGTTGCATCGCTAACTTTTGTATATGTTCCAGTGAATGTTTGAGTTTGTTCATCGCCACAAGAACATGAGGTTGTTAATGTCACTTGATCACCATCCCATGAATCGCTGACATCACCATAACTATGAGTATGAGGAGCCCTGTATGTACCATTAAAACGAGATGTTGCACCGCTTACTGATATACTTGTTAATACTCCATTTTCCATTGAAAAAGTGTATGTTATCCCATTGCATATTGTAAGGTAATTGTCACCACTTTTAGTTAGCGGAGTAGTTATAGAAACATCATTAACAAATGTCGTTGGACTACTTATGTCATGTAGCCATATCTTGTCATTATAAACATAAAGCATTGAATATCCATTCTCGTTATCCCATTTATTATCAAAACTTTCTAGTAAATTATCAGGTAAGATATCTGCAGGTGTAACAGGTATTTCAACTTTATAAGTATAACCATCATGATCGTCTGTAAGAGCACTAATAACAGCTCCATCAGCTAAAAAACCTTCTATTTCATCATGAATGTCAGTAGTTCCGCTTTTTGGCCCAAATTTACCGTTTGCGATAGATATAGAATCCATTGGTTTGCCAGCTGAATCAACACAAAATCTAGTAGGCAAATATTTTACATTACCATTTTGAAAATCAATATATGTATTTAATTTATTAAGCACCTGAGCAAAAATCGACGCAGAAGATGTTATATTATTAACAATAATATTTGACTTAACTCCACCGAGAAAAGTCTTAATTACAGGACCGTTTCCAGTATTAAAAGTTGCATCATTAATAATAACAGTTCCCTTACCATTTACATCTACAATATGTCCATTGTTAAATGTGCCATTTTCAATAATAACTGTGCCACATGGATTTTCTTGGTCTGCATCTGTACTGGAACTTGCCATTGTAACTATATTTCCGAGCCAAGCCACCCCTGTATTAATATTTTTCATTGTAAACGTGCCATTTCCTGTGATAGTTGTAGTTCCATTATTTAAATTTTGAACTACAGGACTAAGCAAATTAGCACCACCAGGGGCATTGGTAGTAATATCGCCACCATCGATAACTACAGTTCCTCCATTATTTCTTACAGGAATATCTTTAATATCATCATCACTAGAGCAAATCATGTCAGCGAGAGTTAATGTTGCCGTGCTATTTACATTAAATACTCTATTTGCTTTTTCTCCCACACCAACCAAATATCTCATATTTTTAACTGTTACATTGCTGTTATCATCTATAGTGAAAATATTCTTGTCGGTTTGAGAGCCCATCATGTCATACCATCTAAAAGTGTGCTGTGTTGAACCATCGTTAAAATCAATAGTGAATGTTTTACCGTTATTAATTGTAATAGGGGTGTCATAAGTGAAATCTTTTATCACTACAATCGTTTCATTGTTTTGCACTGCATTGATTGCATCTTCTAAAGATTCATATCCTTCCGTTCCTATTTTAGCAATTGCTGTCTCTGTAATTTCTGACGCTTCAACCTTTAGGACATTACTGTCAAGCATCGAAATGAATGCAGTAGAAATTATGCCTGTCAACATTAAAGGACAGATAAGTGCCGTCAAAACCGTTTTTCTTTTTTTCATTTAAGTAGCCTCCGTTTTACGTAAGTTAAAAATCTATTTTGCTTCCAGTGGCGAGATAATTTAATTTATCTCCCATTACTTCTTTTAATTGGGAATAAGCTTTCTTGCCAGTGCAATGACAAGTGTAGTATTTCTCTTGCCTGTTGCTTAACCATTCAGCAATCTCTTTAATTCTTTGTTTTGATTCATATTCATGAGTTACCGGATTATATAAATGGAATCCACCAATAACAGCTAATAAGTTTGTTTGAACTGTAGCAGCAATTTGGTCGAACACTTCCATAATATTTACTATTCCATTATGAGAACAGCCAGTCATTAAAACAACATCTTCACCATCTCTGAGAATAAGGTATTGTTCATGATCAAAACGATCTCTTTGAACTCTACCATCAACTTCTGCGAGTAATGGTCCATTCATATAAGAGAACAATTTTCTTCCAGTAACACCTGAAAATAATTGAATTTCATCATCAATTCTCGAATATTTCTCGGTTATAACAAATCTATTATTATCAATTACACAATCGATTCCTATGTTTAACTTAAGGAACAAAAACTTTGTGTAATGTTTATGAAAGGCTTCTAATCTTGCATAGATTTTTGCTTTCTTATTAATTTTAAGGAAATGATTCAAACCACCAGCATGATCAAAATGACCATGAGATAAAATTAGTGTATCAACATCCTCAATATTGATGCCTAGTTTTTTGGCATTTTTGTAATATAAGTCATTTGGACCAACATCAAACAAAATTTTGTGGCTCTTTGTTTCGATGTAAAAAGAAAGACCATGTTTTGAACCGCATGTTTTATCACACTTTGTATTTTCTACTAAGGTAACAATTTTAATCATATTTGTATACGCACATATTTTACACTCATACGCAAAGAAAACCCACCACTTTTTAAAGTGATGATAGATTTCGTACAAATTTTTATGTAGTCTTTTCCAATAACAATTTGAATTAAAAACGTTAAGATACAAAAGTTTTGATTTTCCTAACACAAATGTGCCAGTTTATTCATTAATTCCATTTACTTGTAAATCTAAACTACAGAAATTTAACAAGATTGTTGTTTTGCCTACATGTGCAGATAAAGTTAAAGATGATAGATGATTTGGTAAAAAATCCTACCATTTCGTGGTGAAATATTTTCCTATTTTGAAAAAAGTTATTTTATAAAACCACGATTTTGTAATTAAAAATTTTAAGTTAACGTCTTCATCTATCATTTAAAATGAGTTATTTCCATTTCTCGAGAATGAAAGTAACAACATCATTCTAGGACGCTAGAAAGATGCATGTTGAATGTTTTACCTGCGCAAATTAAACGTTTAACAAGATGTAGAAACATAATGGAGTTTCTGCTAAGGATCCATCTATTCCATCAGTTATTGAAGCGAAAGGAGAGAAACTATATGACTGCTAAAATAACGTTAAACATGTCAACTATGTTTTTCTCTTATCCGCTTCTTGGATTTATTTCGGCTCCAGTAGGCAAATGCCTAGTCCGAAATAATCCAGAAGGGATGAGATAACATATGGAAGACAAGAAGTTTGACGCAGGGGTTAGTAACACCCCTGCACACGCACCACTAAAAATATTTACTACAATTGACTATTTAAAATTTAGATTTGATTTGGATAATAATGAAAGCATAGCAAAGCTAAATCCAATTTATAAAATACTTGGAGTTAAGATTGAAGATGCTCAAAAGAAACCTGGAATGAATGGTTATGAGAATACTTTAAAATTAGCACCAGGAATCTCTTTGTGGTATGGAGGCAATGCTACTAAAAACTATCTAGGTCAAGAGACTTGTGTTTTGGAATTAAAAGGCGAAGGTTGTAGAGAATTTGAAATCAGATATTCAGTCCTCCACTATTCTTTTGAAGATCAAGTTGAAGAAGCGGAAAAGATTCGTTGCGCTTGGGTTGCTTTAATAGAAGAATGTCTTCATTTAGATGGTAAGTGTACTAGATTTGATATTCCTACAGATGACATGGAAGGAATTATCAAAATCGATGAATTAAAAGAAAAGCTTACTAAAGGTGAATATACAACCAAAATGAAGCATATTGAAGAAACATCATCGTATGAAGATAAATCAAATATGGCTGATCCTATTGCTAATAGAGATTATATGCTTCAAGATGTAGTTCAAGTTAACGACAGCAAGAACAAAGGATATTCCTTTACAATTGGAACTAGGAATCACGTTCAGCTTTGTATCTATGATAAAAAGGCAGAACAAAATAATAAAGGTGACCACTTGGATGTAAAATCTTGGATTAGATACGAAGTCAGATTCTATCATGACAATGCTGAAAACAACATTTTATTGCTTTTAATTGCTCTTGAAGATAACAAGATGTCTAGTTTCATTATTGGCTGTTTAAAATCTATTTTCGAGCTAAAAGAATCCGTTCCAAAAGATGCTAGACATAAATATAGAGGAAAAACCTGGGATAAATGGAACAAGCTTGTCTCAGAAGGAGAAAAAGTCAATTTATTCTCCAGCTCTAAAAATATGTCTAGTGTTGAGATTTCGGCTAGGTGGCTAATTCTATCTGCAGCAAAATCGTTAACAAAAGTTGTTGTTGTTTTAGGACCTGAAATAAGTTTTGCTGAGATTCTAACAGCTTTTATTTGCAAATCTTTAATCAAATTTAACAAAGGCGATTTAATGGAGGTGAATGCTTATTTAAGAAGCAAAGGTAAAAGAGAGTTTGAATCTGTTGCTGATGTAATTAGGTCATTCTACATTAGACCAGACTTTTCATCAGAGTTTTCTCCAGCAACCGTTGATTTATTATTAAATAAAAAAAGCAAAAGTGAGCTTAAGAAAGACGGTCTAATTTAATTCAAGAATATGTTAAGGAAACTCCAGAAGAAGTCCAAAAAAGAGTTAATGAAGAAGGCTTACTTTATAACGATTCGTGACTCGATCCTTTAATTCCAATAATTCATAAGTTAGTAGTCGAGTATTTTGAAGAAAAAGAAAAAACAAAATAATTAATGGGAGCCTGTATTTGATATAGGCTCTTTTACCATGTAACGACTTTATCGACTATTTCTTTTTGTTCGGTAGCGGTTTTTCGAAGATAAATTCTTGTTGTTTCTATACTGTCATGCCCAAGAAGATCAGCTAATAATGCGATATCTTGATATTTTTCAATAAAATTTTTAGCAAATCTATGTCTAAAAGAATGAGGATAAACAACATCAGGATTAATTCCATATTTAATAGCAAAATATTTTAGTTGATGCCCCACTCCTCTAGGGGTTAATTTATTGCCTTTTTTATTTGTGAATAAGTATCCGTTAGATTTTCCGTTTCGTGGGTAATAGTTCATTGCTTCATTACAAAGCTTTTTAGGAATATAAATTCTTCTTACTTTACCGCCTTTTGAATATATATCAATATAACCTAATAAAACATGTTCATATTTAAACTGAATTAATTCACTAATACGTGCTCCTGTAGCTGCTAAAAATCTTACTACAAAATACCAATCAAAATTATTATCTTTCAAAAGTTGATTTTTCATAAAATTATAATCTGCATCGCTTATAACGTTCTCTAAAAAAGATTTTTGTTGAATTTTAACTGCCTTAATTTTGAGTTTATCTTTATCAATAAAATTTAGATAACTATTTATTGCTTGTATTCTTTGATTAACTGTCTTGGGCTTAAAATGTTCAATTAGATAACCTTTATAAGCTAATAAATTTGTCTCATTTATCTCTTCAAACATTTTTTGGAAAGATGACAACGAATATAAATAAGCTTCAATTGTGCTTTTTGATAATCCTTTCTTAATTAAAAATTTTTTGTACTCCATATTTAGTACCTCCATATTTTGAAAAGATACTAAATTCTTATAATTCTTATTATGAGAATGTTAATGGAAATGTTATTAGTATTTCTTCAGAAATACCATTCGAGATTCCTGATTCCTGGACATGGGTAAGGTTAAAAAATATTTGCAAATTTATTGGTGCTGGCGGTGATAAACCAAATAAATTTTCAAAAACAAAAACAGATGATTTTCAAATCCCTGTTATTTCTAACGGTATGGAAAATGATGGAATTTACGGGTTTACAGATGTTTCCACAATAGATGAGCCATCGATAACAATATCTGCTAGAGGAACGATTGGATATTCAAAAATCAGAAATGAACCATATATGCCAATTGTAAGATTAATAAGCGTAATCCCAATTGATGATGTAGATATTGAGTACTTAAATTTTGTCTTTGAAGCACTTTTGGAAAAAGGAGAAGGAACTAGTACACTCCAATTAACAATTCCTTACCTAAAAGAAAAGTTAATTCCTGTGCCATCACATATTATTCAAATAAAAATAGCAAGTTTAATAAAAAATGTAGAGGCATTAATTTACAAAATACAATCTAATTCTAAGGAACAATCGCTTTTAGCAGAATCCTGCAAGGATAAAATTTTGGAAACTATATTTGCGGAAAATAGTTCCTATAAGTCTTATTATGGCGAAAGAAAAAACATGACTCTTGAAGCATTAATTAATAAAGACAAAATTGGTGATGGAGATTGGGTTTTATCAGAAAACATGGATGAAAGAGGAGAATATTCACTAATTCAATTAAAACATATTGGTAAAGGATGTTACCAAGGATATAAATCATATAATCACGTCAATAATGATTTTTTTATTTCTAATAATTGTTCGGAAATCAAAGAAAATTATCTTTTAATTAATAGACTAATCGCAGATTCCATGGATGTTTGTATAACACCAAAGCTTGGATTTAGAACTATAACATCTGTTGATGTGTGTTGGATTGCTCCTGATTCAGCGTATAACCAAAAGTATTTAATGTATTATCTATTATCTCCATCCTTTCAAAAAGAAGTTCTTATAAAAGCTTCCGGATCAACAAGAAAAAGAATAAGCAAAAAAAATCTAATAAAAATCCCTTTATTTATTCACGACAGAAAAATTCAAGATATAATTGCTGAAAAAATTGAAAATGCATTTAAAATTCTGGAAACAATAATTTCCTAGAAGTCTTATTATGCGAAAAAAATAAAATTATCATCTTTGTTTTCTGTGGTTTCGACTACAGGAAAGGAAGTTAAAACAAAGGATGTTCTTACTGAAGGAATATATCCAGTTATTTCTCAAAGTAAAAATGAAATTGATGGATATTCAAATAATATTGAATTTGTAATTAGCGAACCAGAAATCATTCTTTTTGGTGATCATACTAGGGTTGTGAAATATATCACAAAACCATTTATTGCTGGCGCAGATGGTACAAAAATTCTTAATCCAGTTTGCAATGGCAAATATTTATTTTATGCATGTTTATTTGCTAGTAAAGAAATAGAAAACAGAGGATATGGAAGACATTTTGCTTTATTAAAAAATATTGAAATTCCTGAGTATTCTTCAGAAATGCAATTAAAAATTGTCAAAATGTTGGACAGGGAATTTAACTTATTGAATAGAATTCAATAATTTAAAAGTTTTATGAATTAATGCAACAATATTTTTCTGATCATTAAGAGTGTGGATCTTTACAATTTTCGGAGCATATTCAGAAATCCAAAATCTCTTATGTGAATCATTATTAATTTTAATTGTTTGCAAGAAATAAAACATATATTCAATATCGAATTTACTAGGATTTGTATTTTTTAAAATCTTCATAGCGGAAGATTTTACTTTAAAATTAAAGTTTACTAATCTTGTTGCAGTAGTAAAATCATCGAATATTATTACTTTGTCTTTTTGATCCGCGTGATATATACCGTTTTTTTCGTTTGTATAGCCTAGTATAAAGGTTTTTCCTGGCGTTAATACAGGTGTATTGTAAGAATCATCATAATTAGTATTATTAACGATATAAGGTCCAGGTTGCACGTACTCTAGTATATCTCCAATTTTATAATCATTCTCATAATAAGACTTATAGGAACTATTATCAGAGAAGATTTCTTCTAACAATTTTTGTTTTGCGGATTCAACATATTTCGCTAGTTGGTTGTTTGAAGCCTCGATTGACTGTAAATGAGGTATTAAATTATCTAGTAAATCAACGACGCGACGTTGATAGGCTAAAGAAGGTATAGGAAAATAGAAATTTTCAATTACATCGCCATTAATTGATGGAGAATTATCTCCTTTCATATGAAAATTTATTTTATTTACAATGTATTTACTTGTTAAAAGTAAATATAGATATTTTGGTTCTACAAAAGGCATTGGAGTGCAAACGTAAAAACCTGTAGAAGCTATGCAATCTTTGTTTATATCGCCAACAAAAGCTATGTTCCTAAGATATGGCCTGACCATTGAAAATAAAGTGGAAGTTGGGAAGACTTTTCGTGAAGCTCTGCTTGGCGCATCTTTTGTAAGAATAATTTTAGGTTCTTTAATGCAACAATTAATATTATCGATTGCATCAATATCTATGTATTTAAAATGGTCTCCTGTTGGTTTTCTTGATTCCATTGGAAACAAAAACATATTTCCTTTTATCCAAACAATATTGTCATCAAATGGTTCAGAAGGATCAAATTTATTTTTTATATCATTCTCATAATAAGAATTATCGGAACCTTTATATATAAAAGATTCGTCTTTGGCTTTTTTAATTTTTCCTTCTTTAACTAGTTTTTCTCTTTCTGCTTTTATTTTTTCAATCAAAACAGATGCTGGCTCATCGTTTGGATCTTGCGGAACAAGCTTTCCTCGTATAGCTAAATCGAGGATTTTTTGCTTTAATTTATCGATTTCCATTAGTCATCAACCTTCCCGATAAGTTTTTCTAATTCCAACACAGCATCAGAAATGTTTTGTGATTTTTCTTTGATGCGGTTAAATAATTCATTTAAAGAAAGATCTTCACTACCATCATCTTCTTCAAGCCATTTTAAATCTAATTTGCAGTTATATTTTTCTTTAATATCTTTGATAGTATATTTTCTCCATCTACCATCAGGGCATGTTTCTTCATTAAAGGTTTCTTTTCTCTCGTTAATATTTTCTGCATTATAACATTTAACAAAATCTGCAAGGCTTCCCTCAGTCATTGGATTTTGTTTTAACGTAAAATGAACATTAGTTCTAAAATCATATACCCAAACTTCCTTAGTTTCCCATTTATCACTTGGAAGCTTATTATCAAAGAAAATAACATTTGCTTTTACACCTGGTTTATAAAAAATACCGGTAGGCAATCTCAAAATTGTGTGCAAATTCGTTTTTTCTAACAAATTTCTTCTAACTGTATCTCCTGCACCATCTTCAAATAAAACGTTGTCAGGAACTACCACAGCAGCACGTCCACTAGTTTTTAAAATAGAATAAATATGTTGAATAAAATTCAATTGCTTATTAGAAGTTGTAGTCCAGAAATCGCTTCTATTGTAAACAAGGTCTTCGCTTTCCTCTTCACCTTCTTCGTTTGTGAAAGTTAAAGATGATTTTCTTCCAAAAGGAGGATTCGCTAAAACATAATCATATAAATCATTTGGTTTTGTTAATAAGGAATCTCTTCTATCAACAGCTAAATCATTTGAATTTAAATCTCCAATACCATGTAAGAACAAATTCATTAAACACAATCTATATGTTTCTTGAACTAATTCAACACCAAAAAATGTTTTAGTTTTTAGGAAATGTTTTTCGTCACGAGTTAATTGGAAATTATCTGGATTTGATAAAAATTCATAAGCAGAAAGTAAAAAGCCACCGGTTCCACAAGCTGGATCACAAATTGTTTTATTAGGCAAAGGTCTTAGACACTTAACCATAACATTGATTAAAGCTCTTGGAGTAAAATATTGACCTGCTCCACTTTTTGTATCTTCAGCATATTCTTTTAATAATTCTTCATAAATAGCGCCTTTAACGTCAGATGCCATAGAAACCCAGTTTTCTGAATCGATCATTGTTATAACTCTTTTTAAAAGAGCTGGTTTCTTTATTTTATTATCAGCATCTGCATAAATTTGTTTTAAAAGTCCATCTTTTTCACCTAGAGTCTTTAAAATATACTTATACTTATCATCCAAAGGATCACCAGATAAATTCTTTAAGACTTCCCAAGTGCAATCTGAAGGAATATTCATTTCTCTGTTGTAAGGAGGTTTTGAATATTCGTCACACATCTTTAAAAACAACAAATATGTAATTTGCTCTAAATATGCACCACTTCCAATGCCTTCATCTCTTAAAGGGTTTGCTAGTGCTTTAACTTTTTTTGCAACAGTTGAAATATTTTCTGCCATGATTGATCTCCTATGCAACGAGTGCTAAGTTCATTTCGTTCATGATATTTAAATAATCACTTCCAAATAAACTATAAAATTTACCTAAACCACCCATATTATCGAATGGAGCAAAATCCAAATCTTCAGCTTCAATCGATAACGAAGTAATAATATGATCTCTAATTAATTGTAACCAAGATACCTGTTCATCAGTAAAAATAAATCCTTGAGTGCTATTTCTCTTAAAAATCCATTCTTTGAATTTGAGTTTTACAGATACACTGAACGGTGTAAGGGTATCTATTTGACCTAGTTCATATCTAATTAAAGAGACAACATCCATTAATTGATATTCTAATGGTTTGTTGATTTTGCCTTCTTCTTTTACGTAATAAGCATTCCAAAGTTTATTAATTGTAAAATGATGAGGTGGTTGAATCATTATTTCATACAATTCTTTAATCATTTTTTCTGTTAAATGCTTATTTTTATATTGTTGATTATAAATAATGCTCAATGCAGTGATTTCATCTTTGTTGTCTTCAATGAATTGTCTAAAATCAAGTAAAGTCTTTTTTGCATCATCATTATAATTTTCACTCCATCCACTAAAGGTGACAGAATCAACATTTACAGAATCAATAACTTGGTCATGTGTTTGTTTTATTTTTAAAATATAATCTCTTAATTTTGGATTTGAGAAAGGTTTAACAAATTCTTTGATGATTGTTTGTTGATAATCATTAAATTGATCAATTGTATAATTCCCTTCTCCAAATTTCATATTTGCTTGTTCTTCCAGATAATCTTCATCAAAGGCACATAGAATATTCTCAGCAATTTCTTTAGGAGAAACGCCATTTGATAGATCCTTAAAGTCAGCTTTTTCTTCTTCAGTCATTATTCTATCTAAACGAGTCATACGACCTGCAACAGAAGTTAATGTATCTTCATCTGTTGTTCCTAATGCTACTTTAATCAATAAATCTTTAGTTGGAACAGTAGGTTTTCTTTCCAATGTACGTCCTTCAGTTTTTGGAGATTTAGTAACACCAACAGCATCAAAAATTACAAAGTGATCTTTATTTGTTGTTGCAGAAGGAGAAACTTTTTTAAATTCTTCAATATCAATAATTCTTGTTCCGCGGCCTTTCATCTGTTCGTAATAGTTTTTACTTCTTACATCTCTCATAAAAAGTAAACACTCGAGTGATCTAATATCAGTACCTGTAGCAATCATATCAACTGTAACTGCAACTCTAAATTTATAATCATTTCTAAATGCTTTTATTTCATCATTTGGATTTCCTTCGGCGCGATAAGTAATCTTTCTACAAAATTCATTCCCTTTACCAAATTCTTCTCTAACAATTTTTATAATATCGTCAGCATGACTATCGCTTTTAGCAAAAATTAAAGTTTTAGGAAGTTCTTTTCTTTCTGGATAAACAGTTGTTTCAACAGCCTCTTTAAAAGCTTTGATAATGTTTCTAATTTGGCTTGGATTCACAAAGTCTTTATCCAAATCGGATGCCTCATAAACAAGATCCTCATCAAGTTGTTCCCATCTTTGTTTTCTTGTTAAACGTTCTCTTTTTTGAATAACTCTGTTAGCTTTAGTGATTGCTGCACCACTTTTTGTAATCTTAGTTTCAATTATATATTCATCTTCTCCGACATTGACCCCATCGATAACTGCTTGTTCGCGAGTGTATTCACTAACTACATTTTCATTAAAATAAGCGAATGTTCTTTTGTCTGGTGTAGCAGTTAACCCAATTTGGAACGCATCAAAATAATCAAGAACCTGTTTCCAAATGTTATAAATACTTCTGTGGCATTCATCAATATAGATAAAATCGAAAAATCCAATTGGATACTTAACATTATATTTAACTTCTTTTGGATCAAAGTTTACTATTGGTGTTTCTTCTAAACTGTCATCTAATTCTTCATTCCTTAGCATTGAATAAAGTCTCTGAATTGTACAAATAACAACATTGGCTGATTCAGGAACAAATGATGACTTCATCAATGTTACGTTGTAAAGTTCAGTAAAAGTTTTATTTGAATCAGATGGTTTATAGGCTGAAAACTCGTCCATAGCTTGTTTCCCAAGATTTTTTGTATCGACAAGGAACAAAACTCTCTTTGCCCCGCTGTATTTTAACAATCTATAAATTGATGTAATTGCAGTGTATGTTTTACCTGATCCGGTTGCCATTTGAATCAAAGCCCTAGGTTTATTTTCTCCAAATGATTTTTCTAGGTTTTCAATTGCATCAATTTGGCATTTTCTAAAACCATTTGTATTAAAAAGAGGGAAATTCTTTAAATTATTACGTAAAGTTCCAGAAACCATAATTAAAACATCTAGTTCATCAGGGCTATGGAACGTAAAGATTTCCCTTGAACGATAATCTTCATCGCCGTAGTCTGTAAATCTTGTTATTTCTCCTGTACTCTCATAAACAAATCTTATATTTGCTTCATCCAAATATTTAAATTTGCTATTTACATATCTATTTGTTTGACTTTCAACATTAATAACTAGTTCAACACCTTTGTTGACTTCTTTTGCTTCAATAACGCCAACAGCTTTTCCTTTTATAAAAATTAAATAATCAACAGGTCCAGTATCTGTTGGATATTCTCTTACGATAACGCCTTTAGCTGCTGAAAGATTAATTTCAGCCATATCTTGAATTACATAACCGACTTCTTTAAGTTGCCTATCAATCTCAAGGCGGGCTTTTTCTTCTGGATGCATAATTAATCCTCCACCATCTTCGCTTCTTTAAAGAGTTTATTCAATTCTCTTTTACATTTGAGAGTAGGACTAAAATGGCCGTTTTCCCATCTATTAACAGTTACATAAGATACACCTAAAAGCTTTCCCAATTCAGTTTGAGAAATAAATTTCTTTTCTCTATAATCCCTAATCATTCTAGGATAATCCATAAAAAATCCCTATCCCCATTTAACAAGAGTATAACACTTTTATTATTTTTTATTAATTAAATTAACAAAAAAGATCACCTAAGTGACCTTATTTCTTTGAGCTTATTTTCATATAGCTCTTTTATGTTAGTGGAAACCATAAGATGACATTTATCTATCACATAGGTGTTCCACCCGAGTTTGCTTTGGTGA
>JAKSVG010000010.1 GCA_024408105.1 Bacilli bacterium | reverse complement strand
TTCAAAGTAATCGCTACCAGTCCAAAATCTTATTTCAATTTCTGGATATTTATATGATGCTTCGAGTATTTTATCTTTATCCTTACCATTAATTGTCTTGCAAATCATGGTCATAGGGTTTTTATTTAATGTTTTTTCAAATTCCCCTTCATGGACATTCATCCCTTTATACCAAAAGAATTTGTCTAAATATGAATCAATTTTATCAACCCAAATCTCAGTGTCTGTTTCACACATAATGCCACAAACATATGGTTTTATATCATTGTATAAACTTAAAACCACATCTTTTGGGAATTGAAATTCGTGTTTTGGGAACATTGGATCTTTTGGTGAGAATAGATACGCTCCGTTATAGCAAATCATTGGGGAATTTAAATTTAGTTCGTTATAATAACGAAATAAACTTCTTGATGGTCTGCCACTAGCAAGAGCAACTACATGTCCTTGCTTTTGTAATTTCTTTAATAATTGTTTGGTTTTTAAGGAAATATTCTTCTTTTTGTTAAGAAGAGTTCCATCCATATCAAATGCAAATAAATATCTATCCATTATTTGTTGTATAAGCCAATTGCTTTTTGGACACGTTTAAGTGTAAGTTCAGATACTTTTCTTGCTCTACTTGCTCCATCAGCAAGAATTTTATCAATTTCGCCAGATTTAATTACTTCTTCATAGCGAGCTTTAAATGGTGTCATCTCATTAATAACTGCGTCAGCAACTGCACGTTTAAAGTCACCATAGCCCTTACCGACAAATTCGTTTTCAATTTCTTGGAATGATTTTCCTGTTAATGATGAAAGAATTGTCATTAAGTTAGATATTCCAGGTTTATTTTCTACATCATATTTAATTTCGCGTCCCATATCTGTGACAGCAGACATTATCTTTTTCCTCATAACTTCAAGTGAGTCACTTAAATAAATGTCTCCCTTAGGATCACTTTTAGACATTTTCTTTGTTGGATCTGATAGTGACATGATTCTAGCTCCAACTTTAACCATTTCTGCTTTTGGCATAACTAAGACGTCGCCATAACGATTATTAAATCGTTTTACTAAATCTCTTGCCAATTCAACGTGTTGGACTTGATCTTCTCCGACAGGAATTCTTTTCGCGTCATAGATGACAATATCGGATGCCATTAGAACTGGATAAGCGAACAATCCTAATCCAATTGCTTCTTCTTTCATTTTTTGCGATTTATCTTTGAATTGAGTCATTCTTGAAAGTTCACCCATATAAAGATAATTTTGAAGAATGATTGCTAACTCACTATGTGAAGGATTATCGCTTTGAAGGAAGATGGTGGTGTGTTTTGGGTCTAAACCTGCCGCTATATAATATGCCGCTACATCGCGAGAATTGTTTCTTAATACTTCTGGATCAATTGGAAGAGTTAAAGCGTGTAAATCAGCAATGAAAATAAAGGTTTCACCTTCATATTGAACTTTTGAGAAATTCTTTAATGCTCCTATGTAATTGCCTAATGTCAATTGACCTGTAGGCTTTATTCCGCTTAATATTCTTTCCATTGTTTTTCCTCCAAAAACTAACTGATATTATAGAGTTAGTAATGATTAATTGTCAATTTTACTAAGTAATATTGACTTATTGATAATTAAAAATAATAATAAATGCATATGATAAAAATTTATGTTTCTCCATCATGCTCATCATGCCGCAAAGTAAAAAAGTGGTTTAATAAGCAAAATATACCATATGAAGAAAAAAATATTTTTTCATCTTCACTAAATAAAGAAGAACTTAAAAATATATTAATTCGATCAGAAAATGGTGCAGAGGATATTATCGCTACAAAATCTAAAATCATTAAAGAAAATGGCATTGATATTGACTCGATGAGCGTTTCTCAAATGATTGATTTTATTAGAGAAAATCCATCTGTTTTAAGACGTCCAATTGTAGTGGACTCTGAATCAGATAAAATGCAGGTTGGATATAATCCTGACGATATTGGTATTTTTATTCCAAAAGCTAGACGCGCTATTGAAATGATTTGCTATGCAAATGATTGCATTGATAAAGCAAATAAAGAAAAAAAGGCTAACCAATAGCCTTAATTACTCTTTCTAATTTAGAAACATGGTTTGGCAAATAATTAACCATGTTTTTATTTAAAAATTCTTTGAGATTTTCAACTGAAGTTTTGATATCCATATCTTCGCATTCAATTTCATAATCAACATGTCCCAAATAAAGGTTTTTATCGATAGAAATCAATGATGTTTTATATTTAATATCTGTACGATATGTTATTAATAGACCAAATATTTTTAATGTTTTAACATTAATTCCTATAGTTTCTAAATGATTTTTAACTTCTCCTTGAGGGAAAATTTTGTTTTCTTTAAGTTTGATGAAATCTTCATTTTTAATATCTTGGTTTATTTCTATTTTTGAATCCCCATTATTAAGTTTTAATGTTAGTTCGTATTTGTTATTTTTAACGCGAACTCTTAAACCGAAAAATTTTTGATGAGATATGCTTTCATCGTCAATATAATAATTTTCTTGCTTATATATAGTTAAACCTTTTGTTAGCTTGTTATAACTATGTTCATCAAGCATTGCTTTTGATTCAATTTCAATAATCGTAGACATAATTTATATTTTATATGATAACATATTTATATGTTTATATTTGCTGATACTGATCCAACATCCAATCCATTGAATGATTTTTTGAAAAATTATGGTATTTGGATTGCTATTGCATTAGCAGGTGCAGTCTTTGTTGCTGTTGTTATTATGTTTGTTGTCGCGCTTATTAAACGTAAACGCGAGCCTTCATATAAGCCTAAAGAAATTGTTCAAACTCAAAGAAGCAAAGACATTCTTATAGCTTTAGGTGGTTTAGAAAATATTATCGATCATTCATTTGTTGGATCAAGAATGAGTGTTGTTCTTAAGGACTATAGTCTTTTAGATGAAGAAAAACTTAAATCTTTACAAGTCGATTCAATTATTAAAATGTCTGAAAAAGTCATCCTTGTGATTAAGGATGACCTCTCAACTATTTATCAAGAAATGTTTCATTAGAAGCAATGCGCTTTAATGTCTTCTACTGGTAGACCAATTACATTATATAATGATCCTTCAATATGATTTACTAAATCGAAGTCTTTGTCTTGGATACCATATGCTCCCGCTTTATCCATTGGTGAGCCGCTTTCAACGTAAGCATTGATAGTTTCTTCGCTTAGATTATTGAAGTAGACATATGTTCTAACAGTTCTAGTTATTTCTCTATCTTTATTTATGAATGTATATCCTGAAATAACTACATGTTTTTTGCCTGAAAGTTTTCTTAGCATCTCTTTAGCTTGTTCTTTTGTTTTTGGCTTACCCATGAGTTCGTTATTTAATATGACAACTGTGTCACATGCTAAAACAGTATCATTTGGGTATAATGAAAATATGGAATAAGCTTTTAGCTTAGAAAGCTCTGCTGGTAACGCATGAGGCTCTGTGTGAATAATGCTTTCATCAATGTTTGATGGTATAACTGTAAAATCCGTTGTTATCTTTTTTATTAGTTCTCTTCTTCTAGGAGATTGCGATGCGAGAATAATCATTCTAATTTGTCCATTACAACCGGGATAATCATCGGTTGCCTTTCTGTTTTTCTATATACATATTGAGCTGTTACATTTTTGATTGTAGTTTTAATTTCATTAAATGTTGACTTTTTAGCTAATAATGAAACGAGTTTTTCTTTTAATAATTTTGAAATATCATCAAGAAGATTTTCATCATTATATATAAAGGCTCTTGATATCACTACTGGGTCAAATATTAGTTTATTTGCTTTTGAGTCTATACCGACGTTAACAATAACGATTCCGTCATTTTTCATTATTTCTCTATCGTGAATGATTGATGTTGAAACACCATTAATGTCTCTTCCATCAATATAAACTGGTTCACATGTAAAACTTGGTCCTTCATGAACTTTGTTCTTATATAGAACAATAGTGTCACCATTTTTCATGATGAATATATTGTCTTTTTTAACACCAACACTTTTAGCAATTTGACCATGAATTTTTAGCATTCTATAGTCTCCATGAATTGGCATGAAGTAGGAAGGGTTAATTAACTTAATCATTAATCTTAATTCTTGTTTTGATGGGTGACCTGATGAGTGAACAGCATATAAAACTGAGTTAGTTAAAACAGTTGCACCTTTTCTTGTTAATTGATTAACAACTCGATCGATAAATACTCCATTTCCAGGAATAGCACTTGAAGAAAATACAACTGTGTCTCCTGGATATATTTGTATATCTTTATTTTCGCCATTAGCAATTCTACTTAATGCCGCCATTGGTTCACCTTGTGAACCAGTGCAAAGAATGCAAACATCTTTTCCTTTTCTAAGTTTAACTTCTTCAATTGGTATTAATCTTGAGTCTGGAATGGTTATGTAACCAAAGTCTCTTGCGATTTGAACAGCATTTTCCATACTGCGACCGATAATAGATACATATCTACCAGAATTAACTGCAACTTGGACAACTTGTTGAATACGAGATATATTTGACGAGAATGTAGAAAGAATCAATCTTCCTGGAGCATTGTCAAAAATTTCTTGAATAGAATTTAAGACATTTGTCTCGCTTGGCGTATATCCTTCGATTTCAGCATTTGTTGAGTCACTTAAAAGTAAATCAACTCCTTCTGAGCCAATTTTGCATAGTTTTTCTAAATCAAATTGACGTCCTACTGGCGTTAAATCAATTTTGAAATCTCCTGTATGTACAATTCTTCCTTGAGGAGTATCTATAACAACTCCAAAGGCGTCTGGTATAGAGTGAGTTACATGGAAAAACGATACTTTAAATTCACTTAGTTCTAGTTCTGTATCAGAATCGTATTCGACTATATTGACTGTTTCTCTAATGCGCATGTCTTGCAATTTATGCTTAATTAAGGCAGCAGCAAGTCTTGGTGCATATATAACAGGTATATGTAAATTTTGGACTAAAAAAGGAATACCACCAATATGGTCTTCATGACCATGCGTGATAATAAGTGCTTTAATTTTTTGACGCGCATTTTTAAGCCTTGAATAGTCTGGGATGACGTAACTTACCCCAGGAAGACCAGCTTCAGGAAACATAACACCTGCATCAATGATGATTAATGAATCATCACTTTCAATGCAATAGGTATTTTTTCCTACCTCACATAGACCACCAAGCGCATAAATAGAAATAGGTGAATTCATAATAACTCCGTATATTTGATCGATGAATTATATTCGTTAGAATAACTTCGAATAGATTATAAAGCACGAGCTTTATTAATGCAATATGATGTTATAGTCTGACCGCACCATCTTTTACTAAGAATGGATCTTTTTTATTTATGTGGTCATAAAATAAGATTCCATCTAGGTGATCGATTTCATGTTGAAGCACAATTGCTTCAAATCCATAGGCGGTGATGATATTTTCTTTTTTTAGGCAAACATCATATGCTTTGACTTGAATTTTATATTTTCGATAAACATATCCTTGATGTTCATCATCTACAGATAAGCATCCTTCTCCATTAGAAAGATACGCTTCCTTAACACTTTCTAATATGATTTTTGGATTAATAAGTCGATGATCAATAATTTTTACTGAGCCATCTTCTTGTGGTTCTTCATAATAAACTACTAATGCACGTATATTTTTACCTATTTGAGGTGCGGCTAAACCAACACCTTCTCTCATGTGGTATTTATTTCTTATTTCTTCATTTTGACTATCTATTAGATAGTCCTTCATTGAATTAACTAAGTCTATTGTTTCTTGATCAATGTTTGCATCAACGCATTTTGAACGTATTGAGTTTGAATTATCTTTAACTATTTTGAAGTATTTTTTCATGAAACTAATTGTATCATAAAAGATACAAATTTGTTAATATAACTCTATGACTGAATCATTATTGGTTAAACTTAATAATCTCAAAGATGAAATTAGCAAAGATGATAGAGTAATCTTTTTAAACCATCTTGAAGATAGAATTAATAACGAGGATGATGTTTTAAAACTAGCTTATGATAAAGATATGAAAGCAATGGCTTATGAAGATTCATTAAAACATTTTGGAGAAAATTCAATTGAAGCAATGAACGCTCAAAAAGCTCTTTATGAATCTAAGAAAAAATTAGATATGCATCCAAGCGTTGTTCAATATAATGAGGCATATAAAAAAGTTAAAGAAATGTATAACCAAATTAATGAGGTTTTGTTTAGACCTTTTATAAATAAAAGATAATATGATTAGAATTACTTCTGGAACATTTAGATCAAGATTATTAAAAACGCCTAATGGAGATGTTACAAAGCCCACTATGGATAAGGTTAGATTAGGTGTTTTTTCTGCTATCGGAGAACAAATAAATGATGCTCATGTTCTTGATTTATTTGCCGGATGTGGAAGTTATTCATTCGAGGCTCTGTCTAGAGGCGCTTCAAGTGCCACGTTGGTTGATAATGGCTATGAACAAATTAATATCATCAAAGAAAACGCACACGCATTAGGCGTAAATGTTAATATCTTTATGAATGATGTTATTTCATTTTTAGAAGAATGTAATAATAAATTCGATATTATTTTTGTTGATCCTCCATATAAACTTGATGTTTATAACAAGATTGTCGAGATTATCTTAAAGAAAGAACTTTTAAGTGAAAACGGGATAATTGTTTTAGAAAGTGATAATCTTTTAAATATAGAAGAAAATAATTTTAGAAAAGTTAAAATGTATAAATACGGTTTAGCAAAAGCATATTTATTAAGGAAGTAAACATATGAAAATAGCAGTGTATCCAGGAAGCTTTGATCCAATTACAAATGGACATCTAGATATTTTAAAAAGAGCATTAGCAGTTTTTGATAAGGTGATTGTTTTAGTTGCATACAACAAAGATAAGAAATGTGTTTTTTCAGTCAATGAAAGAATAGAAATGATAAAAGACGCAGTAAAAGAACTTAAAAATGTCGAAGTTGATTCAACAGATGGATTAACTCTTGCATATGCAAAGAAGGCTAAAGCATGCTGCCTTGTTAGAGGATTACGCGCTGTTACAGACTTTGAATATGAATTTAAAATGGCAGAAGCAAATCACTATATTGATAAATCAATTGAAGAAGTGTTCTTTATGTCAAATTCAGAATACAGTTTTATTTCCTCATCAATGGTTAATGAACTTCATTTAAGTGGAGTAAAAATTGATTCATTAGTCCCTGCATCTGTTATAAAAGCATATAAGAATAAATAGTTTATTATATATAATAAAAAACGTGGTGCATTGCATCACGTTTTAATTATGGGGGCTATCTTATTTGGCTTTGAAGTCTCCATCATGATTCCAACAATCAAGAAGGAGTTTTGCTTTTTGCCAATCGTTGTCACCAGAGACACCGAACATCATTTCTGAGAAAACTGATTCCGTACTATAATCAATTAACATAATTGTTGGAGTTAAGAAATTATCTGGATCGCATGATTCGACTGTCTCTAAATCAGATTTAGAAATCTTTCCATTTAAATAATAGTCTGATTGATATGCTTGTGAAGCAGCTTCTTCAAAGAAGAATGAATTTCTATCCATGTATTTAACGAAAGCTGTTTCTTTTGATGTTGTGTCACTTGTGACCTCATCAGTGAATATGGTGTACATTTTGAATGGCATTTTGTCATTTGGTTGCAAAGAATCATTAAAATGGTTTTCAAGTGTTTGGAATCCATTTTTTGCTTCTTTACATGATGAGCATTCTTCACCAACGAACATAAGGAAGAATTTTTCGCCATATTCTGATTTAATTGAGCTATCTTCGTATTTGTTCCAAATATTATTTGTGATTTTGTCTGCTTGTGAAGCATGACCGTCAACTAATGATTTTTGGAATCTATGGTAGTAGGCTTCTGAAGAAGATAGATTCTTGTTTAAGTCGGTAATACCATTAACAATTGAAGGGATTGAGAAAATGACAGCAAAAATTAATCCAACGATTAATAAAGGTTGAACCCATGCGGTTTCTTTGATCCAACGCCATATTCTGACGAAGAATGCTCCTATTGCTCTAAGTACTATCATTTTTTAATCCTCCCTCGAAGATATGCTAGACAATTTTAACACTATATAAATATAGATTCAACATGAATTTTTTGTCAATCAATTTCTAGATTGATTATCAATATATCATCTAAAATCAGTGTTGTCTAAAAGATCTCTGATGTCTAGAAACATTTCATGTTTCTTTTCTTTTTGCAATTTTCGATATTTGCGCAGTGATAGCACAGTTCGTTTTCACTAATTTTCCCGTTATAAAAATCAATGATGTTTTGCGTGGTGGTGTCGGCAATATTTGATAATGCTTCGTTTGTTAAGAATGCTTGATGCGATGTAATTAAGACATTTGGCATTGCAATCAATTGAAGTAAGTTATTGTCATTAAGAATATGATTTGATTTATCGGTATAGAATATATCGCTTTCTTCTTCATAGACATCTAAACATGCAGCGCCGATATGCCTTGATTTAATACCATCGAGAAGCGCTTTTGAATCGATGAGTGCACCTCTTGATGTATTGATGATAATAACACCCTTTTTCATTTTTGAAATTGACTCAGAATTTATCATATGCATATTCTCATTTGTTAAGGGGCAATGAAGAGAAATAATATCGCTTTCTTTAAATAAAATATTTAAATCTACGTTTTTTACACCATCAATTTCACTTGGAAATTTATCGTAAGAAATAACATTCATCCCATATCCTTTTGCTATATCAATAAAGCATCTTCCTATCTTTCCTGTTCCTACTACTCCAACTGTTTTTCCATAAAGATCCATTCCAGTCAAATTTACTAATGAGAAGTTGTAGTCTCTAACACGATTATAGGCTTTATGTATTCTTCTATTGGATGTTTGTAGGAGTGCAAACGCATGTTCGGCTACGGCATGAGGCGAATACGATGGCACGCGGTAGATATGAAGTTTTTTGAATGCAGCATGTAAGTCTACATTATTAAAACCTGCACATCTTAAAAATATAGCCTTTATACCATATTCGTATAACTTATTCATAACTTCTTCGTCTAATGAATCATTAACAAAAACACAAACTCCATCAAAGCCTTTTGCTAATGAAACAGTGTCTTTCGTTAATTTTACATCAAAATATTTTATGTTTATATCTCTTTCTTTGGAGTACTTTTCAAAGGAAGAAATGTCGTATTCTTTTGCGTCAAATAATGCAATATTCATTGTTTAATCCTCCTTGGATTACTTACACATTAAATTATAACGATCAAAGTTTCAAATAAGACGCTCAAAATTTGAAAAATACGAATAGTGAATCGATTTCAGTTTATTTTAATTTTAGTTAGATATAATATCAATTGTATGAATAAGCAAGAAAAGACGAAAAAGAAAATTAATTCCTTCATATACAATCACATTTGGTTAAAGTACTCTCTTGATTATGGAACAGCATTTTTAATGTCTGTTTTATCTGCATTAATTTTTGCTTTCGGAGTTGTTTGCTTTATGAAGCCTGGAGTTGAAGGCATTTCCGATTTCGTTAGTGGTGGTTCCAGTGGTCTTGCTCAGGTTATCGCATTGGCTTTGGAAATGTGCGGTATAAAATATGAGAAAAACAGCAACTTAATATTCTCTATAGCTTATGTGTGCATTAATGCACCTTTGATTATATTAGCATTTAAAGGTATCGGAAAAAGATTCGCAATTTTTACAATTGTTAATGTTGCTTCAGTTTTCTTGTTCACAAATATATTTACGTTTGATTTCTTCAAAGAAATTTCAAATTTTGTCAATGCGAACGGTGGATTCCTTGCTCGAGCGTTATTTGGTGGTCTTTGCACTGGATTAAGTAGTGCAATTGCCTATAAATTTGAAACATCTGCCGGTGGATTTGACATTGTTGCTTATTATATGTCATTAAGAAAATCTAAAGCCGCTGGTCCATATGGAATGCTTATTAATGGATTTATCATTGTTGCATTTAACGTTTTAACCGGAATAAAAGGCACCCCAGTTGGTGAATATTCTTCTTGGACAGTTGCTATAAGCGGTATTTTGTTCTCAATTATTTATCTTGTCGAAACAATGGTTATTATTGATTTAATCAATATACGTAATAAAAAAGTCCAAGTTCAAATTATTACTGAAAATAGCGATTTGCCAAGACTATTACTTGCGAATATACCTCATGGTGCAACAATTGTTAAAGGTAGAGGCGCATATTCCGGCAATGAAAGAACTATTGTTTATTTGGTTATTTCCTCATCTGAATTAAAGAGTGTTATTCATTTCATAAAAGAAATTGATCCCCAAAGTTTTGTCAATGTAACAAGCTTGCAACAGGTTGTTGGAAGATTCTACATGAAGCCAATTAAATAAGACCTCTAGGTCTTTTTTATTTTTTTCTTACTTAAACTTGTTTACGCGTTTTTCGCTATTTTGTATTATAATATCAACACAAAATAACTTTGTTATAGGAGAAGCATATGAAGAAAATTGGGGTAATTGGTATCGGATATGTTGGATTATCTAATGCAATTGTATTAGCCCAAAATAACAAAGTTATAGCTTTTGATATAAACAAAAAGAAAGTTGATCTGATTAATGATAAAAAAGCTACATTTGCTGATGATGACGTTCAAAGCTTTTTACTAAACAAGAAATTATCTTTAATTGCAACATCGTCTAAAGAAGAAGCAATTCTTGATGCTGATTTTGTTGTTATTTCTACTCCAACAAATTATGATTCTAAAACAAATATTTTTAATACAGCCTCAGTAGAAGAGACCATAAATGATGTTGTTGAGATTAACCCTGATGCTTGGATTGTTATTAAATCAACTGTTGGAATTGGCTTTACCAAACAAATAGTTGAAAAAACAGGATTTAAACACATTCTATTTTCACCAGAATTTTTAAGAGAAGGGAAAGCTTTAAATGATAATTTAAACCCTTCTAGAATAATTGTCGGTGTTCCTCAAAAAACATATGAATATATTAAAAAAGCTAATGAATTTGCAAATCTATTAAAAGATGGTGCGAATAAAAAAGATATTGATGTTTTGATTATTGGTTCAACTGAAGCAGAAGCAGTTAAATTATTTTCCAATACATATTTAGCATTAAGGGTGTCTTATTTTAATGAACTTGATACTTTTGCTAGAACTAAACATTTGGACACTAAGGACATTATTAAAGGTGTTTCTCTTGATCCAAGAATTGGTGATTATTATAACAACCCATCTTTTGGCTATGGTGGTTATTGTTTGCCAAAAGACACAAAAGAATTAAAAAGCAATTATGAAGATATTCCACAGAATTTAATTTCTGCATGTATTGATAGCAATAATACAAGAAAAGGATTTATTGTGAATGAAATATTAAAATTAATTGGTGAAGATGACACTGTTGGTATATATAGATTAACAATGAAAACTAATGGTGATGATATTAGAGGATCATCAGTAATTGATGTAGCATTATCTTTAAAAG
The DNA here is from genome assembly GCA_024408105.1 of Bacilli bacterium. GTDB lineage: Bacteria > Bacillota_I > Bacilli_A > RFN20 > CAG-826 > Fiminaster. The sequence goes on along the minus strand of JAKSVG010000010.1, from coordinate 19,836 downwards.
AAAAAGGAATCAATATCATTGTTTTTGAACCTCTTGTTAAAGAAAACATACTTTTTGGCTTAAAAATTGAAAATGACTTTGATATGTTTATTAATAAATCAAAATTAATTGTTGCAAATAGAATTGATTTCAAATTAAAAAAGGTCGATAATTTTATCTATTCATGTGACTTATTCAATAGAGATTAGCAGGTGCAAAATGAAGATTCATCAGAAAATATATTTACCTTTTAAAAGATTGATTGGAATAATTGGATCAATTATTGGGATTTTATTTTGCTTAGCGCTTCTTTGGTGGTGGGTTTTCCCAATAAATGCAATTGTAACAAAAGGTCACCCTGTTTTTGTCCATGAAAGATATGGCAAACATAAACGTGTTTTTAAACTTTTAAAGTTTAGATCAATGAGATTGGATGCAAACCCAAATCTTGCTCCTAGCGATATGGACAAAGAAAAACAAAAGTCTATGGACACAGGATTTGGCAAATTTCTTCGTAAGACATCCATTGATGAAACGCTTCAATTATTCAATATTTTTATTGGCGATATGGCGTTTATTGGACCTAGACCTGGAAGTGCGCATAACGAAGAATATCTTGTTGAATGTAGAGAAAAATATACACCTAATGCATTTGCTGTCAAACCTGGCATAAGTGGATATGCTCAAATTAAAATGAAAAGAGAACATGATCCTGAATTCAAAGCATTATGGGATCATAAATATGTTCTGAGAATGTCTATATGGTTTGATATGAGTTTGTTTGGATATACAATTCTAAAGCTGTTTGGAGCCGTAAAGGGAAGATAAAAATATTTGAAAATGTGCAGTGATTGCACTTTTTCTTTTAATAATAATACAATTTATATATAATATATGTGAGGAAATTGTATATGAATTTAAAAGAAATACGCAAAAATTGCAAATTAACGCAGGAAGAAGCTGCTAATAAAGTTGGCATTTCTTTACGCACTTATGTTAGTTATGAAAATAATGAAATTGAAGCTGATCAATTAAGATTAGAAAGAATTAAAGAAAAACTTTTTGAATATGCTGCAAGTAGTACATCTATCTTGAAGGATAAAGTCCTTCTTATTACTGGTGGTACAGGATCTTTTGGCCACGCGGTTGTAGATAGATTCCTAGATTCTGATATTAAAGAAATTAGAATCTTGTCTCGAGATGAGAAAAAGCAAGATGATATGCGTAAAGCATATAATAATTCCAAATTAAAATTCTACATCGGTGATGTGAGAAATTTAGCCTCTATCAATGATGCATTTAAGGGCGTTGATTATGTTTTTTCAGCTGCTGCGCTTAAACAAGTTCCTTCTTGCGAATTCTACCCTATGGAAGCAGTAAGAACGAACGTTATTGGTTCTGATAATGTTATTACAGCGTGTGTTAATAACCATGTTAAGAAAGCAATCTTTTTATCTACTGATAAAGCCGCTTATCCTATCAATGCTATGGGAATAAGCAAAGCTCTTATGGAAAAGAATGTCATTGCAAGAAGTAGGCAACTTCTTCCTGGTGATACGGTTTTATGTTTAACTCGCTACGGGAATGTTATGGCTAGTAGGGGAAGCGTTATTCCTTTATTTCTTAATCAAATTCATGAAGGTAAACCTATCACAATAACTAATCCTGATATGACAAGATTCATGATGACTTTAGATGACGCTGTTGATCTTGTCTTATATGCATTTGAGCATGGTGAACAAGGAGACTTATTTGTCCAAAAAGCACCTGCTGCCACAATTGAAACACTTGCTCAAGCGGTCATTGATTTGACTGGAAGTAAAAGTGGAATATCTTATATCGGAACAAGACATGGCGAAAAACTTTATGAAACATTAGTAACTCAAGAAGAAATGCTTAAAAGCATTGATATGGGAAATTTCTTTTGCATCAAAGCAGATAATAGAGATTTAAATTACGATAAATATTTCTCTAAAGGAAATAAGAAATTAAATCTTGGCGAAAGCTATACATCGCATAATACCAATAGATTAGATGTAGATGGCATGAAAAAACTTCTAAAAAAATTAGAATTATTTGGTGGGCCTGTCAAACAACACGAATAGGAGAATTGATAGTTATGTTTAAAAATAATGGAAAGATTAAATTAATGATTATTGTGGGTACACGCCCAGAGATAATTAGGTTAAGTGAAGTCATAAAAAAATGCAGACGATATTTTGATACTCTTCTTGTTCATACTGGACAAAATTATGACTACAATTTAAATGAAGTATTTTTCAAAGATTTATCATTAGATAAACCAGATATTTATCTTGAAGCTGTTGGTAGTGATCTTGGAGAAACTATTGGCAATATCATTGCTAAGTCATACAAAGTTATGGTTGATACTAATCCAGATGCATTGCTCGTCCTTGGTGACACGAATAGTTGTTTATCTACCATTGCTGCAAAGCGTTTACATATTCCGGTGTTTCATATGGAAGCTGGCAATAGGTGCAAAGATGAATGCCTTCCTGAAGAAACCAATAGAAGGATTGTTGATATTATTTCTGATGTCAATCTTGCTTATAGTGAACACGCTAGAAGATACCTTGCTGACTGTGGTCTTCCAAAAGAAAGAACTTATGTTACTGGGTCTCCAATGGCGGAAGTTTTAACTAGTAATATTGATAAAATCAATAAAAGTGACATTCTTAAAAGACTTAATATAACAAAAGGAAGATATATTTTATTAAGCGCACATAGGGAAGAAAATATTGATACAGATAAGAATTTCTACTCATTATTTACAGCAATAAACAAAATGGCTGAATTATATGACATGCCAGTTATATATTCATGCCACCCTAGAAGCAAAAAGAAACTTGAACAAACAGGTTTTAAACTTGATAAAAGAGTTATTATGCATGAGCCTTTAGGATTTCATGATTATAACAATCTTCAAATGAATGCATTTTGTGTTGTTAGTGATAGTGGAACATTGCCAGAAGAATCATCATTTTATGCAAGCATAAATAAGCCAATTGCTGCTGTGTGTATTCGTACATCAACTGAGCGTCCAGAAGCTCTTGATGAAGCATGTTTTGTGCTTGCTGGTATTGATAGTAAAAATCTTCTTCAAGCGATTGAAGTTGCTGTCGAAAACAAAATGGGATGTAAGCCAGTCAAAGATTACATCGATACAAATGTGTCAGATAAGGTTGTTAAACTTATTCAATCATATGTTGGTGTTGTTAATAAAATGGTTTGGAGAAAAGAATGAAAATTCTCGTAACAGGCGCGAATGGTTTTATAGGTAAACACCTTTGTCTTGCGTTAGAAAGAAATAAATACGATGTTTTTCGTTTTGATATTGATTCTAAAGATGACGAATTGATTACGTATATAAATGATGCAGATTTTATCGTTCATTTAGCGGGAGTTAATCGTCCATTAACAAACGAAGAATTTTATGATGGAAATACAAATTTTACAAAGCGTTTAGTTGACCTAATAAAAAGTAGTGGTAAAAATACTCCAATAATAATGTCATCATCAATTCAAGCAAATTTAGATAACGATTATGGAAAATCTAAAAAAATGGCGGAAGACTACCTTTTAGGTAGTAATCTTCCTGTTTATATTTACAGACTTAATAATGTTTTTGGCAAGTGGTGCAAGCCAAACTATAATTCTGCGTGTGCAACATTTTGCTATAATATCGCTCATGATTTAGAGGTGTTTGTAAGAGATAAAAATTATGTTGTTCATTTTAATTATGTTGATGATATTGTAAATGAATTTATTCAAATCATTAGTTGTGGACAACATATTGGATCTAAAGATATTTTATCTATTGAGTCAGTTTATGATTGCTCTTTAGGAAGACTTGCTGAGTTGCTTAAATATTTTAAAAGAGAAGTTGAAAGTGATAGGCATCTTCCTATTATTCATAGCGAATTTGAATTAAAACTATTTATTACGTTTTTAGATTACTTATCAGAAGAAGGCTATTCTTTTAATTTTGCGTGTGATGAAAGAGGTAGTTTTGAAGAATTATACAAATCAAAAAAGCACGGTCAAATAAGTATTAATATGTCTTATCCAGGTATTAGTAAAGGCGGACATTATCACACTTACAAAAAAGAGATATTCTATACGGTTATAGGACATTGCTTTATTGAACAAGAAAATATTAATAATGGTGATAAAATCACCAACGATGTATCAAACAACAATCCTATATTAGTTAATATATTACCAAATTATTCTCATTCAATAACTAATATCGGGAACAAGAATTCTTACACATTGATGTGGATTTCTGAAATATTTAACGAAAATAATCCTGATACATATCGATGCAAAAAATAATTCTTCTGTCTTTCGTGGACAGAAATAATACATTTTAATTGCATATTTTTCGCGAATTTTATGCAATTAAAATGTTCTTAGGGTGAATTTCTTATAAATTAAAAAACGATTTTTTCACCCTAAATTTAAAGAAAAAATAGGCATAATACCGATTTCTTTAAGTTTATGTTTAACTCGTCTAATTTGGACGAGGCAACATTCTGTCTTATAATCAGATTTACCACCACATATAGCATAATAGTAAATGTATTCTAAGTTAACTAAACCATACGAAGATCCTAAATCAGCAGCAATAGCGTAATTTTTTTAGCCTTATTAAAATCTTGTTTAGCAATATCTCCTGTACAAAACATACTTCCTAGAGTTAAGGCTGCGTTTTTAGATTTCTCTTCATTAACCAAAATTCTAAAGCACTTAAAACTTCAGAAATTTCTTCTTGAGTATGTGTTCTTTTTTCAAAAATTTAACAGCACACTTATCCGCGGTTTTTGGAGTCCAGCCAATTTTATCTTCAGATAGAGTTTTATTTTATTCCAATTAAATCATCTTTGAAATATACAAGGGTTGAATTTAATAAGTGCTTAGCAAAATATTTGTCTTTTATTTCGTTATTTAGTGATTTAATAACATTATCTAAATAATGTGAGAATTTTTCTTTTATTTCTTTGTAGTGGGAATTTAATTCGTTTCTTTCAAGTTGATCAACATATCCCTGTCTTCCAAGATATTTTAAGTCTTTAATCAAGACAGCTTTAGAAAAATCTAATCCTGTTGAAAATTCTGTATCTCTTCCAGTGTTTTTAAATTTATAAGCAAATCTATGTTTAATATTTGTCCTAAATGGTATGCCAAATCTAAGCCCTTTATATTCAACAACTAAAATAAGGTATGGTCTAGACTCCTTTAAAAGAAGTTCTGGATATTCCTCATGCGCATAAACTTTATAGAACTCAGTAGATAATAATCTAATATTACTTATAAACATATATGTATATCATAAAATAAAATCTCGGTATTTTCAACCGAGATTAATCATCTAATCGGGAGTTCTTTTTGGAGGATTTCCCTTCCTCCACTAATCCAATTGGGAGTTCTTTTTGGAGGATTTCCCTTCCTCCACTCATCGGTTATTTCTAACCTAAATAAATATTAAAGCATCTTTTATGCTTATGCAAATGTTTTTTCTCTACAAAATAGGTGATGTTATTTTCAAATTAATTCACGCGACAACTTGATAAATAAAAAAATCGATTATACGAACCGATTTCTTTAAGTTTATATTTAACTCGTCTAATTTAGACAGGGCAACATGTGATGGCGGAGGATTAGAGATTCGAACTCTAGCTGAGCCATAGACCCACTAACGGTTTTCGAAACCGCCCCCTTCAACCACTTGGGTAATCCTCCGTGGAAAATATTATATCACTATCACGAGTTTTCTTAACTAGTCTTTCTATAAAATATTCTTTTATCAGCATAACCAATCAAATCTTTGATTTAGGAAGTTATCTAATTAAAACGCGCATTGTATATTTTACAAGTGATATGTATAATTGTTTAAGTGTTTTATGAGTGATTTAGAAATTGCGTTTTTAGCAGCAGGCGTTGCCTTATCGGCGATTATGATCGCTTTAGTCATTGTTTATATTATTGTTTTTAGAAGCAAAAAAATTAAATATGATTGGCAATTGAAAGACGCATCAAATTCGATTCGTTTATACATAATTGATTTAAAAAACGAGAATGTTACATATTTTAATAGAAGTGAGCTTCGCAAAAGATATACGATATCAACAACTCAGTTTTTTAATCATTTTCAGGAAAACGAAAGAGACGATCTTATTGAATGGGTAAACCAGTTAGTAGATAAAGAAGCTAGTCCCGCATCTTTTAAAGAAATACACGTAATTTCAAGGCATAGAAAATATAATTTATTCTCATTGCTTCAGGTTGATAAAATCAACTATAAGAAACAAATGATTTATATGGATAGTTATCTTGTTAAAGCTAATCTAACCAAGAAGAGTAAAAATAACGGGGTTTATCGTTTATCAACTCAAGAACAATTCAATAAAATTGTTGGTTCTCCAATATCAAATAGAGGTATAACATTTGCATTTAATTTCTTTGATAAAAGAAATAAAGATGAGCCACTTCAAAGAATTACATTTCTTCAATTTGTAAACATTTTTAATTCATATGTTACATTGACTAGACCTATCATAGAATATGGGACTCATCAAATTGTTGTCTCTGATTTGCGTGCATATGGCAGACCTCAATTACTTCAATTAACTAACGCAATAAAAAATGATATTAATAAATACTTATTAATTGCATCACTTCAAGATAAAATAGGATTTACTATTGGTGTTGCAGAAAATAAAGCATTCCGTAATGAACCAGAAAAACTTGTTAACACGGTCATTTCTCTTGCTGAAACAGCTCAAGAAGATGAGCAAGATATTCTTTGGTATGAAGAAGGCAGGAGAGTAAATGTTAGTGATGCAGAAACATATAGAACTGAAGTTGAAAGAATTATCCGTGATAAAAAACTTAAGTATTTATTTAGGCCTATTGTTGATATGAATAAAGCAACAACTTTGGGGTATCAATCTTTTGTTGAGCCACTTGACAGCTTCTTTGGCACGATAAGCGAACTAAAAAGTTATGCTTTTAGAACAGAAGATGACCGTATGTTATTTGCAACTATTGCACGAAATCTTATAACTAGATTTGCAGCTGAAAAAGATGGCGATTCACTTCGATTATTCTTCCCAATTTCATCAAATGAAAAAGGGTATGCTTATAGAACTTTATCTCATATTCAAAACATCAACGATATTCACATTGTTTTAGTATATAACGAAGAAGAATTAAATGATGTTACTGAAAGTAATGATGATGATTTTGCTCAAGAAATTAAAACATTTAAATCAAAGGGATTTGAGGTAGCATTAGAAATTCAAGATAATGAATTGACTTTATCATCAAATATTTATGGATCGTTTGATTTTTTCTTGGTTGACGTTGATTCAAATCTTAGAGTCGGGAAACAATATTCTCAAAGAGCATTATTTAACTTTAGAGGTTCAGTTGAAAAACTACTTAAATATCAAAAGCCAATTATCGCTTTGGATATTCCAACTTGGGATAGTGTTGAACTAGTTGAAAAACTTGGCATAGATTTAGTAAGCAGTGATGTGATTGCTCCAAAAGATGAAAATGTATTGCCGATTCCGACAAAGAGTTTAATTAAAATTAAAGATATTAAAGAATAGAAGGTATTAATATGGAAAACAAAAATGAATCTATTACTAGACAAGAAGACGATTTTGCTCAGTGGTACACAGATGTGTGCGTTAAGGCAGAATTAATGGATTATTCATCCGTTAAGGGCTTTATTATTTATCGCCCATATGGTTATGCTATTTGGGAAAATATTCAAAAAGCAATGGATGAAAAATTCAAAGATGTTGGAGTGGAAAATGTTTATCTTCCAATGGTTATCCCAACATCACTTTTCCAAAAAGAAAAAGATCATATATCTGGATTTGCTCCTGAAACACTTATTTGTACAGTTGGCGGGAAGAATCAATTAGAAGATCCTTTAATTGTGCGACCAACAAGTGAAGTGTTGTTTTGTGAACATTATCAAAAAATTATTAAATCATATCGCGATCTACCAAAACGTTATAACCAATGGTGTTCAGTAGTTCGTTGGGAAAAAACAACTCGTCCATTTTTACGTGGTAGTGAATTCCTTTGGCAAGAAGGACATACTATGTATGAAACAGAAGAAGAAGCTAGAAAAGACGCATTAAGAATGCTTGAAATTTACGATACTGTTGGGCGCGATTTACTTGCTGTTCCTTTTGTTAAAGGACTCAAAACAGACAAGGAGAAATTTGCTGGTGCAAGAGAAACTTACTCAATTGAGGCATTAATGCCAGATGGAAAAGCTCTTCAAAGTGGAACAACTCACTATTTCGGAGATGGCTTCGCTAAAGCATTTGGCATCTCATTCCTTGGAAGAGATAACAAATTGCAAACTCCTCATCAGACAAGTTGGGGTGTTTCAACAAGACTTCTTGGCGCATTAATTATGGTACATGGAGATGATAATGGACTTGTTTTACCTCCATATGTTGCTCCTATTCAAGTTGTAATTATTCCAATTCAACAAAAAAATCCTGAGGTATTAAAAAAAGCTCACGAATATTATGATGCTTTAAAAGCAGCGGGCATTAGAGTAAAACTTGATGATTCTGATAAAACACCTGGTTGGAAATATTCTGAATATGAAATGAAGGGTGTACCTCTTAGACTAGAAGTTGGACCAAGAGATATCGCTAACGGAGTGTGCGTATTAGCAAAACGTAATGACGGAGCTAAAAACGTTATTAAAGAAAATGACGTTATTAACGAAGTTAAACGACTATTCGAAGTCATTCATAAAGAAATGTATCAGAAGGCGTTTAGATATTTACTTGATCACACAACCGAAGCTCATTCAATTGACGAACTTGGCAAAATTCTTGATAGAGGTGGATACGCAAAAGTCATGTGGTGTGGTGAAAGAGAATGTGAAGATAAGGTTAAAGAACTTTATCAAGCTACAGCAAGATGCATTCCTTTCGAACAAATACCATTTGATGAAAAATGCCTTGTGTGTGGCAAAAAAGCAAAGAAAGTTGTCTTCTTTGCAAGAGCATATTAATAAAAATGGAAGCCATTGGCTTCCTTTTAATTTAGCATTAGTTTTAGAATCTTATCAAAATCATTTGAGAAAGGATATTGATGGATGTCTTTTAAACTTATAAAAAACACTTCACCTTCTTTTGATGATTTGATTTTTCCTTTATATTCTTTTGCTAAGAATAAGACTGCAAAATGTCTTACTCCATCACCAAAATCATTCCATTCAATATAGCCTTTATTAATTAGATTATTAACCTCTAAACCTGTTTCCTCTTTCATTTCACGAATGCAAGCATTAACAGTGTTTTCATTATCTTCAACATGGCCACCAGGAAAAGTTAATCCAGGCCAATCTTTTTTAATACGATTTTCAACCAAAATTTCACCTTTATCATTAATGATAGTGCACATTGTTGTTAATATTACTGGTTTCATAAATTATATTTCCCTTATAGATAATGATTTAAGATTTGTCCATCTTTTTGATGCATAGAATATTAGACACAGAATCAAAGATATGAATGTTGAAGCTGGATAAGCCAATCCTATATATTTCATTTCTGTTTTTGCTAATAATGCAAGAACAAGTGCAAATGGTATTCTTACAAATATTGTAACACCTAAATTTTGTGCCATTGCAAATACAGTATGTCCTGAACCGATAAATATTGCATTAATAGGAAAAACTAATGTGCAAATAAATATATCAATAGACGTTGTTTGAACATATGGAGTAGCTATTTCAAGTGCAGTTTGGTTGCTTCCAGCAAAAAGACTAGCTAATTGATATGGTATAAGCTCACATAATAAACCAATAATCGTTCCACTTATTAATGAAACAATTAAACCAGCATACATATATTCTTTTACTCTGCCAATTTGCTTTGCCCCCATATTTTGCGCTGTAGCAGTGGAAACAGCAGATCCTATTGCGCTTAAAGGTACAAAACCAAAACTTGTGACTCGATCAGTAATACCAACAGCAGAAGTATAATCAACTCCTCTAACACTGACAGCAGCTAAAATAATTGCAAAAGAGATAATAACCAACCCATCTTGAATAGCAATTGGAAGACCACATTTAATGAATTGAGGAATAATTCTTTTTTCAATTTTTGTATCTCTTCCAATTTCATACGGGAGTTTTTTGAAATATAAATAAATTAAGGATGCGACTAAACCAACTGCTTCTCCGATAACTGTTGCTATAGCAGCTCCAACAGCGCCTTTATCTAAAACAACAACAAATAATGTATCAAGAAGGATGTTTGTTATAACAGCACAGGCAAAAAAGATGAAAGGACCAAAAGAGTTGCCTACGCCTCTATATATGGCTGAAATGATTGTATAGCCAGCATATAATGGTATTCCTAATACAAGTATTAGTAGGTATGATCTTGCAATATTTATTGCGCCTTCTTCAAGTTGCATCCATGACATTATTGGATAAAATAATCCAATCATAATTGCTGTAACAAGCAAGGCGACAACACTCATATATATAAAGAATGTTTTACTTACTTTTCCGATATTTTCATTTTTTGCTCCAAAATATTGGCCAATAACGATTGTGCCGCCTGTTGCTAAACCTGCTATTACAGAATTTATTGCGAACATAATAGTGGTGCCAGCACTTACTGCAGCAATGTTATATGTATCAGAACATTGGCCAATAAATAAAAGATCGACAGCAGAATATAAAGAGTTAAGTAGATTAACTATAAAAAAAGGCAAAGCAAAAAGAAGAAGATTTTTCATTACCTTTCCTTTTGTTAAGTCTATATATCCAAACAGTTTCTTAAAACTTGTCATACGAAGATTTTATTATATTGATTAGCAAAATTGAAGAAACATAAGCAACATTTAAATATGAGAAAAAAGAAATAATATAATTAAGTCTAATCCATTCTCTATAATTTAGCTTATAGATACGCGCCTAGCTGGGCAGAATATTATTAAGAAATATTTAGATTATTTAATAAAATATAAAATCGATTGAATCGATCTTTTTCTTTGCTAATTTTTATAAATGTTAAGATATACGCAGAGCACTAACGGCAAAAAAATTAAAACATAATAAAAGTATTGAATTTCTTGCCGTTTGATGACATAATTGATATATGAAATATATAACAGTAAAAAAATATTCTGAAAAATGGAATATCTCTCAAAGAACCGCACGTAATTATTGTTTTTCTAAAAAAATTAATGGCGCTTATCAAAAAGGTGGAATTTGGTTTATTCCTGAGGATGCAGTTTTACCGCGAAGAATTAACGAAAATAAAAATAACAACTATCTTTTAAAAGCACTTCGTTTAGAGAAAAAAGAAGGAATTAAAGGTAGAATTTATCATCGTTTGCAAATTGATTTAACATATAATTCGAATCATATAGAAGGAAGTAAGCTAACTCATGATGAGACCCGATATATTTTTGAGACAAGAACTATTGGAATTGAAGACAAAACTAGAGTTTACAAAATAGATGATATTGTAGAAACAATAAATCACTTTGAATGTATAGATCGCGTAATTGATTTTTGCAATTATCCATTATCAGAAAATTTCGTTAAAGAATTGCATAAAATTTTAAAAACCGGAACAAGTGATTCAAGGAAGTCTTATTTTGCAGTTGGTGATTATAAAAAATTAGAAAATGAAGTTGGTGATATCCAAACAACACCAGCTCATTTAGTTAAATTGGAAATAAATAAATTAATTGATACTTATAATAAGAAAGAAAAACATACATTTGATGAAATATTAGATTTCCATGTCAAATTTGAGCGAATTCATCCGTTTCAAGATGGAAATGGAAGAATAGGAAGATTGATCATTTTTAAAGAATGCCTTAAAAATAACATTGTTCCATTTATCATTACAGAAGAATTGAAAATGTTTTATTATCGAGGTTTATCTAAATGGAACGAAGAAAAAGGTTGGCTTAGAGACACTTGCCTAGCGGGGCAGGATATTGTTAAGAAATATTTAGATTATTTTAATATAAAATACTAAAAATCTCATTTCGTAAGCGTATCAAAGAAAAAAGTAGACTGGACTTTTATCCTTGTCTACTTTATCCTAACAGTTCATTAATCGAACTAATTTCAATTTTGATGGCGGAGCAGAGGGGGTTCGAACCCCTGCACCGGTAACCCGATCTAACGGTTTAGCAAACCGTCCCCTTGAGCCTCTTGGGTACTGCTCCAAACTATATAAGATTATATCATTTATGATTTTCTTTTCTATAATAAGTTATATTTTCAAACAATCTTATATGTCAAGTTGTAAACTTGCTATAATAATAAATGTATGGATTTTGCTCAAGCTTTCGGAAAACTAAATATTGCTAGTTATGTTTTTCTTATATTATTCGGATTAGCATCAATCATTCAAATGATTTTTGCTATTAGTGAGAAAGAAAATTATCGCAGAATTGAAAAACCATTTTGTTTATTGTTTTTAGGAATGTTTGCCTTGGTCAGTTTTCCAAACCATCCGTTGATATATGTTGGAGCTTTTCTTGGAATGGTAGGGGATATACTGGTTCTTTTCAAAGATAACAGAATATTTGCTTTAGGTGCATTATCATTTTTCTTAGGCCACTTGTGTTATGCGATAGAAATAATCAACGTTTTTCTTAAATCAAATATTCCATATCAAAACATTATTATTATTTGCGGGTGCTTTGTTATATTTTTTATTGGAATATTTGTATTGGCTAACAGATTTATTGAGAAGAAATGGGAACGAGTTGGCGCATCAATTTATTATGCATCATTGTTTACAATGCTTCCTTTAATTATTACTTGTTATTTCCTTGTTGGATCATTCTCATATTTATTAGTTATTGGAATAGTTTTCTTTATTATTAGCGACATAATTATTTTGTTTACAAAATATGTTAGAAAATTTAAAAAATACGATGTTGCTATTATGGGGACGTATCTTATTGCTCAGTTATTTCTTATTACTGGGTTAACTACGATGGTGGCGGTTTTATGATTAAGATAATGTGTCCATCTTGTGACGAACTTCTTGAAGTGAACGAAACTCAAGAAAAATTATATTGTACAAAATGCTTTAAAAATATTTCGATTGAGCAAGGAAAAAAGTATTTAGTTAATTATATTAATAAGCATACATCTTTAGCATTTAGGTATTTAAATGTAGCAACAGAATATCAAAAGGCGAGAGAAGAATTTGAAAAGGTTGTTAAACTTGTTTCTGATGACCCAACTATTATTGAAGGATTGATAAAATCGACATTATTAATGTCAACTCTTAGACATTCTTATATAAGCGAATCATTAAATTATTTGAATCAGTATTATGATGTACTTCAACACGATATTTTTTCAAACAACAAACGCCTTATATTCATCGAAGAAATCAATCAGTATCTTAATATATATATTAAAACTCTTGAAGAGAGACTGATGGATGAAGAACGTTTTTATGAATTGGAAGGTAAAAACATCTACCTAAAAGTAATTGATGAAGTTAAAGAATATAAGCAAAGAATCATCGATTTATATTTTATTAACCGTAATTTTACCGTTAAATCATCATTGACTAGAGCAAGATTAGAAAAAGATCTTAACATATTGACTCATAAAAAGAATATCAATTATGGAATCCAATCTAGCCCATTCCATTTGTTAAATACATCTGTGGTGGAGTGCTATATCAATGATCAAATATTTTTAGACAATAGAAAACTTTATAAAAGTAGAAACATTATCATTGTTTGGTCTCTTATTCTTTTCCTTATTCAATGCATAGGAATCATGTTCATATTCTTATTGCCAAAAAGACTACTTATTGGAGTGCCTATTGCAGTAATAGGGTTTATTAGCACAGTTACATTGCTAATAATTAGAATCTTTATCCAAAAGAAACTTAAATAAGTTTTCTTATCGAATTTTTCTTTCGAATATTAAAGTTAAAACTGCGAGTAATTCTTCTCGTGAGATATTTCCATTTATTTCAAAAAGATATCCTCCGGCGAAATTTTTTACTAAATTACCTTGGACTTCTGCAATGAATTGTCCTGAATAATTTTTAAATATATTTCCATTCATTTCATAAAGATAATAACCAGTAAAACTTTTTACTATATTTCCACGAATTTCATATTCATAACCGCCAGAAAAATTTTTAATTATATTTTCTCGTATCTCGTAAAGATAACAGCCAGAAAAATTCTTGATTATTCCATTAGAAACTTCTAAGGTATATGCTCCTGAAAAACTTCTAATTATTGCCATAACAAATCTCCTTTAGAAAAATAATACTATGTATTAGATTAACTTTTCTTCCTTTAAAAAAGCTATTAATTGTTCGAGAGCTTTCGCACGATGAGAATATTTATTCTTTATTTCTTCTGAAGCAATTCCAAAACAAATATTTGCCTCCGTTGAATAAAAGATTGGGTCGTATCCAAATCCTCCATCGCCTAATGGTTTATCAAGGATTTTTCCTGGACATATTCCTTTAAATTGTATTGGTTTATTTTTAACATTTAGTAATGTAATTACACATGTGAAAAATGCACTTTTATCTTTATAAGGCTTTAGCATTTCAATTAATTTTGGATTTGCTAATGTGTTTCCTCCGTTTTCACTTGCGAATCTTGACGAATAAATTCCGGGAAAATTGTTTAATGCAACAACATTAAGGCCTGAATCATCGGCAATAATTGGAAAATCGACATATTTTTGAAGTGCTTTTGCTTTAATTAAGGAATTTGCTTCATAGGAATCACCATCTTCAAGAGGGTCCTCAACTATGCCTAATGATTTAGGAGAAACAACTTCAATTCCTAATGGATTAAACATCTCTTCATACTCATGTATTTTATGAGCGTTATTTGTGGCTACTAATAATTTCATAATCTCATTATAAATAAATTTAAATTTTTTTGCACATTTATAGATAAAAGATGTAAAATTTAGTAAATTGGAGGAAAAACAATGGGCTTTTTAAGATGGATGGAGCAACTTCCAAAATGGGCAAGAATTTTAATTTCGTTAATTGCCGGTTGGAGAGCTTATGCAATTGTTAAAGCAATTTTAAATCACGAGTCATTAGTTGAACCAATTATTTTTGCTGTTTTAGCATTTGTTTTTGGAATCATTGACTTAGTTCTTAATATTGTTCAAGATCACCCTTTCAGAGTTGAATTTAAAAAATAATTATTAAGATGAAAAATTGGCGTGTCACACGCCTTTTTTATTACCCAGTATTTAAAAGAAAAACCTCGATTTAATCGAGGCATTTTTATTAATGGAGCAGATGACGGGAATCGAACCCGCATAATCAGCTTGGAAGGCTGATGTTCTACCACTGAACTACATCTGCATTACTGGCGGATCATACGAGAGTCGAACTCGTCTCGCCTCCGTGACAGGGAGGCATCATAGCCGATAGACCAATGATCCTTCGCAGTGAGAAAATGTTATCACACTATTAATTTAAATTAAAGATTAATTTTGCAAAACGAATTTTCTTAAATGGTTTAATGGCATATATCCAAGAGCATGGTTAACCATTTTTCCATCTTTAAATAGTAATAGTGTTGGAATAGACATAACTCTAAATTTTTGAGCTATTTCAGGAAGTTCATCAACATCTATTTTTAAGACTTTGATTTCCATTTCTTTTTCTAGATCTTCTATTACTGGAGATAACATAGAGCAAGGACCACACCATGTTGCGAAAAAATCAACTAGAACAAGCCCTTCTTTTGTTTCGTTATCGAAGTTATCTTCTTTTGTTAAATGCTTAATCATCAAATCACCTCTTACTTAAATATTAAAAAGAAAATTAGAAAAATGATAACAATATGCACTGGAAAATATAAATAGTTGCCATATTGAAACCATTTTTTATGATAGCCTAATTTCCCATTATACATAAGTATAATTATTGCAGTAAATATACACCAAGTCTGAACAGATGATGTATATATGTCAAATACAGCTTTTCCGTTAATTGAAATAAGTGATAAGCAATATATTAAAATACAAACAACAACTAATGATGCAGCCATAAAAATATTTGTAAGGCTTCGATAATATGGTGTTTTTTCAATGCTTTCTTGATCGACATTATATTTTTTAACCCATAACTTTGAGAATGAGTACGAATAATAAAATAGAAGTGATAAGCATAAACCAAGGAGAGAATACCCAGGACGAATATAAAATGGCAACCATTTCACACTTACATCACCAGATATTTCATAGCATTGAATGATTGTTACAAGGAATATGTAGGCTATTGGGATGATTGACAAAAAAGATAATTTATCTTTTCGCTTCAATAACATCAATGTTACTCCACACAAAGATAAATCAATCAAAGGGGACAATGCGCTTTCAATGCCTGAATCAACTAAATAATAAATTATTACCTGAGCAATAAGAACTAGTGTTGTAATGATTCCAATGCGGAGCATATATAGTTTTATGTTTTTTGTGTTTCTAATTGCTTCTACAAGTAGAAGAATGAATAAAGGAAAGGCTAATCTACCTATGCATCTAAATACATAACCAGTCATAAACATTGGGTTAGAAAAAACCTGCTCTGAGGCATAACCCACTAAAAAGACCCCGATATGATCTAATGTCATTAACACTAGGGCAATGATTTTTAAGATGAAGTTAGTTACTTTTTGAAAATTTAATATCATTTGTTATATGCTACTACGATTGTGCTGATAATGGAAAAAATGTTGTTTGCAATATGCGTAGAAACACTTGATGCAAAGCCAAATTTTTCATATAGAAAACAAAAGACAAATGCTGCAAATAAATAATACGGAAGATTAAGAAATTCATTAACGATATCGCTAGATAAAAAGTCAAAGTGAATAAAAGCAAATACAAGAATCGTTATACCGTATGCAAGGTATTTATTTATTCTTCTAAGAAACGAATATAGACCCACTCTATATGTGATTTCTTCACATATTGGTCCAACTAAACCAAATATGAGAATTGATAAAATAGGATAAGATTTAACAATGTCCGTTAACATTGTTTCATTTTGATTATCTTTAATGATTACTCCGCATGATTTTAATATTATTCCGTAAATTAAGTTGAATATAAAAATAGACACAAATGCTATTATTGCAGACACAGGAATAGTCCAATGTTTAAAAGTCTTTAATAGAGTGAAGTTATCTTTCCAAAGAGTAAGAACAAGACCAACGAAAGTGATAGCGTAAGCAATAAAGTTTATTAAAGCATTATAGTGGAGACTTTTTAAAAATTCTTCATATTGATATGAATTTGTGATTATTAATGATGATATGCCACCAACTAAAAAGCCAATTATCAAGCCTAGCAACTGAAAGCCAAATAAGCCTATTGCAAAAATAATTATTTGCTTAAAAAAAGGAATAAAACTAACTTTGTTAGTTCTTTTAGTTATTTGACTATGACAATAAGGACATTCATCATAAGCATCGTCAAATTTATTTTTGCAATATGGGCATTCTGTTTGTTTAAACATTTCTAATAGATTATAACGATTTTGTTAACAAAAATGTATAATGTTTTACATGGTGACAGTCTTAGAAAGAAACGAATCAACAATTATTCGCGATAGAAGCCAGTTCATTGGGATTCTTGTTCATGTCACAAATGATAAAAGCGTTCCAGATATTTTAAAATCCATTAGAAATGAATATCCTAAGGCAAAGCATTATTGCTATGCCTATGTTATTGATGGTAAAAAGAAATGCTCTGATGATGGTGAACCAGCTAAAACAGCAGGAAGACCTTTACTAGAACTTCTTGAAAAGAAAGAAATGGATGAAGTTTTGTTAGTGGTGGTTAGATATTTTGGAGGAGTTCTTCTTGGGGCAAGTAGACTAATGTCAACATATTTAGAAACTGGTGTAGAAGTAATTAGGACATGTGACTTAGTTAATATTGAAAATAAATTTATTTATCATATGGAACTTACTTATAGTGAGTTCGATTGCTTAAAAAGATTAATTAAACAAACTTCAATGTTTTTAGAAAATATTGTTTATGGTGATACAATATCTCTCGACATCCTATGTGATGAGAATGATGGAACATTATTGACTGAATGGTTTCCTAAATCACCAATAGAGGTTAATGGAAATAAGAAAGTGTACAGGAGATAGTTATGATTGAAAAAGATGAATATATTGAAAGAAGACTAAATGTCTTAGACAAAATGGAAAACGGTTCAATTCTTATTCTTTTTGCTGGATTAGGAAGAAAGAAATCAGGAGATGAGAATTACCCATTTCAAACAAATAGAAATTTCTATTACCTAACAGGTATCAAACAAGAAAATTCTGCTTTAATGCTCGTGAAAGCCGATGGAGAAATTAGTTCATATTTATTTATGGATGAAAAAAACGAGAATGTTGAAAAATGGACCGGAATCAAAATGACATTTCCTGAAGCAAGTAATATTTCTGGAATTGAAAATGTTTTAACTAGAACGTCTCTTGATGGTAAATTGGCAGTTGCCTTGAAAGATATGACTTATTTTGGAGATATTAGGAAAATCTATTTAGATCTTGAAAAAGAATTGAAGATAGACGAATGTATGTCAACCGTACAATTTAAGGCTCAAATGCTTGAAAAATACCCTGAAATCGAAGTCTCGGATATCGGCGATATACTTCTTAAACTTAGATTAGTGAAATCTAAAGCAGAAGTTGAAATGATTAAAGACGCTATTAGAACAACAGATGTTGGATTAAGAAATGTGTTAAAAGAATTAGCTGTTGGTAGATATGAATACAATATGCGCAATGTTTTTGAATTCCATGTTCATGAAGACCTTGATGCAGGTATTGCCTTCGATAGCATTGTTGCAGGCGGCAAAAATGCGGTTATTCTTCACTATCCTGATGCGAAAGATATTCTTCATGATGGCGATTTGATACTTCTTGATGTCGGAGCAAGCAAAGATTACTATAACGCTGATATTTCACGTACTTATCCAATTAACGGAAAATATAGTGAGCTTCAAAGGAAGATTTATCAGATTGTTTTAGATTGTAATAAACAAACAGTTCAATTTATGAAACCTGGTTTAACTCTTAATGATGCTCAAGAATTTGCTAAAAATTACTTGGCAGAGGAATGTGTTGCCAAAGGACTTCTTGAAAAGAAGGAAGACATTGGAAGAGTATATTATCACGGAGTTAGCCATCACTTAGGACTTGATACTCACGATGGCCCTATCTCAACAAAAGGATTGCCGCTTGAACCTGGCAATGTTGTGACATGTGAACCAGGATTATACTTTAAAGAATTTGGCATTGGAGTTCGTATTGAAGACGATATTCTTATTACCGAAGACGGCAGTGAAGTTTTATCAAAAGATATTCTTAAAGAAATAAAAGATATTGAAAGATTACTCATTTCTAAGTAAGAATGTCATATATTAAAAAGGTGACCGTGAGTCACCTTTTACTTAAGTAAATTATTGTGCTTTGATAAATTTAATATTTTGAATGCGAAGAAATTAAAAGCAGGAAACATCTGATTCCTGCTTTAATGTTATTTAATACTATTAATTTTCTTTACGTCTTTTTAAGATGAGGTATCCACCAATTGCTGCAGCACTTACTAATGCAATTATTACAATAATTGATATTGATGATGAAGAGTCTACATTAAATAATTTTGGACTGACTGATGAAACAGTTCTTCCTGCAATAAAACTTTCAAATCCGTAACGAGCGACAATATGGTCGTATTTACTCATTGCTTGTTCGATTAATGTTCCTGTTTCACTT
>JAKSVG010000001.1 GCA_024408105.1 Bacilli bacterium | reverse complement strand
TTTTTAATGACTCCCTTCTAAAAGAAGTTCCTATGGAAAATGCTATAAAACCTAAAGCAGCATTTGTGATAAATGTCATTACATTTTGATTATAAACAATGTCTTTTAATGTTTGTTCATTTCCAACATTAATGGTTGACAACCATAAACCCAAAACACACGGGCCAACTAATATTCCTGCTATGAGATAACCCGTAACATTAGGCAATTTCAAAAACTTCATTAATCTTGTTGACAATAAACCAACCAAAAGAGCAATAGCTATAACTATAAATTGAAACATATTAGTTAGAATGAACCTTCGTATTTTTCAACTGGTACAACAAACATTCCACCTTTTATTTTGGTAAATTTACCAGAGAGATCTCTAATGATGGACGTAGCTAATTCGATTTGGTTTTCTTCTAAGAGAGTGTAAAAAGTAGTGTTTTCTTCGTAATTAACTTTTTCAAAGTGCCTTAATGAAACGAAATGAACGTCGTTATCTAAGTCATTCATAAAATGTTTCAATGAAGTTGAAGCAAGAACTGTGCCATTAATCCCATTTTCCGCCAATTCTTGAATGATATCATGCGTTAAATTTGAATTTTCAAATACTGCAAATAATAAGTGTTTCATAAAGTTCTCCTTCGAAATTATATATCTTTTAATCCTCGATGAATAAAATTCTTCCTAATCTAATATGTGTTGCTCCAACTGATAAAGCTTCTTTATAATCATCGCTCATCCCCATAGAAAGATAAGGTATATCCACTTTATATTTACTTTGTAAATAATTTTGTGTTTCTTTTAACTTCTTAAATTGCCTTATTAAAGCGTCTTTATCACTATATTTTCTAGACATCATCATTAGTCCTATGATTTTAATTTTGTCGTATTTTTTTATCGATGTGAAAAAATCATCAAGTTCATTTAATTTAACTCCGTTTTTGCTTTCTTCTTCATTGATAGATACCTCAATAAATGTTGGTAGCGGTTTTTCTCGTTTGTCTTGAATAATTTTTGCTAATTCTAAACTATCAAGAGAGTGGAGATAATCAATTTTATTGATAATACTCTTCGCCTTATTTCTTTGCAGATGTCCAATAAAGTGCCATTTAATATCTAATTGTTTTAACGATTCATACTTTTCCAAAAAGGCATCAACTCTATTTTCTCCAAAGTTATTAATGCCGTTAAAATATAATTCTTTCATCAAAGATGAATTTATATATTTTGTAGCAGCGACAAGCGTAATATTGCTTGGTAATGAAGAAACAAAATCTTTTATGTCTTTTCTTATTTTCATGTTTTTAGTTTACTACAAATAATACAGACTGCGCAGTTAATATGTCATTTTAATTGCAAGAATCTTTGATTATAATAAAGTAATTATAGTTATGGACAACTTAGAGTCACTTTTTGAGAAAAAACAATACGATTTGATTATCAAATTAACCGAATCATCAAATGATCCAAAAGAACGTTTTATGCGTCTTTCATGTTTTGTTATTCTTGGTAAGGATAAAGAAGCTTTAGACGAAATAGAAACAAACCAGAACATTCTTGAAAAGAATTATCCACAAAAATTAATGAAGCTTCATTTCGAATTACTTCTTAAAAATAAGCTATTTGATGAGGCTAAAATCGCTTTAAAACATTATCAAGATCTTCCCTATATTTCTCAAGAAGTTGAAGAATTTTTGCGTAGCATTCCTGAAAGAATCGATAATGAAAAAAATAGCAAAAATAAATATTATTCCATTGATGAAATTTGCGAAACCTTAGAAGCCGAAAGCGACAGCGCACTTATTGGTGAAGTATTATTTTCTTTAAAAAATTATAATTTGTCACAAATTATAGACTCATTGAAAATATTCATGAAACGAAACGATGTCAATCCAAATTTTCGCACATTTGCTTTTATCACATTGATTGATAATAAGTTTGATGGTGAAATCGAATTATTGACTAGGAACGGTTTGAAGACGCTTAATCCAAAAAATATTATGCCTCCATTTTCATCAAATGCATTTAATCAAATTACAAAAAATATATACTTAGAATCCAATAAAAATGTAACAATTCAAGAAACAGCATTGCATTTAGTTAATTGCTACGCTCTTGATATTTACCCTGATGATTTAACAATTGATAGTCCCGAAAATATGTCTAAAGCATTTATTATGATTGCAAAAGATTATATTAAAGAAGACTATGATAAAAGTGAGACAAATATTGTTTCTCTAAAAGAGAAGATTAAGTCGATAATTGAATCAACTCCAGCTATTAAATTATAATGGGTGCCTTGTCTAAGACACCTTTTCATTTACTATAAATAATATTGCTTGTATTGATTGAACAGTTTTTATATACTTTACATTAGTAAATTTAAAGGAGACATATAGATTTATGAAAAGAGTTGTTAATAAAATTAATAACACAAAAGTAGAAGTCCTTTGTGACATCGAAGAAAAAGTTTGGAAAGAAGCTCAAGAAAAGGCTTTCCAAAAATTAGCGAAAGAACTAACTGTCAAAGGTTTCCGCAAGGGCAGTGTTCCTACTGAAATTGCAAAGAAGCACATTGATAATGGAAAAGTTTTTAATGAAGCTATTAATTCACTCCTTCAACCAACATTTGAAGAAGTTATAAAAGAAGAAAAACTTCAACCAGCAGCTCAACCATCTGTTGATGTTACTAAAGTAAGCGATACATCATTACAATTAAAATTTGTTATCGTTTTGCCACCAGTTGTTGAACTCGGAAAATATAAAGGCTTAGGAATCGAAAAAGACAAAGTTAGTGTGACCGAAAAAGAAGTTGACGCCGAAGTAGAGAAACTCGTTTCTCAAAACGCTAGCTTAACTGTTAGCGAAGAACCAGCGAAAGTTGGGGATACAGTTGTAATTGACTTTGTTGGCTCAGTTGACGGCAAAGAATTCGAAGGCGGAAAAGCTGAAAATTATAACCTTGAACTCGGATCACACTCATTCGTTCCAGGATTTGAAGAGCAATTAGTCGGTACTAAAAGCGGTGATGAAGTTGATGTCAATGTGACATTCCCAGAACAATATGTTGCTGAACTCGCTGGCAAAAAAGCATTATTTAAATGTAAAGTTCATGAAGTTAAAACTAAAGTTTTACCAGAACTCAACGCTGATTTGATTAAAGAATTGGCAATTCCAGAAGTTAGTGATGTTGAAGGATTACGTAAGCATTTGAAGGCTCAACTTAAATCTCAAAAAGACACACAAGCAACAAACAAACTTCTTGATGCAATCGTTTTAAAAGCAGTAGAAACATCAAAATTTGAAATTGCTGAAGAAATCATTTCAGAAGAAATTGCTGGTATGAAACGTAATATGGAAGACCAAATGAAACAACGTGGTTTAACCATGGAACAATATTTGCAATTAACTGGTCAAACAGAAGAAGCTTTCAATGAAAACACCAAGAAAGAAGCCGAAAGAAATCTACACGGCATTCTTGTTATGGAAGAAATTGCCAAAGCTGAAAAAATTACTGTTACAGAAAAAGATCTTGATGAAGAATTTGAAAAGATTGGCAAACAATACAATATGCCAGTTGACAAAGTTAAAGAAATTCTTTCAAAAGATATTAACCGTTTTGCTGCTGAAATTAGACAACGTAGAATTGCTGATTTCTTATTAGCAAATAACGCAAAAGAATAAATTTAAATTTTATTTAAAGGAGAGACGAATATGGAAAAAGAAAAATTAGAGTTTTCATTGCCTCTTCTTGTGACAAAGAACTTTGTTCTTTTTCCAGGGAAGAAAGATGAAAGAATTGATGCTGGAAGAGATTTTTCGATTAAAGCGATTAACTCATCTAGGGATAATAATAGTTCCTTGCTTTTAGTTGTCTCTCAAAAAGATAGTTCTGTTAACGTCCCAACTCAAAAAGATATTTATTCTGTTGGCACTCTTTGTCGAATTGTTTCTTATAGTGATATGAAAAACTATGTTCGCATTAGAGTTCAGGGAAGCGCAAGAGTCAAAATTACGAAAATGGATTTTGATTCACAAGGTTTCTTTGTTGCATCGTTTGAGAAACTTGAAGAAGTACCTGGCGATGAAAAAATGGTTATGGCTTTATCAAAAAAGATTGTTAAAGCACTTGAAGAAAACCCACGAATCTACAATTCTATTCCTCGCGCAATTTCCAGTGAAATAAGTACAAAAGGTTTTTCTCCATCAGAATTTTGCGATGTAATCGCACCATATCTAATTACTACTGATTTAAAACGTCAAGAAATTCTTGAAGAAGTTAATGTTGAGAAACGCCTAGAACTCGTTCTTTCGATTCTATTAGAGTCAAAACTTGAATCACAAATTGACGCAGAAATTGAAAAGAAAACAGCTGCTGCAATGGAAAAAAATCAAAGAGATTATATTCTCCATGAAAAACTTAGAGCAATTAAAGACGAACTTGGTGGATCAGATGGTGGAAACGAAAATCCAGACTCTATATTAGACAAGATTGAAAAGAATCCTTATCCAGAGCACGTTAAAGCAAAAGTTAAAGCCGAACTTAAACGTTATGAAATGATGCCTCAAGCATCGCTTGAATCATCGTTGTTAATGTCATATGTCCAAACCCTTCTTGATGTACCATGGTATCAAAAAACAGAAGATGATGATGACATTAACAAAGTAAAAAAGATTCTTGATGAAGATCATTATGGCTTAGTTAAAGTGAAAGAAAGAATTGTTGAATATTTGGCTGTCAAGAAAATGACAGGAAACTTAAAAGCTCCTATTCTTTGCTTTTATGGACCTCCAGGATGTGGTAAGACTTCACTTGGAAAATCCATTGCTAGAGCTTTAGGGAGAAAGTTTTTTAAGGCATCATTGGGTGGCATTTCTGATGAAGCTGAAATTAGAGGCCATAGAAGGACATACGTTGGTTCCATGCCTGGAAGAGTTATTTCTGGTATGAAACGTGTTGGTGTTACTAACCCTGTTTTCCTTCTTGATGAAATAGATAAATTAGCTTCATCATACAAAGGAGATCCAGCATCAGCACTTTTAGAAGTGCTAGATCCAGAACAAAACTTTGCTTTTAATGATAATTATCTAGAAGAACCATATGATTTGAGCAATGTGTTGTTTATATGTACAGCTAACTATCTTGATAATATTCCAGGACCTCTTAGAGATCGTCTTGAACTTATTGAAGTTAACTCATATACAGAAATTGAAAAGCTTCAAATTGCAAAAAATTTCTTATTTAAAAAACAACTTGCTGCAAACGGTTTAACAGCAAAACAAGTTTCTATTAGTGATGAATCATACAAATTTATCATTCAAAAATACACTATGGAAGCTGGTGTTCGTGAATTAGAACGTAAAATTGCTAGTGTGCTTCGCAAAGTTGTTGTTGATTTGTTATCAGATAAGGAACTTAAAAAAGTCAGCATCACCCCAAAACTTGTTGAAAAATATCTCGGAGTCCCATTATTTGAAAACACAAAAAAGGAAAAGACTGAACAAGTTGGTGTTGTTACAGGCCTAGCTTATACACAATTCGGCGGAGATATTCTTCCAATTGAAGTGAATTATTTTCCTGGTAAGGGCGGCTTAGTTCTTACTGGAAAACTTGGCGATGTTATGAAAGAATCTGCTTCCATTGCTCTTGACTATGTAAAAGCAAATTCGAAAAAGTACAAGATCGACAGCAAATTATTTGCTGAAAATGATATTCATATCCATGTACCTGAAGGAGCAGTTCCTAAGGATGGACCATCGGCTGGTGTTGCTATTACGACTGCAATTATTAGTTCTTTGACGAATAAACCTGTTGATAATAATGTTGCCATGACTGGTGAAGTTACCTTGCGCGGAAGAGCCCTTCCAATTGGTGGTTTACGCGAGAAATCATTAGCAGCTCTCAGAAGTGGGATTAAAACAATTTTAGTCCCAAGTGAAAATAAAAAAGCTGTTGATGAACTTCCTAAAGAAGTTAAGGAAGGATTAAACATCATATTTATGAATAGTGTTGATGATGCGGTGAAGGTTGCAATTAAACAATGATTGATTTTTCAAAAGTTGAATTTATCAAAAGTGCTCCAACAATAAAAGATTCACCTAGCAAGAAATTGCCGGAAATCTGTTTTATTGGAAAATCTAATGTTGGGAAATCTACCCTCATTAATGCGTTGGTGCATCGACATAAACTTGCATTTACATCATCAAAACCAGGATATACTAAATTATTAAATTATTATTTAATTGATGAAAAAATTTATCTGGTTGATGCCCCAGGATATGGATACACAAATTCTGGCAGTAAGCATCTTGATAATTTTGCGATTATGATGGAAACATACTTCGATAATCCGTATTTAAAAGGGGTTGTCTTCTTATTAGACTCGCGCCATCAATTTAGTAACGATGATAAATTATTTTATGAATTTATAAAGAATAAAAACATTCCATTTGTATTGGTTCTAACTAAGGTTGATAAACTTAACCAAAGCGAAAAATCTAAAATGAAAAAGAACGTTTACGAAACATTTGGCGAAATTGAATTCTTTGAGTCAAGTAATAATAACATCAAATGTATCGAAAAAATTAAAGATAAGATTGTTAATCTTGCACTAAAGGTTTGAGCAATCTATAATGAAAATGCTGATGACCAAGAGGTCACTTAAAGCGTTTATGAATAGAGAAGGCTAGTCGCTGGAAATGCCACATAAACATTAAGTGTTGTCGCTTGCTAGGCTGAATAGGAATATTCCGTATATCTACGTTACAGATTAATTAAGTGCATATCAGTTTGATATGAATTAAGGTGGTACCACGTTAAATGCGTCCTTAAATAGGACGCTTTTTATATATTTAGGAGGATGATTAATATGCTAGATAAAAGATATGATCACAAAAAAGTGGAAGAAGGAAAATATGAATTTTGGAAAAAAGAAGGCTATTTTACTGCTGGAGATAAAACAAAATCACCTTTTTCGATGGTTATTCCACCTCCAAATGTCACAGGTAAATTACATTTAGGACACGCCTGGGATACAACCGTACAAGATATTACTGCAAGATACAAAAAATTGAGAGGTTATGATGTACTTTGGCTTCCTGGCATGGACCATGCTGGAATAGCTACGCAAGCAAAAGTTGAAGAGAAACTTCGCAAAGAAGGAGTTTCCCGTTACGACCTTGGAAGAGAGAAGTTTCTTGAAAAAGCATGGGCATGGAAAGAAGAATATGGAAAGAACATCCATGAACAATGGGCAAAAATGGGCCTTTCCCTTGATTATACGCGTGAAAGATTCACTCTCGACGAAGGATTAAGCCTCGCAGTTAAAACAGTCTTTAAAACGCTTTATGATAAAGGACTCATTTACAAAGGTGAAAGAATCATTAACTATGATCCTGTATTAAAAACCGCTCTTTCAAATATTGAGGTTGTTTATGAAGATACAAAAGGCAAGTTCTATTATTTTAAATACCCAATTGTAGGGTCAAATAGATATTTGATAGTTGCAACAACCCGACCAGAAACAATGTTTGGTGATGTTGCTGTATTTGTTAATCCTAAGGACAAACGTTACAAAGATTTAATAGGGCAATACGTTATTAACCCAGCTAATGAAGAAAAACTTCCAATTATGGGTGATGAATATGTTGATATTGAATTTGGGACAGGTGCAATGAAATGCACACCAGCCCACGACCCAAATGACTTTGCTTTGTCAAATAAATACAAGTTAGAGCGAATTAAATGTATGGATGATTCTGCAAAGATGCTTGATATTTGCGGTCAATTTAAAGGAATGGATAGATACGAATGCCGCGAAAAACTTGTTGAAAAAATAAAGGCTGATGGCAGACTTGAAAAAATTGAAGATATTGTTCACCCAGTTGGACACAGCGAAAGAAGCGGAACTGTAGTGGAACCATTTTTATCAAAACAATGGTTTGTAAAAATGAAACCTTTAGCAGAGCAAGCTCTTGCTAAAAGCAATGTAAATTTTGTTCCATCACGTTTTAAGAACACTTGGAAACAATGGATGGAAAATGTTGATGATTGGTGTATTTCAAGACAACTTTGGTGGGGCCATAGAATTCCTGCTTATTACAATATTAAAACAGGTGAAATTAAGGTTTCTATTGAAGATATCAATGATCCAATGTATAAGCAAGACGAAGACGTTCTTGATACATGGTTCTCATCCGCTTTATGGCCTTTCGCAACACTCGGATGGCCAAATATTACCGATGATTATAAACGTTATTTCCCAACATCACTTCTTTCGACTGGATATGACATTATTTTCTTCTGGGTCTCAAGAATGATTTTTGATTCATTAGAATTTACTAAAGAATCTCCGTTTAAAGACTGCTTAATCCATGGATTAATTAGAGATTCCCAAGGAAGAAAAATGTCAAAATCTTTAGGCAATGGAATCGATCCAATGGATGTTATTGAAAAATATGGTGTGGACGCACTAAGATACTTTCTCACAACAGGTAGCGCACCTGGACAGGATACACGTTACATCGAAGAAAAAGTTGTTTCTGCAAGTAACTATTTGAATAAGATTTGGAATTCTGCTAGATACGTTTTAGATAATTTAGGCGAAGATTTTAAACCAATTGAGATTGATTTTGATAAATTAGATCCAGTGGAGAAAGACATTATCAATAAATTAAATGTAACAATTAAAAAAGTGTCTTCCTACATGGATAAATATGAATATTCAATGGCAAGTTCATACTTATATAGTTTCGTCTATGATGATTTTTGCTCTTCCTACCTAGAAATGAGCAAAGTTTCTCTTCAAGGAAGCAACGAATCTTATAAAAATATCGTAAAATCAATCCTATTTTATATCTTGAAAGATATAATCATCATGATTTATCCATATGCTCCATTTATTGGTGAGGAATTATACCAAGCTCTTCCTCTCCATAAAAAGTCAATCATGATTGAAGATTATCCTACAGAAATTAATGCAAAAAAATGTGATTTAACATCTGTTGAGATTTTATATAAGATGATTCAAGATATTCGTAATTATAAAGTTACAAATAAGCTTGCTCCAAACTATAAACTTAAATTAGTAATTGAAACAAAAGAAAAGCTGTTTGAAGGTTTTGAAAACTATCTCTCAAGATTTAGCTTTGCTAAGGAGATTATTGTTTCAGATAATATAACTTCAAAAGGCAGTAAATATGCATATTCAAAAATGACGTTATTTATTGAAGACGATATATCCTTAGAAGAAAAAGAAGCTAAAAGAACTAAAGATATTGAATTTCTAGAAAATGAAATTAAACGATGCGAGAATATGCTCAATAATCCTAATTTCATTAATAAAGCTCCAAAAGAAAAAGTTGAACTAGAAAAAAACAAACTAGAAGAATATAAAAAGAGACTTGCTCTTCTAAAATAATTAATTGGTGGAACTATGTTCCACCTTTTTTATTTGTGACACTTTTCTTCTAAAAATGACTACATGATATTGGAGGCACATTTATGGGAAAAGTTCTTATTGCAGTTTTGGTTGTTACAATCACAATGATTGTTGTACTACAATTTATTGATCCAAACTCGTTAATTAATGCTGCTACATCAATTACCACAACTCAAACATTAGACGGAAACTCGATTAGTGTTTCAATTAATGGCGAAATTACTAGATCAGGAACATATATTTTAGAGCTTAATACAACATTAAATGATTTGATTCAAGTTGCTAGTGGTGTAACAACAAATGCAGATCCATTAGCATACGATACTTCGTATTTACTATCAGATGGATTATCTTTTTATATACCACCAAAATACGATAATACTGATGTTTGCTCTATGGAACCAATCAAAAAAGTAAATATCAACGTTGATGCAGCCGATAAACTCCAGGAAGTTAGTGGAATAGGTAGTGCTGCAGCAAGTGCAATTGTGACATATAGAAATGAAGTTGGTCAGTTTAAAAGAATAGAAGATTTAAAATTAGTTAACGGAATCGGAAACGCTACTTTTGAAAAAATTAAGAATTATGTAGTCTTAAGATCATCATGACTCTATTCTTTGCTATTTTAAGTTTAATATTAGGGCTATATTTCTTTAGAAATAATATTGTAATAAGCGTCAGTATTTCAGTATTATTTTTTCTTTTTCTTATCTATAAAATCCGTAATAAAAAGATATTAATTTTTGCTGGCATATTTCTTATTGGCTTAGCGCTTCCTTTGCTACCAATGGAAAATAATCCTAGCAATCATACATATTCAGGTTTAGTGGTAGAGGCAAAAGAAAATTATTTTTTATTTCAATCAAAATTAGAAAAATTCTATGTGTATGAAAAAATGAATTCTCGAGAAATTGGCGATTATTTACTTATTGTTAGTGAGCCAAAAGAAATATCTATGGTCACGTATGAAAGTCAGTTTTCTTTTAAAGATTATCTTTTAGATAAAGGCATTAAAAGAGAATTATCTTCTAACAAAATTAGCGAAAAGTTTCATAACCCTGTTCGTTTAAAAGAATATAGAGAAAAATTTTTGAGCAATTTTGAACAAGAAACAAGTTTTTTAATTGACGCTTTTCTATTTTGCAATAAAGACTATGATAGTCAGGTTATAAATGCTGCTCAAAATTTGAATTTAATTTTTCTTCTTTCTATGAGTGGCATATATTTTCATTTTTTGATCATGCTTTTCGAAAAAATATTCAAACTCTTTTTAAAAGATAAATATGCTGAGCTAATTTCGATTATTTTGTTCATGCCTTATTTGATATTTACATTTCCTAAACTAGGAATAATAAGGGTAGTGGTTTTATATATTTTTCGATATGTAAATAAGCATTGTCTTAAGAAGAAATTTAGTTCGTTATTTATTATTAGTATCGTTGCATTATTCTTTTTGATTATTGATTATCATTTTGCCTATCAAGAAGCATTCTATATTGGCTTTTCATTGTCATTGTTAGCATTAGTTCTTCAACCTGCATTTTCTAACATTAAAAAGAAATATAAGACATTTATTATGCCGTTAACTTTTTACGTTTTTCTTTTGCCAATTAATGTCCAAAACGGATCATGGCATATGTTTTCTCTTTTGTTTCAAACATTGTTAATTCCTTTTAATGAAATTTTCATTTTAATATCCTTGATATCATTTTATATAAACATTCCATTTAATTTTGTTTTAACAAATCTAACAAAAGTATTTACTTTTGTTTATACAAATTTACAAATGTTAGATATATCCGTTTCTGTTGGAGATTTTTTTAATTTTCTAATGCCTTTATATTATGCGTTTTTCTTTGTAAGCATTTATTTAATTGAATCAAAAAGATATATGCATATTAAATTTTCACTTTTGCCATTAACCACTCTATTTGTTGTTTCACTTATTCCCATTAGAATGTATATTCTTAATGCTATTTATTTTATTAATGTGGGGCAAGGCGATGCTATTTTAATAAAAAATAAAAATAACATTGTTTTAATTGATACAGGTGGAAATAAAAGCATTGATTTAGCTCAAAAAACATTAATCCCATTTTTTAATAAAAAACAAATTAATCACATTGATTTATTAATAACTACTCATAATGACTTTGATCATAGTGGAGCAGCTCAATCATTAATGAATAATTTTAAGGTTAATGCTTATAAAGCATCAGCGAATGATTTCCCTTGTTCAATTGGCGATTTAACATTTGAAAATCTTAATCATTATAAAAGCAATGATGAAAACGATAATTCGCTTGTTTTTAATTTATCTTTTATGGGTAAGAAATTTCTTCTAATGGGCGATGCATCAATTAATGTCGAAAAGTTTTTAATTGACAAAAAATTAGATATAAATTGTGATATTTTAAAAGTAGGCCATCACGGCTCAAAAACCTCATCTTCAGAAGCATTCATAAAAACCTCATCCCCGTATGAAGCAATTATTTCTGTGGGGGAGTCAAATTTGTATGGTCACCCAGACAAAGAAGTGTTAACAATATTAAATAAATATGGTGTTTCCGTAAGGAGAACTGATATTGAGGGCACTATTTCATTCGTGCAATTCACAATTTAATGTTATAATGGATTCATGAATTACATCCTTTATGGTGAACAATATCCAATGATTAAAAAGAAGCTTAAAAAGCTTCTTACTGAACGACTCATAACGCCTGATGATTTTAATGTTGCAAAATTTGATATGGATGATGTTGATCCTAATGAAGCAATTATGGATGCTGAGATGCTTCCTCTTGGGTATGATAGAAAAGCAGTTATCTTTGATAATGTAAAATTTTTATCAAAAGGAGCAGATAAAGAAATTGTTCAATCAATTTGTGACTTAGTTGCAATTCCTAATGAAGCAATTGATATTTATTTTATTGTTAGAGCAGAAACGATTGATGACAAAAATCCGATTGTCGCAACGATAAAAGCAAATGGAGAAATTTTTAATTTTGTTAATTTAAAGAAAGAAGATTGGCCAGTTTTTGCCAAAAAGTATTTTAAAGATAGAGACGTTAATATTGATTCTGACGCACTAGAAGAACTTATTGTTCGAGTTAATGGCGATTTGAATCGTTTTATTAATGAAGCAAACAAACTTATTCTTTATAAGAATAATCTTTCAATAATGGATATAACTCTTATGGTTTCTAAACCCCTTGAAGACGATGCTTTTTCAATGTCTAATGCATTATTTAAAGGAGATAACGCAACCGCCCTATCGATTTTTAGAGATTTACAACTTCTTGGTTCAAGAGCAACTGATTCTCTTGTTCCTATGTTAGGAAGTCAATTTAGATTTATTTCTGAAGTTTGTTATTTATATCAAAAAGGTCTAGACAAGGATGAAATAGCAACTGAGCTTGCTTGCAATCCGTTTAGAGTAAAAATTGCCCTTCAAAATCGCAGATATTTATCTCGTAGAGATATAGCCCATGTCCTGGATGATTTGTATTATCTTGATTATCAAATTAAAAGCGGTCAAATCGACCGCTTCTATGGTTTTGAATTATTTTTAATTAATTTTCCAAATTAACTTATTTTGCTAATCCGTTAACTAATTTTTGAAGAGAAGCTTTTTTACGAGCAGCAGTGTTTCTTGCGTAGACACCGCTTGTAACACTTTTGTCTAATAAGCGTGTTGCAACTTTAAGTGCTTCAAGGGCAGCTTTTGCATCGCCTTTTTCGACCGCTATTCTAACTTTTTTGCTTTCTGTAGCAATGCGGCTACGAACAGCGACATTACGTTGACGAGCTTTTTCGTTTGTTCCGATTCTCTTAATTTGTGATTTAATTTGAGCCATTTTCTTACCTCTTTTTTATCGTGAATAAGTTTACCAAACTTAACAAATAACAACAACTTTTATTTATTTTTTTGTATTCCTTTCAAAGAAAGGATTTCTTCTGTAAAATCATTAACATTGGTTAAAAGAGCATATTTTTCTTCTGGAATTTCTACTTCAAACTCTTTGTTTACTGTGTTAATTAACTCAACATAAGACATTGAATCACCGCCTAAATCGTTAACCCAATGATCATTATCGTTTATCTTAACAAACGGTAGAAGAAGAATCTTTGCGAATATTTTTCTAACATGCTTGATGATTGGTTCGACATCTTCTTTTCTATAACCAGCGAAATCTTTTATTGGTTTCTTTTGATTCAAGTCAACAAACGAATCGCTTTTCGAGTCTAAAAATTGCTTAACCTGGAATCTCTTGACCTTCAAAGAAGAAGTTAATGGAAGTCTATTTTTTGAAATCAAGAATTTTTGAACTCTCTTTTCGTTAGCTAAAGTGTTGTTTATCTCTTCACACTTTTTCATTATGACATCCATGTCATCTTCGCCAACATCACTTGATATTTCTAATATACAAGTAATGACTTCATGATGAGTTTTTCCTTTTTTAACTCCTACAACGCATAATCTGACAATGCCTGGGATATCTTTGAAATAGTCTTCAATTTCATCTGGGTAAACATTTTCTCCGTTTTCATTAATGATAATATCTTTAATGCGTCCTTTTAGGTAATAGTAGCCAGTTTCATCAACAGCAGCTATATCGCCTGTTCTCAAGAAGCCATCTTCAAGTTCTGGTTCTTTTTCGATTCCATCGATAATTTCAATGGAATGAATAGTAGGGGATTTAATAAGTAATTCTCCAACATTAGGTTCGAGTTTTGTTGTGTTTGCTAGTTTATATGTAACTCCGTGGAGCGGCTTTCCAATGCTACCTTTAAGTCTTTGTTCAACATAACTCGATAATTCAACAGAAACAACCCCAACCTCAGTCATGCCAAAGCCGTTATATAAGTTGTATCCTATACCATTAATGGTATTTAATGTGTCAGCTGATAAATAACCTCCACCAGAAATACAATATCTAACTTTCTTACCAAGGAGTTGTGATTGAACTGTATTTAGCGCAATATTGCTTGCAGCCATTCCAGCCTCTTCATTTGAAATTTTGTGAGTATGGAAAGCGATCATTTTTGCAAGTAAATCCATTTTCTTTTCGCCTTCTAACTCGGCTTTTCTATTAACTTGTTGAGCTAATGAATCCCAGAATAGTGGAACACTATATATGTGAGTAACGGAACATTTTTGAGAAACATTTGCAACCTCTTTTGGCGATAGATCTTTTGTAAAAACAATATTTTTACCAAAGAATGTGTACCATAGAAAGACTGCAACAAAGCCAAAAATGTGATGGAAAGGTATGATAGCGAGAATATTTATCTCACCAGGATACATAATATCCTTTGTTTCTTCTGGCATATCAATTGCAGCTGCGATTTGATAGCAAAGGTTTTTGCCATCATATTTCATTAATTTGACATTTCCGGTTGTGCCAGAGGAACAAAAAATAACATTATTTGCCCATTTATTTGCAAATTTAAAGTTAACTTTAACATCTTTGAGAGAATTAAAGTTTATACTTGTGACAGAATATGTAACAATTTCCTGAGTTATTATGGCGACAGCGTGTGATTCTTTTAGCAAAACTTCTGTATTTTCCTTTGGAAGTTTTGCATCAATTAAGAATGGGATATAACCACTCATTAAAATACCCCAAAACACTAATGGCCAATCTGGGCAATTGTGAAATTTTAGAGCAACAACAGAATCAAGAGGATAATCCTTTAATTTTTGTGAAATTCTAGATGCATATTCAAAACAATATGTTTTGTAATGTTTATATTTAAAAGATGAAACTTTTCCTTTTTCATTAATCCATGTAATGGCTTTTTCTTTTTTGTGCAAAGAAGTTGCTCTTAAAAAAATATCTTCCATTGTTTTGGATGTTTTGAGTAAATCTTCTGCACTTTGGAAAAATTGTTTAACTTGTTTGTATTCAGAGTACATATATAACCTCCGGAAATTTAATCTTATAACTTTTTTCAATATTTGAAAATACTAAATGTTTTTCTTATAATAACTATCGTTATGAAAACAATGAAAGAATATAGATTAGTTTTTATGGGGACACCAAGCATTGCCGCAAAGGTTTTTGAGGCATTAATTAATTATGGATTCAACTTTGTTGGCCTTGTTGCTCAAGAAGATAAACCTGTAGGAAGAAAAGCTATACTAGAACCAGTTCCGACCAAGGCTATTGCTCTTAAGTATGGAATACCTGTATTTCAGCCACACAGAATTAGAAAAGATTTTGATTTTTTAAAAGACTTGAAACCTGACTTGATTTTAACAATGGCTTATGGGCAGATTGTTCCTCAAACTGTGCTTGATATACCAACCTATGGTTGTTTGAATCTTCACGGTTCAATTCTTCCGTCATATAGAGGCGCAGCTCCCATTCAGCGTGCAATTATAAATGGCGAAGAAAAAACCGGCATAACTCTTATGGAAATGATCGACAAGATGGACGCTGGTCGCATGTTTGCCATCAAAGAAGTAGTTATAGATAAAGATGATAATTATAGTTCATTGTGTGATAAGCTAGCTGATGCCGCAATAGATGTTACTATTAATAATTTGTTAAATTATTTAAATGGAAATCTTCAAGGAGCCAGTCAAGACGAGTCGCTTGTGACCTTTGCTGATAAAATTTTACCTGAAGATGAAAAACTTGATTTAACAAAACCTTCATGTGAATTTATAAATTACATAAGGGGATTAAGTGATGAGCCTGGAGCATATCTATATATAGATGGAAAGAAACTTAAAATTTTCAAAGCTCATAAAGTTAGTGACCAAATAGGAGAGGTTGGGAAAATTGATATTAACAAAACAATTAAACTTCAGCTAATCGATGGTCTGATAGAACTTGATATTGTTCAACTTGAAGGAAAGAAAAAAATGGACGGAAAGAGTTTTGCTAACGGAAACAAATCCCTAAGCGGAATCATTCTTAAATAAAAGACTATTAAATTAGTCTTTTTTTGTATAAAATATAATTATGAATAAGAATTTGAAATTATCTGTTCATCAGTTAGTTGATTTTTTGCTTAGAACCGGCGATATCGATAATCGCGTTTTTAATAAAACTACTATGAATGAAGGCACACGCATTCATAGCTTTTATCAAACAAAACAAGGCAAAAATTATATTTCTGAATACCAATTATTTGAAACATTTGATGTGGATGACTTCAAAATATCTTTAGAAGGCAGAGCAGATGGAATTATCGTAGATAAAAATGAGGTCACGATTGATGAAATAAAATCAACCATTTCCCCTCTAGAGTCATTTTTTAATGAGCAGAAAGAATGGCATTTAGGTCAAGCAAAATGCTATGCATTAATGTACGCTCATGAAAAAGGACTGGATCATGTGAATATTAATCTTACATACATCCATCAATTAACGGATGAAAGAATGATTAAGAAATTTACATTCAAAACATCGAAATTAGAAACCGATATAAATAAACTTCTAATAGAATACCTTGATTTTTATAAATTAATTTATAATCGAACAATAATTAGAAATGAATCTGCAAAAAAACTCACTTTCCCATTCGACAATTTTAGAAAAGGGCAAAAGAAATTAGCTAAATACTCATATGGCATCGCCAAGGATGGTGGTTTATTATTCTGCGAAGCCCCAACAGGCATTGGAAAGACAATTTCAACTCTTTATCCGTATGCAAAAAGTTTTGCTAATGAAACCAATGATAAAATTTTCTACTTAACTGCGAAGGGCTCTGGCAAAGAAACAGCTTTTCAAACTGTCTCAATTATGAGAAAAAATGGTCTTATTGCAAGTGACATTCTAATAACTGCAAAAGACAAAATGTGTTATTGCCCAGGCAAAGCCTGCAATCCTGATGAATGTCCTTATGCAAAAGGCTATTACACAAAAATCAGAAAGATATTAATTAATTCGATAAAAGCATATAACGAATTTTCACGTGAAGTAATTTTAGGCATCGCATCCAAAAAAGGAATATGCCCATTTGAATTATCATTAGATTTGTCTTTATATGTTGACATAATAATTTGTGATTATAACTATTTCTTCGATCCGATGGTTTACTTGAAACGTTATTTTGATGAAGATGCCTCAAAAATGGCTGTCTTAGTTGATGAAGCGCACAATCTTGTGGAAAGAGGCAGAGGAATGTATAGTTCATCTATTAGTGAATCGCTATTTAAAAAAGTAAAGCGTTCATTAAAGCACTTAGAACATAAAAAGATTAAGAATGCCATAAAAAGAATATCAAAGATATTTTCTGAATATAGCAATTTAGAAAATGGCGAAACAATAATTGAATCTTTAAGCCAAACCTCGCTGAATGCAATTGAAGCGTATCTTTTAGCATCAATTGATGTGTCAAAACATCATCATGAATTCATAACAGATGAATTTGTTTCATTTTCGCATGATTTAGTTAGATTTAATCGTTTGCTTGAGTATTTTAACGAAAACTTCTGCCTTTACATCTCTAAAAGCGATAACGATACAAAGATTTGCTTGTTGTGCTTAAACCCAAGCGATTTTTTAAGAAAATCATTGGACAAAGTGAGAAGTAAAGTAGTTTTTTCTGCTACCCTTTCTCCTATTGATTACTATATCAATATGATTGGTGGCAGCGGTGAGAGTCCTGTTTTAATGTTACCGTCGCCATTTCCAAAAGAAAACTTGTGTTTAATGATTGCTCCAAAAGTTTCAATAAAATATAAAGATAGAAATTCAACTTATAAAGTTGTTGCATCATACATCAAAGAGTTTGTTAAAGGCAAAATAGGAAACTATTTTATTTATGTTCCAAGTTATGAATATCTTGAAAATTTGAAAAATGTTTTAAATCTTGATGATGCAAATTTAATCGTTCAAGAAAAAGATATGAGCGAAGTTGATAAGCGCGACTTTTTATCGTTATTTACCGACAAGCCTAAAGTTACAACTGTTGGTCTTGCTGTAGTCGGAGGAGCATTTGGAGAAGGTATAGATCTTGTGAGTGATAGACTTATTGGCGTTGTTGTAGTTGGTGTTGGATTACCACAAATATGCTTTGAGAAAGAAAAGATTCGCGAGTTCTTTGATAAAGAAAATAATAAAGGTTACAACTATAGTTACATTAATCCAGGGATGAATAAGGTTATGCAAGCAGTCGGAAGAGTAATTAGAAGTGAATCTGACCGAGGAGTTGCTTTGCTAATTGACGAAAGATATATGAATTCAACCTATAGGGATTTGTTTAAAAACGAATGGAATGACTACATAGTAGTAACATGCCCAGAAGATGTTAATAGAACAGTTAAAAAATTTTGGAATGACTAAAAATTAGGATTGTAATAAAATACTAAAGTATGGATTTTGATAAAGCACATATAAGAAACTTCTCAATCATTGCTCATATTGACCATGGAAAATCAACATTGGCTGATAGAATTTTAGAATTAACTGAAACAATCTCTAAAAGAGAAATGAAAGAGCAATTTCTTGATTCGATGGATTTAGAGAGAGAACGTGGCATTACAATTAAACTAAATGCAGTTACCTTAAAATATCATGCTCAAAACGGTGAAGATTATGTGTTTAATTTAATCGACACCCCGGGGCATGTTGACTTTTCTTACGAAGTAAGTAGGTCGCTTGCTGCCTGTGAAGGATGTTTGCTAGTTGTTGATGCGACTCAAGGAGTCGAAGCCCAAACATTAGCCAATGTCTATTTAGCAGTTGATAACAATTTGGAAATTATTCCTGTTATTAATAAAATTGATTTGCCTAGTGCAATGCCGGAAAATGCTGTAAAAGAAATTGAAGAAAGAATTGGCATTCCTTGCGATAATGCTTGTTACGTCAGTGCAAAAACAGGCGTTGGAGTGGGCGATGTGCTTGAAGCAATAGTCAAATATATACCAGCGCCAAAAGGCGACTCTAATGCGCCTTTGCAGGCCTTAATTTTTGATTCCTTCTATGATTCATACCGTGGAGTTGTTGTTTTGGTTAATATTAAGAATGGTGTTGTGAAGGTTGGCGATACAATTAGACTCATGTCATCAGGAAAAGAATATCTTGTTACCGAAGTCGGCATAAGAACTCCTAAGGAGTTAAAAAAGATTCAATTGTCTGCTGGCGAAGTTGGATATATTGCAGCACAAATAAAAGACATCAAAGATGTGTTTCCAGGTGACACAGTGACTAATGCTAATAACCCATGTTCCCAAGCATTGCCTGGCTATAGAAAAATGAATCCAATGGTTTACTGCGGACTCTATCCTGTGGATAGTAAGAAGTTTTTAGATTTAAAAGATGCCTTAGAAAAGCTTTGTTTGAATGATGCATCTTTAGTATTCGAAGCTGAAACCTCGCAAGCTTTAGGTTTTGGATTTAGATGTGGCTTTTTAGGTTTGCTTCACATGGATGTAGTTCAAGAACGACTCGAAAGAGAATACGGTTTAGATTTAATATTGACTGCGCCAAGTGTTATTTATCATGTTTATCTCACCAAAGGTGATATGATTGAGCTTGATAATCCGTCAAAATTGCCAGATGTTACTTTAATTAAGGAAATCCAAGAGCCATATGTTAAAGCCGATATAATGACTCCTAAGGAATATGTTGGCCCTGTTATGGAATTATGTCAAAACAGAAGAGGTATTTATAAAGATCTCCAATATTTTGATGATACAAGAATGGTGATTACATATGAGTTACCATTATCTGAAATTGTTTACAATTTCTTTGACAAATTAAAAAGTTATACAAAAGGATATGCATCATTCGACTATGAATACTGTGGATATAAGAGCGGAACATTAGCAAAAATGGATATTCTCCTAAATGGAGATGTAATTGACGCTTTATCGATTATCGTTCATAGATCAACAGCCTATGAAAGAGGTAGCATAGTTGTTAGAAAACTAAAAGAAATTATTCCACGTCAGCAATTTGAAGTTCCTGTACAAGCTGCCATAAATGGCAAAGTCATAGCTAGAGCAGATATTAAAGCGGTCAGAAAAGATGTTCTTGCTAAATGTTATGGTGGTGACATTTCTAGAAAGCGCAAATTGCTTGAAAAGCAAAAAGAAGGAAAGAAGCGCATGAAAGCTATTGGCTCAGTTGAAGTTCCACAAGAAGCTTTTATGAGTGTTCTTTCTATTGATGACGAAGATTAATAGTTGTTTTTTAGTTTAAATTTAGTATATTTCTTATTGTATAAGATAATTCTTTATAGTAAAATGGTTGAGAGGTAAATAATTATGGCTAATTCTAATCTTGCTATTCGTTTCACGGATGAAGTTTACGCAACTAGAAGTGATGTTGCGAAATCATTAGGAACAAATTTAATTGATTCAATTTGGGTTCAAATTATTAATTATCGTAAGACTTTTATGTCTTATCTTTCTTTGAAAGATATTAATAAATACTCTTATTATGT
The DNA here is from genome assembly GCA_024408105.1 of Bacilli bacterium. Lineage (GTDB taxonomy): Bacteria > Bacillota_I > Bacilli_A > RFN20 > CAG-826 > Fiminaster. The sequence continues at coordinate 108,169 of JAKSVG010000001.1, read as the reverse complement.
AACATTGACAAGCAATGTATTGAACAAATGCGAAAAAATAAATTCTAGAATAGAACAAGTCTTTTCTGAGTTTGATTCATTAAAGGACGGCTCTATTGAAAAAGAAACTTTCCGTAAAGATATGATGCGTCAAAGTTTACGACATATCGCCAAAGTTAAAAACATCATTGTAAATGATATAGCTTTAGATAATATTATCGCTGGTAGAAGCTGTGACTTATTATATGAGCCAATTTCGAGATATTACTCCGCTCTTACCATGCTAGAACAAACTAATAATTTAATTATTGATGAGTCATTAATTGCTAAATTTTTAGAAATACTCGAGGGTGGCGAATTAACTTCATTTTATAGAGAAAATGAAATAAGCGCTCCTAGTCAAAAAGTACTAATAAATCGAGAATATAATGGCGCACCAACATCTGCTATTGAATCGATGATGGAGAATTTGATTGTATTTTTGAATGATTCAAATGTTGATATTCTGACAAAAATTGCTGGCATTAGCTTTGCTATGAATTACATTATGCCCTTTGAGAATTACAATGAAGAGATGACTGCTCTTTTAATTAAATCAGTAATTCAAAAAAATCATAAAATTCATGCGGCAGCATTAATTCCTATGGAGATCCTGCTAATTGATACTAGAGGATTATTATCGAATTGCTCTAAAGAAGCTCAAAAAAATAATGATTTAACATATTATGTTATTGAATCAGCTAAAATGACTGATGACATTCTATCTTTGGTTCTTGATAGAGTTGTTACAGTTTCTAGAGACGCAACTGAAAAAGCTTTTTATAGCGATGAACCTGAAGTTGAAGATGAAAAAGTATATATTCAGCCATCTATAAACAATGAAACAAAACCTGTTGTTGATAACAAAAAACCTGCTCAGCCAGCTAATAATCAACCAAAAGTAAATGTAAAAGTTTTCCAAGAGTTAGATGAAAAAGCTCTTAAAAGAGCTGCAGAAGATTTGTTGGAAAGTGATCCTACATTAAGACCAAGCCATGCTCACTTTTATGTGAGGCATTGCACAATGGGCAAATATTATACAATTCAACAATTTAAACAATGTGAAAAATGTGTTTATGAAACAGCGCGCACATCTATGGATAATTTAGCGCGTGCTGGCTATTACAGACGCGAGCAAGTAAAAAATAAGTTTGTTTACACACCAATCACTAAAGAGTAAAATAAGGGCGGTAAAAAATTATGAAATTATTATTGGACGGACCAGCATTAACAGGTGTTATCTTAATCTCTGTTTTAGCATTTTTTGGATTATTGATTTTAATCATTATTTTAGTTAAGAAACATTTTACATCGCTTCAAATCAAAAAAGACGATATTTCAGAAGAAGAACTTGCAAAGCAAGAACTTGATCGTATTTTAGTTCCAATCGAGGATGAAAATATCCAAAAGCAAATGGAAGAAGCCACATTAAAAGATGTAACTAAAAACGATGCCAAAAAAGACTAATTCTTTGTACATCCATGTGCCCTTCTGCGCACATATATGTGAATATTGCGATTTTACAAAACTATTCTATAACAAAAAATTTTCCGAGCCCTATCTAAAGGCTCTTTTCTATGAAATTGATTCATTCAATATTGATCATGTAAAGACGATTTATATTGGCGGTGGTACCCCGACAGCATTATCGCTAGATGAATTTGAAAGTCTACTAAAAAAAGTTTCTCCATTGCTCGAACAAGGAGGAGAATTCACTGTCGAAGCGAACATTGAAAATCTTTCTGGAGAAAAAATCATTTTGATGAAAAAATATGGTGTCACAAGAGTCTCTGTAGGGGTGGAATCTACAAATGATGCTCTTTTAAGAGCAATAGGCAGACATCATACATATCAAGACGCTATTAACGCCGTCATAGAATTACAAAAATATTTTGAAGTAAATGTTGATTTGATTTACGGTTTTCCTCACCAAAGTTTGGATGACCTAAAAAATGATTTAAACAATATAATCAATTTAAACACAAACCATGTTTCTATTTATTCTCTTATCGTTTCTAAAAATACAGCTTTTTACAACAAAGGAATCAAAGAACAAAACGAGGACGATTCGCGTTTATATTACGATCATATCGTAAATGCATTGAGAAAGCATGGGTTTAAGCGTTATGAAGTTAGTAATTTTGCAAAGAACGGAAAATTTTCACGACATAATCTTACATACTGGAAAGATGAAGAATACTATGGGGCCGGTTTAGGCGCATCCGGTTATGTCAATGGCGTTAGATATACAAACACAAAAAACCTGACCAATTATTTGAAACACGATTTTATTGGAACCAGTGAAAAACTTAGCAAAGAAGAAATTCTTGAAGACTATTTGCTATGCAACTTAAGATTAGAAGATGGTTTTTCTAGATTAGATTTTAAAGAAAGATTTGGGCACGATTTCACAGAAATATTTTCTTCTAAAATCACAAAATTAATTAATGATAACCTTCTTATCATAAATAATGATAGAATAATGCTTAGCGATGAAGGGATAGTTACCCTCGATCGTGTCTTATTGGAATTATTATGAATATCGCAAGTTATATGAAAAGAACCTGGGCCTATGTAATAGACTTTGTTTTTGCATTAATAATTTCTGCTGGAGTATTGGTTGCTGCGATATTTTTGTTTAGAGATTTTGTCACTATACCAGCATTTTTTGTAGTGTTAATGTTTATTGCTGCCGATTGGTTAATTTATACGTTGATGTATTCTATATGGCTAAAAACATCTAACGGAAGAACCTTAGGAAATTTAATAATAGGTCTTAGAGTAGTTCATAATGATGTTAGCAAATTAACATTTGGAGACTGCATTTCTCGCTCGGCAATGAATGGACTCATTGTTTTAGCGATTATAAACACATTATATGTAATGATTAGTCACACTGAAAAATCAATATTTGATAGAGTTACAAAAACACTCGTTGCTGACTGGAGAAATCGTTCTATTTAACAAATTTTAATTATCAAATTGTTTCTTAACCGCTTTGCGGTTTTTCTTTTATTTAAAAAAATTTAGCACTTACCGCTTGACAGTGCCAATATTCAATCTATAATATGATTAGCACTCGGAAAATATGAGTGCCAAAAAAGGAGGCTAAAATGAATAGACGAGATAAAGTACTCAAGCTCATTGTTGAACATTTTATTAAAAGCGCTCAACCAGTTGGCAGTAAAACACTTATCGAAGAATATGGTCTTGAATATTCATCTGCGACAATTCGTAGTGAAATGAATGCCTTGGAAGTTGATGGTTATCTAGAAAAGACGCACATATCAAGCGGACGCGTTCCTTCTTCCAAAGGATATAGATACTACATTGCAAATCTTCGTGACAGAAGTATTGACGAAGAATTTAAATATCAGATGCAGACAGTATTAGATCAAAAAGTTAAGTCAATTCAAGATGTCATCAAACAATCTTGCGAAATATTGTCGCAAATGACAAATCTTGCCAGCATTGTCTTAGGTCCTGGAGCAAACAATGAACACCTTGTCTCGGTTCAACTCGTTCCTATTAGTGATACAAGCGCAACATGTGTATTCGTCACAGATCAAGGATATGTCGAAAATAAGACATTTGTAATCGACGAGAAAAATAAACTTAATGATGTAGAAAATTGCGTAAAACTATTAAATGACAGATTAAAAGGAACGTCTATCTCAGAACTCATTCCTAAGATGCAAGCCATTCGACCATTAATTAATGATATGGTAATAAATCACGATGTGATTTACAAAGCAATGCTTGAAGCCTTTGTCGGATTCGCGAAAGACAGACTATCAGCATTTGGGCAAGAAGAATTGTTCGAACAGCCAGAATTCGCAAATGACGCGAATAAAATGAAAAAACTGATGGAACTTCTTAATAGACCTGATGTATTCAGAGAAGTAGAAAATGATAATGAAAATATCTCGATACATATTGGCGGTGAAGCATTAGGAGATGAAGATGTCTCAATCGTCCAGGCAAAAGTTAAAATGCCAGGTAAGCAAGAGCGGTCAATCGCAGTTGTAGGTCCTAAAAGAATGGACTACGACAAAGTAGTTTCATCACTTGAATATCTAATTAATCAGTTAGATTCATATTATGAAGATGAAAGAAAGGAAGATAAGCGTGAAAGAGAAAATAAACAAAGAAACCAAAAAGGTGGACAAAACCAAAGAACAAATAGAGAAATTAAGCGCTGATTTAGAGCATTGGAAAAACGAATATTACCGTGCCTATGCTGATATGCAAAACTTAAGAAAACGAGTTGAAGCTGATCATCGAGACGCGATGAAATATCGATTAGAAGGTTTTGTTGGAGACTTACTTCCTATATTAGATGGATTCTCAATGGCTCTTCAAAACGAACCTTCATCCATTGAAATGAAAAATTTCTTAACAGGGTTTGAATATATTTATAGAAATCTTGTTACGGTTCTAGAAAATGAAGGAGTTAAGGAAATTTCTCCAAAAATTAATGACAAGTTCAATCCAAGCCTAATGCAAGCGGTCGAAACAGTCGTCGATGAAAAAAATCCAGACAAAATTACAAAAGTTATAACCAAAGGTTATATGTTGCACGAACATCTTGTTCGCCCCGCGATGGTCATCGTCTCGGTTAAAGAAAAAATTGATGACAAAAAAATTGATAATAGTCCAGAAATGGATGCCTAGTTAGGAGGAAATAAACATGGCAAAAGAAATTATTCTTGGTATCGACTTAGGTACAACAAACTCAGTTGTTTCATATTTACAAGCTGATGGAAAGGTTAAGGTCATCCCTAACCCAGAAGGCACTATGACTACACCATCCGTTGTCGCATTTAAAGCAGGCGGTGAAGAAATCGTTGGAAACGCCGCAAAACGTCAAGCTGTCACAAACCCAGACACTGTCTCATCAATTAAACGTAAAATGGGATCAAGTGAAAAGGTCTTTATTAAATCTTTAAATAAAGATTTTACACCTCAAGAAATCTCTGCAAAAGTTCTCGCATACATGAAAAAATATGCAGAAGAAAATTTAGGACAAAAGATTGCAAAAGCAGTTATTACAGTTCCAGCGTACTTTAATGACGCTCAAAGACAAGCAACAAAAGATGCAGGTCAAATCGCTGGTCTTGATGTTGTTCGTATTATTAACGAACCAACAGCTGCTGCATTAGCCTATGGCTTAGATACAAACAAATCTGAAAAGATTCTTGTTTATGATCTTGGTGGTGGTACATTTGATGTCTCTATCCTTGATATTGGTGATGGCACATTCGAAGTCGTCTCAACAGCCGGTGATAACAAACTCGGTGGTGATGACTGGGATAAGGTTGTTGCTGATTGGATTCGTGCTCAAATTAAGATTCAACATGGAATTGATATTACTGATAAAATGGCTCAACAACGTTTCATTGACGCTGCTGAAAAGGCAAAGATTGAACTTTCAAGTTCACTTGAAACAACAATTTCCCTTCCATTTATTGCAATGAGCGGAAATGGTCCAGTCAACTTCGAAGCAACTCTATCAAGAGCTAAATTCCAAGATATGACAAAGCATTTACTTGCTCGCACAGAAGAACCAGTTAAGAGAGCATTAAGCGATGCAAAACTCTCTGCTAGTGATTTAGATCAAGTTATTCTCATTGGTGGTTCAATTCGTATGCCTGCAGTTCAAGAATTAGTAAAGAAACTTACAGGTAAAACACCAAACTTATCAGTTAATCCTGACGAAGCAGTTTCAATCGGTGCTGCAATTCAAGGCGGTGTTGTCAGTGGTGACATCAAAGATGTCGTCCTTCTTGACGTCACACCATTAACTCTTGGTATTGAAACACTTGGTGGAATGATGACACCTCTTATTGAAAGAAATACAACAATTCCTACAACAAAGAGTCAAATATTCTCAACAGCAGCAGATAATCAACCAGCTGTTGATATCATGGTTTATCAAGGTGAACGCCCAATGGCAGCCGACAACAAGTTACTTGGTCACTTCCAATTAACTGGTATTAAACCAGCAAGACGTGGTGAACCACGTATTGAGGTTACATTTAATATCGACGTTAATGGTATTGTTAAGGTTACAGCCAAAGACTTAGATACTCAAAAAGAACAAGAAATTACAATTTCTGGTTCAAATGGTTTATCAAAAGAAGATATTGACCGCATGGTTCACGAAGCTGAAGCGAATGCTGAAGCAGACGCAAAACGTAAAGAAGAAGTTGAACTCAAAAACAAAGCCGAACAATACATAAATAGTATTGATCAAGCTTTGCAAGAAAAAGGTGACTCAATCGAGGCATCTCAAAAAGAACAAACTCAAAAACTTAGAGATGAACTTAAGACTGCTTTAGATAATAATGATATCGAAACTCTTAAGAATAGAATCAATGAACTTGAGCAGGCTGCTGCTATGATGGCGCAAACCCAAACAGGCAAATCTGCCCAAGAATCACCTAAAGCTGAAGGACAAGAAACAGCAGATGATGTTGTTGATGCTGACAGCAAAATGAAAAATTAACTTATAAAAGTTAAAACTATACTCTGAAAGCGAATGGGGAAACCCTTCGCTTTCTCAGTAAGAAAGGAACTAATATGGCTAAAAGAGATTTCTATGAAGTGCTTGGCATTAGCAAATCATCTTCAAAGGATGAAATTAAAAGTGCTTATCGAAAATTAGCTAAGAAATATCACCCAGATTTAAATCACGAGCCTGATGCTGCTGAAAAATTTAAAGAAGTGCAAGAAGCTTATGACATTCTTTATGATGATAAGAAGCGTCAAATGTATGATCAATTCGGCATGGCTGCTTTTGAGCAAGGCGCATCAACTGGTGGAAACGGCAATCCTTTTGCTGGTGGCGGATTTTCTTCGCAAGGATTTGGCGGAGTTGATTTAGGAGATATATTTTCATCTTTCTTCGGTGGTGGCCGTCAACAACGACAAAGTTATGGCCCTAGAAGAGGCGATGATGCGTTGCAACGCATTAGAGTCCCATTTATGGATGCTGTTTTAGGCAAAAAGGTATTGGTTCCTGTCAGTTATGATGAAAAATGCTCAAAGTGTGGTGGCACAGGTGCAAAAACTCCTAATGATATAAAAACATGTCCTCATTGCGGAGGCAGGGGTTATGTAAGAACTCAACAAAGAACATTGTTTGGCGTAATGGAAGGTCAAGCTCCGTGCCCTCATTGTGGTGGATCGGGAAAAATTATTGAAACTAAATGCGATGAATGTGGTGGCAAAGGTTATAAACATATTAAACGCGATTTAGAAGTAAATATTCCTGCTGGCATTAACGCTGGACAGCAAATTGTTATTAAAGGCAAAGGCGAACGCGGTGTTAACGGAGGAGAAAATGGAGATTTGTATTTAGAGATAGTCATTATTCCTCATGAAATATTTAAGCGTGATGGAAATGATATTCATATCGATGTTCCAATCAGCTTTGCTGATGCTTCATTAGGTAAGACAATCGAAGTTCCAACTGTTTATGGCACTGTAGAAGTTGATGTTCCTGCTGGAACACAGCCAAATCAAACCCTTAGATTAAAAGGCCGTGGGGTAAAAGATTTACGCAGAGGAACACCAGGTGATCAATATCTACATATGCAAATAAAAACTCCTACAAAATTATCTAAGGAACAAAAGAAACTTCTTGAAGAATTCAGAAAAAATGAATCAAGAGGCGATACGGCATTTGATAAATTTGTTAAGGCATTTAAAAAATAATTCGCATAATAATATACAATTATGATAAGAAGGGATTAATCCCTTTTTATTTTTAGAATATTTGATATTATATTTGCATGGCTTTAATTGAACTACAGGATATTGAATTTAATTATGCTGACAAAGAACTTTACCGTTCTATTAATATGAAAATTAATGATGGTGAGCACTGCGTTCTTGTTGGGGTAAATGGCTCAGGCAAGACAACTATTTTAAATTTGCTTACAAAGAAACTATCTCCTGATAAGGGAAAAGTTGTATGGACTCCACATGTAACATATTCTTATTTGGATCAAAATCTTAAAGTTAATCAGGATTTAATAACAATTGACTATCTGCACGAAGTATTTTCGTTTTTATTTAAAAAAGAAAAACGAATGGAAAAATTGTATGAGCAGTCTGCATTAGATTTTGAAAATTACGAAGTATTGCTAGAAAAAGCATCTAAATTGCAAGATGAACTTACTGTAGATGGTTTCTATTCTTTGAAAGAAAATATAGCTAAATTAATTGCTGGTTTAGGAATCCAAGAAGATAGACTTAATTTGCCTTTATCAAAACTCTCATCTGGCCAAAGAGAAAAAGTGTATTTAGTGAGAATGCTTCTCGAACAAAAAGATGTACTGATTATGGATGAGCCAACTAACTTTTTAGATGCAAATCAAGTTGATTGGTTAGCATCTTATTTAAATAGTTATCCAAAGGCTTTTTTAGTTGTTTCACATGACCAAGAATTTCTAAGAAAAATTGCAAATGTTGTATTTTCTTTAGAAAATAAAACAATTGTTAGATATAGAGGATCATTCGACCACTTTTTAGAGCAACACGCTCTTGATAAAGAAATGTATGAAAAACGATATAACGCTCAACAAAGATATATAAAAAAAGAGGAAGAATTTATCGAAAAACATATTGTTCGAGCAACTTCATCTAGAGCCGCTAAATCCCATAGAAAACAACTAGAACATTTAGATAGAATGGAAGCTCCAGGAAAAGAAGAAGGCATTGTTCATTTTAATTTTCCTTTCACAAAAGATGTTGGCAAAGATGTTCTTTCCATTGATGAACTAGTAATTGGATACAACAAAGCTTTGCTTCCTTCAATATCGTTTTCGTTAAAAAAAGGACAAAAGATAGCGATATTAGGTAAGAATGGCGTTGGGAAAACAACATTCTTAAAGACGATACTTGGCCATATAGAAAAAATCGATGGATCTTTTAAGTGGTTAGAAGGCACAGTAATTAATTACTATGATCAAGAGAAATCAATTGATTTAAATCAAAGTCCATTTGATTATATTCATAACCTTCATCCTGAATTAACTAATACTCAAATTAGAACAATTCTTGGTTCTTGCGGTCTAAGAAAAGAATTAGCTATTAGAAAAATGAAGGAATTATCTGGAGGCGAAGTTACTAAGGCACGATTCGCTGCAATGACTTTAATAAAGTCAAATTTCCTTATCTTGGACGAACCTACAAATCATTTGGATCAAAAAGCAAAGGAGGCATTATTTTCCGCTATTGAAAGATTTAGCGGATGCGTAATTATTGTTTCGCATGAGAAAGATTTTTATGATGGTCTAGTAGATTACGAAATTAATTTTTAATTTTCGTGTTATACTATTGAAGTATTTATGGCTAAATGTAAAAACTGTGGTGAAGAAATATCTAGATTAGACAAAGACATTTGTCCATTTTGTGGCACAAGAAAGCCTCTTGAAGGCAACGATAATGTGACTCAAGATTTTACTAAAGCATTTGATCCAATTGAATGTAATGTTGAAGAAATAAAACATAAAAGTAGAAAAATTGCCGGCATATTAGCTATTTTCTTAGGCGTTTTTGGTGCACATATGTTTTATTTAAATCGTAAAAAAATCGGATTTATTCTTATAGCAATAACAGTAGTGTTTATCGCTACATTAGGTTCTATTTTATTCTTTACAAATGCAATCCCAAACGCTTTAGCGTTTTTAATTCCGTATTTTGTTCTAGAAATTATGATGATTATTTCTGGCATAATGATTTTTATTCGCCACGATTTAGTTGACGGAGATGGAGAATTTTTAAAATAATGCAAAGATATTTTGCTTCAATCGTTGATAAAGATGTATTGCTTTCCGATGATGATATTTTTCATCTAACCAAAGTCATGCGAGCTCGCTGCAATGATGAAATTGAAGTTGTAAATAATCATCAAGTTTTTTTATGCGAGATTAAATCAATAAAACCATTAGCGATAAAAGTTAAAAGAAAAATTAACGAAAAAAGAGAATTAAAATGCAAGATAATTCTCATTGCAGCTTTATTAAAAGGCGAGAAAATGGATTTTGTTGTACAAAAAGCGACAGAATTAGGCGTAAATGAAATCGTTTTTTTAGAAAGTGAACGAACGATAATTAGAGTTAATAGGCGTGACAACAGCAATAGACTTGATAGATATAAAAGAATTGCTAAGGAGGCCGCTGAACAATCATGCCGTTTAGCTGTGCCTGATGTCTCAAAAGTCATTAGCATTAATGAACTTTCACGAATAAAAGCTGATATAAAAATAATTCCTTATGAATTAAACGCAGGAATAACCAAAACATTTATTGATGAAATAAATAAAGCTAAAGAAGATCAAACAATTGCGGTTATGGTAGGGCCTGAAGGTGGCTTTGCAGAATACGAAGTTAACATTGCTAAGTGCGAAGGGTTTGTACCTGTTTCATTAGGAAGGCGCATTCTTAGAGCAGAAACTGCCTCTATATATGCATTGAGTGTTATATCCTGCCTGTTAGAGAAAAAATAATATGCAGTTATACGAATTATTAGATAAATATCAAAAAGGCATAGACTTTAGAAAAACTGAAGACTATTACTTTTATTTAACAAATAGACATTTATTTTCCGGAATTGAAATGTACAAAATGCTTTTAGATGCTCGTGATGAATTCGACGTTATTCGAGCAAACATAATAATTCAAGCGTTGCAAAACAAATCAAAATTGGAAAAAGCCATTTTATATGCTTTCAAAGAAAGCAATATGAAAACAAATGAGGTTGAAAAATATATTAGTGAGCAAATGAAAAATGCTCCATATGTAAAAGAAAACGAAACAAAAATATATGTCCCAATTTTTTCACGAGCAATCAATGGATTTTATTCGAATCAACATGGAAAACTTTTAAAAGCGCCTTATGCTAAATTGATTTCTTCTTTTAACACTTCGTGTATAGATTTATTTGAACTTTATAACTTTGATTTATATGATTCTTTGTTTACGAAACTTGTTGTTGTTAAAAAAACAGAAAAAGTTATGGCGGTCTATCATTTCGATTTTAAGACTATTTATATAATAAATAATCAAGGACGTTTAGATGCAAAAATTCCTTTATTTGATAAGTATTTAAAACATCCACCTACCAGTCGTATTATTGAACGAATTAGACCGGTTATTGAAAATTATCTTGATGATGATAAAGAGGGGATGCTGCAAGCTTTAATTCAAAATAAATTAGTATCAGAAAAATTAATTTATAAAATTAAACATAGAGATTTTAAGATTAAACATTCATTAGAAAGAAAAGCAAAATGAAATTTAAATTAATATCACTTGGTTGCAAAGTTAATTCATATGAAAGCAACGCTATTCGCCAGATGCTTTTTTTAAATGGTTATGAGGAATCTCAAATTTCACCAGATGTAACTATTATCAATACATGTTCTGTTACATCTGTTGCAGATCAAAAATCTCGGCAGATAATAAGACGAGAAAAAAGAAACAATATCAATTCTATTGTGGTTGTGATGGGGTGCTATTCTCAGAAGAATGCAGATTATGTAATAAAAGAATGCAACGCTGATATTGTTGTCGGAACTTCAAACAGAAATAAGATTTTAGAGTTGATTCAGACATTTTTAAAAACTAAGAAGCCAATAAAAATGATAGATGACGATGTTCGCCATTTAAAATATGAATCTTTTGGTGTTTTCACATTGCCAGAATCTACTCGAGCATACATAAAAGTTGAAGATGGATGTAATAATTTTTGTACATATTGTACAATACCATACACAAGAGGCAATGTTCGATCAAGAGACAAAGATGAAATTATTGATGAAATAAAGCATCTTATTTCTCAAGGATTCAAAGAATTCGTGCTAACGGGAATTCACACAGCGTTCTATGGGATTGATTTAAAAGGAATCACGTTTTCAGATTTAGTTGAAGAAATTTTGAAAATACCTGGCTTATATAGATTAAGGATATCTTCAATTGAAGAAAGTGAAATCGACGATAAATTTATTAATTTGCTTAAAAACTATCCAAACATTGCAAACCATTTGCACATGCCTTTGCAAAGTGGATCATCAAGTGTGCTAAAAAGAATGCACAGAAAATATAATGTTCAAGACTTCGTTAACAAAGTTAATAAAATTAGAGAAGTGCGACCGGATATTGCAATCACGACAGATGTAATTGTTGGATTCCCTGGCGAAAGCGAAGAAGAATTCAACGAAACATATGAATTTATAAAAAAAGTTAATTTTGCTGAGTTACATGTTTTTCCGTTTTCTGCTAGAGAAGGAACGCCAGCTTACGAGATGAGTGAGCAAGTCGACCCTAAGGTTAAAAACGAACGAGTCAGTAAGCTAATTGAATTGTCTAACGTTCTTTATGATAAGTATTTCAACTCATTTAGAGGCAAAGAATTAGAAGTTCTTTTAGAAGAGAGAAATAAAACAACAGGATTATTGTCTGGTTTTACATCGAATTATCTTAAGATATCAGCAGATTTGCCTGATGAATATATTGGCAAAATCGTTAAATTAAAAGTTCGATAGTGTCGAGAAAAGATAGTAAATTTTTAAACATTGTATTAAAAAATATTGCTTTTATATATCATTAATTTATAATTAACTGCAGTTTGTTAGGAGGAAAATTCTATGGCAGTCCCATTCAGAAGAACATCAAAAACATCAAAAAGAATGCGCCGCACTCACTTTAAACTTTCAGTTTCTGGATTAGTTAAGTGCCCAAATTGTGGTGCAACTATTAAATCTCATAATGTGTGCCCTAAATGTGGTTACTATAACGGAAAAGACGTTATGAGCAAAAAAGACACAAAAGCAGTTGATGTAAAACCTGCTCCAAAGAAAGCAACTAAGAAAACAGCTTCTAAAAAAGCAGAGTAGTCTTAAATCAACACTTTGTGTTATAATCTAACAAAGAGGTAACAAAAATGGAAATTAATAGAATGATTGATCACACACTTTTAAAACCAGATGCTTCTATAGAAGCAATTAAAAAATTGTGTGAAGAAGCACGTAGTTATGAATTTGCATCTGTGTGCGTCAACCCTTGCTTTGTCCCAGTGGCGAGCAAACTACTTGCAGGCTCAATTGTTAAGGTTTGCACAGTTATTGGATTCCCATTAGGAGCAACGCTTCCAGAGGTTAAAAAGTTTGAAGCAAGCGAAGCTGTTAAAGCAGGTGCTCAAGAAATTGATATGGTTCTAAACATTTCAATGGCTAAAGAGCATGATTATGATTTTATCGAAAAAGAAGTTAGATTAGTTAAAGAAGGATGCGGTGGCAAATTACTAAAAGTAATTCTTGAAACATGTTTACTCACCGACGAAGAAATCGTTGAGTGCTGTAGAGCGTGTGTGCGTGCTGGCGCAGACTATGTTAAAACATCTACAGGCTTCTCAAAAGGCGGAGCTACAGTGCGTCATGTTGCTATGATGCGTGAAGCAGTCGGACCTACATTTGGTGTTAAGGCCAGTGGTGGTATCCATAATCGCTTTGAAGCTGAAGATATGATTAATGCTGGTGCATCTCGCATCGGCGCCTCTTGCGGTGTTAAAATCGTAAAAGGTGAATAACATTAGTTATTCTGTACGTAAGGAAGGAGATGAATTAAATGCCAAAGACAGTTGTTCGTGAAAACGAAACATTAGACGAAGCACTTCGCCGTTTTAAACGCCAAGTGAACAAATCCGGCGTTCTCCTTGAGACACGTAAAAGAGAGTTCTACCTTAAAAAAGGACTTAAGCGTAAACTAAAAAGCGAAATGGCAAGACGTAAAACTTACTAATACGTACTAATCAATAATTGGGAAGCATTTGCTTCCCTTTTTCTTTTAGCATTTTTTCTTGAAAATTGACTACTAGATATTGGAGGTGAAACTAGTGTCAAAATATTTTTGCTATCAAGGGAGCGAACATGATTGTGGCTTTGCGTCATTAAAAATGCTTTTAGCCACAATAAACAAGAATAAATCTTTTCTGCGTCTTAATTCCCCTTTTAAAGACCGTCCATATTCTTTTTCGAATTTAATCGAAATCGCTTCAAGATATAACGTTAAACTTTGTGCGTTTAAATATATTGATAAAGATTTATCAAAGATAAACATTCCTGCTTTAGTGCTTATTAATTCTAATCATTTAGTATTAGTGAAAAAGATCACAACAAAATTCATCCTAGTCAATGATCCATCACTTGGTTCTATCAAAATTAAAATTGATAAATTTTTAAATAGTTGGAGTGGAGAAACTCTTGAAATAGCAGAATATAAAAGAAAGGAACTAAAAATAAAAAACAAAAATATCCTATCCCCAATTTCCCAAATTATTTCTCTTTCACTTTCGATACTAGGAGTAGCCTCTTTGGTAACGGGTTTATATTTCATAAAAGGTGATTCTTTTATTCTTACTCCATTTATTTTATTGACTATATTTATGATTTTCGAATTAGTAGAAAAATGGTATTTAATCAAAGAAATTAAATTCTTTGATAATAAATATATCCCATTATTTTTCTCAAGCAATAATATATCAAAAAATGACTATAAATTTTATGCAAGTTTTAAGTCAAAATATTTTTCTTATTCTCGTAAATTATTTTCTAGTTTAATTCTCACGATAATTATAGTTGTTAGCTTAATTTTAAATGATTCAAAAAATTGTATAGCTTTCTTAATTCTTTTATTAGTGTGTGTCATTGAAAAAATTATGTTTCATAAAGGTGACTGCAAAATTAAAGATGATATATCTATCAATGAACAAGCACTTTGCAGTTCTGCAAGATCAAACTTAGTTGAAGATATTAAATCAGTATGTAATAAATCATCTTCTTTTGCTTTAAAAATTGCTTTAAGAAAATGTATTAATACATTTATAGTTATTATAATTAGCTTTTTGCTTATGTTATCTGCTAAAGAAATCAGTGTAAATTATGTGATTTTTCACTTTGGATTATATTATGTTCTTCTGATGAACTTTGACGTTTTTCTTAATGCGGATTGGGAAATTTCTGATTACAAAAAAGACAAGGCTAAATTCATTCATAAATGCAATTTATAGGACATAGCATTAAATGTATGTTATTATATAAATCCCTAATATATGGAATTAGATTTTATCAATCACGGACCTGCATCTTATGATGCATTTGAAAATCAGTTCTCAAATTTAACTGAGAAGGTCTTTAATCATTTAGGTATTAAAGAAAATTATATCGTTGATGTGATTATTGTAGATAATAAATCTATCCAAGAAATTAATCGCGATTATCGAAAAAATGATAAGCCGACTGATGTAATCAGTTTTGCATTTTTTGATGATGAAAATGAAACAATTTCTTCAGATATTCCTTTATCTTTAGGGCAAATTGTTATTTCATATGAAAAAGCCGAAGAACAAGCTAAAGAATTCGGTCACTCAGTTAACAGAGAAATGTCATTTCTTTTTGTTCATGGAATGCTTCATTTATTAGGCTATGATCATATGAAAAAGAACGATGAAATCGTTATGTTTCAATTGCAGGATGAAATCCTCGGAGGACACAAAATGGAAAAGAATGAATTAGTTACTAAAGCGATTGAGGCGAGAGAATTATCTTACTCTCCTTATTCAAAATTCAAAGTTGGTGCAGCAGTTTTGACAACCGATGGCAAAGTCTTTTTAGGAGCTAATATTGAAAACTCTGCTTACCCACTTTGCATGTGTGCTGAAAGAAACGCTCTCTATAATGCATATATGCATGGCGTTAAAAAGGGCGATATTGCTGCCTTAGCATTAGCTGCGGATACCGAAGGTCCTTGTGCTCCATGCGGCGCATGTAGACAAGTTATGTCAGAACTTATGCCAAAGAGCGCCCCTATATTTATGGCAAACCTAAAAGGTTTAGTTCAAGAAACATCTATTGATGAACTACTTCCGTTTGCATTTTCTGAGGATGATTTGAAATAATGCGTTCTGGCTTTGTAGCTATTATTGGAAGGCCTAATGCGGGAAAGTCGACTTTGATTAACGCTCTTTTAGAGCGAGATATATCAATAGTTACCGAAAAAGCACAAACGACACGTAACGCAATTAGAGGAATATTTGATGATGGCGATTATCAAATTGTTTTTGTTGATACACCTGGAATTCATAAGGCACGCCATTCCCTTGGAAGAATCATGAATCAAGGTGCGATTGATTCCACAAAAGGAGTTGAGGCAATCGTCTTAGTTGTTGACGGATCTAAGAAGTTTGATGCTGGTGATGAATATATAGCAAAGAACATTCCGGAAAATTGCCCTTTATTTGTAATTATCAATAAAATTGATTTGCTTAGGCTTCCTGAAGTTGTGGCTATTAAAGAAATTTATAAAAATAAATACCCAAATGCAGAAATCCTTGAGATGAGTGCGATAGAAAATTTTGGCATTAGGGAATTACTTGAAAAAATTAAGCCATTAATGAAAGAAGGGCCGCGGTACTATGATGAAGAAACTATCACTGATAAGGATGCAGCGTTTTATGTTTCTGAAATAATACGTGAAAAATTACTTAAATTTTTAAAGGAAGAAGTTCCCCATGAACTGGCTGTTAGAGTTGATGAAATACAGCACAAGTCTGATGCAGTTTATATCAAGGCAACAATAATTGTTGACCGTGAATCGCATAAAGGAATTGTAATTGGAAAAGGCGGGAAGAAAATTAAAGCTATTGGCATCAAGTCTAGAAAAACATTAGAAGAGTACTTTAATAAGCACATTTTCCTCGACCTATTTGTTTCTGTAAAAGAAGATTGGATTAATAATCCAAAAATACTGAAGGAATTAGGCTATAAATAATGTTCGAGATTGAAGGCATTGTGATTAGAGCCACCCCTTTTCGTGAAAATGATGCAGTGGTAAATGTCTTAACCAATGATAGAATCATTTCGTTTTTGGCTAGAGGCGTATTAAAATTTGAAAGCAAAAACGCACCAACTGTAAATCTTTTTTCTAAGGCAAAATTTCAATTATCTAAAGGTAAAGAAGGTTTTTCTTTAAGAAGTGGAGAATTACATACTAGTTTCCCTCATATCAAAGATAATATTTCCACACTAGCCATTGCGGATATGATTGGAGAAATAACAAATAAATTTATCCAAAATGATGACGCCGCTAAAGTTTATAATTGGTTTAGCAAAGCCTTAGAATTATTGGATGAAGGATTTGATCCGTTTACCATTGGTTTAATTTATTTTGCAGTTGTATTAAAAGAAACTGGATACCAACTTAACGTTGATAGTTGCGTTATTTGTGGCAAAACAAGCCAAATTACAGCCGTTTCATATCTAGATGGAGGATTTATATGCAAAGACTGCTATATGCCTTCAAAACACGTTCAATGTGACAGTAGAAAACTTAAAATAATTCGTTACATATTTAAAGTAGATATCAATAACTTTGATAAAGTTATATTTACAAAACAAGAATGCTTAGAATTAATTAATGATCTTAAGAAGTTTGCTTATGATAATGCCCAAATAGATATAAAATCTATAAATCTTTTGAATAAGATATAAAATACACTTATAATAGGTTGACAAGATATTCACACGCACATATACTATGTTGCGTTTATTGACGAGGATAATTAACTATTATGAAAAAGAAATTTGATGAAATTGTTACACACTTAATTACTAGCGGATTTGTTTATCAAGATTCTGAAATCTATGGTGGTCTTTCCAATTCATGGGATTTTGGTCCGCTAGGTGTTGAGCTAAAAAATAATATTAAAAAATATTGGTGGGAGAAATTCGTTCGTGAATCTCCAACTAATGTTGGAATTGATGCAGCAATATTGATGAATCCTAATGTTTGGAAAGCAACTGGACACGTTGCCACATTTGCTGATCCTTTAATTGATTGTAAAAATTGCCATTCACGCCATCGCGCTGATAATTTGATTGAAAAAGCATATCCAGACGTTGACGTAAACGGGATGACTAATGAAGAAATGGTTAAGTTTATCAAAGATAACAAAGTTTCGTGTCCTGTATGTGGGAAGTCAGATTTTACTGATATTCGTCAATTTAATTTAATGTTTAGAACCCACATTGGCGTGACCGAAGCTTCCGAAAGCTTAGTATATCTACGTCCAGAAACAGCCCAAGGAATGTTTGTGAACTTCAAAAATGTTCAAAGAACATCAAGAAGAAAAATACCTTTCGGCATTTGCAATATAGGAAAGAGTTTCCGCAATGAAATCACTCCAGGGAACTTTATATTCAGAGTACGCGAATTTGAACAAATGGAAATGGAATTTTTCTGCAAACCAGGTACTGATTTAGAGTGGTTTTCCTATTGGAAAAAGTTTTCATTAGATTTCTTGTCATCTTTAAATATTAGTCAAGAAAACCTTAGATACAGGGATCACGAACCGGAAGAACTTGCCTTCTATTCAAAAGCAACCACCGATGTTGAATATATGTTCCCATTTGGTTGGGGAGAAATTCTCGGCGTAGCCGATAGAACGGATTATGACCTTAAACGCCACATGGAAGCAAGTGGTGAATCATTAGAATATTTAGATTCAGAAACAAACGAAAAGTATGTTCCTTATTGCATTGAGCCTTCGATGGGGGTGGAGAGAATCTTTTTGATGGTTGCATGCGAAGCATATGATGTTGAAACATTAAAAGAAAATGATACAAGAGTCGTAATGCATTTAAAGCCAATTCTTGCACCATATTTAGCAGCCGTATTACCATTAAGCAAGCAGCTTGGAGAAAAAGCGAAAGAAGTGTTATCGATGCTTAATAAGCATTTCTCTGTTATTTATGATGAAACAGGCTCGATTGGCAAAAGATATAGAAGGCAGGATGCGATAGGCACACCTTACTGTATAACAGTAGATTTTGATACTGTCGAAAAAGACAATTGTGTCACAATTAGAGACCGCGATACTATGGAACAAATTAGAATGCCTATAAGTGATGTTAGAAACTATCTTTTAGATAAAATTGAAAAATAGTTAAAAATTAGTTGATTAATAGTAATTTATATATGGTATTTGATCACGATTTATTAGCAGAAATAAAAAGTAGAGCCGACATTGTGGATGTCATCTCTTCCTATTTAAACGTGATTAAAAAAGGAAGACGCTACGTTGCTCTTTGTCCATTTCATGATGATCATACTCCTAGTATGGACATTAACAAAGAAAGACAAACATTCCATTGCTATGTGTGTCATCACGGTGGAGACGTTTTTACTTTTGTCGCTGATTACGAAAAAATTACTTTTAGTGAAGCAGTTAAAAGGGTTTGCGAAATTATCAATTTCGATGACCCACGATTACATAAACACGAGGTAATAAAACCTGTTGATGTAGATGTACAAACTCTTTATAACTGCATTAATGAACTTCAAAAATTTTATGAATACGGTCTTCAGATCGATGAGGGTAAGCCCGCTCTAGATTATTTAGCTAAAAGACAAATTTCAAGAGAACAAATAGAAAAATATTCATTAGGTTATTCATTGCAAAATGGAAAAATGACTATTTCTTATTTGCAACAGAAAGGTTTTTCTTTGAAAAATATTGAAGATATTGGTATTGCGTTAGTTCGATCATCCGATACTTCTGACTCAAATGCTGGTCGTTTAATATTTCCAATAAAAAACTCAAATGGTCAAGTGGTAGGTTTTTCTGCTAGAAAAATGACTAGTGGTGATGATGCACCTAAATATGTGAATTCTCCAACAACCAAAATTTTTAAAAAAGAATCAATTTTATACAACTACCATATCGCAAAGCAGTCAGCAAAACATGACGGATATCTATATTTGGTTGAAGGTTTTATGGATGTATTTGCGTTAGATTCCATAGGAATATCTTCTTCTGTTGCTATAATGGGCACAAAATTGACAGATAAGCATATTGAGCTCATTCGCAGACTAAATGTAGAAATTAGATTATGCCTTGATGGAGATAAACCAGGCCAAGAAGCAATGATGAAAATTATGTCCTCACTTGATAAGGCTGGAATTTCATATAGAGTTGTATCGCTTCCTGGAGAAATTCGTGACCCAGATGAAATACTTAAGCAAGATGGGGAAGAAAAACTAAAAGTTTTTGTAAAGACATTAGTTGATCCGTTTAACTTTGCATTAAATTACTACAAAAATATTTCGCCTCTAGAAACCGTTGAGGATAGAAAAAAAGTTATTTCTCATTTTGCTCCAATGCTAATTGGAATAAAGTCAAAATTAGAATATGAGGATTACATATATAAACTCGCAGATGTAACGAGATTTAATGCGAATGCAATTAAAAATTTCATTAAAGAATACAAAGCAGATAATCATGATAAAACAGACAAATCTATTTTAATAGATGAACCAAAATATGAAGGCATTAATGTGAGTCGCGAACTAAGAAGACTCGCCTGTGCTGAGCGACAAGTTCTTGAACTTATGGCAAACGATAAGGACGCAATAGATTTTTATGAAAAAAATATAGGTTACTTCAATATTGATTTACATAGGGACTTAGCAAATTATTTTGTGGAGTATGCATCAAAATACAATTCAGTGGATGTATCAATGGTAATGGATTATATTTCGCAAAGCGATAATCCAAATAAGGGGAAACTGTTATACGAACTGAGTGCAATTCCATTGCATAAATTCCAAAAGCATGAGCTTGACGAAATTCTTAATGATTGTTTGATAACAATCAACGAAGAACGAACCAAGAATTACAATAGGACAAATATTAAACTTGCCCTTGAAGGAAAATCTCCTGCTGAACAAGCACGCCTGCTTGATGATTATATTAAACGCACAAACGAGAAAAAGGCGAAATAAGACTCGTTAGAAAGAAGGACTAGGAATTATGCCAGCAAAAGCTAAAAAACCCGCAGAAAAGGCTGCTAAAAGCGCTAAAAAAGCGAAAAAACCAACTAAAGCGAAAGCTGCCAAAGACGAATTTGATGACAACGAAAATGAAATCGAAGATCTTGAACAGATTAAGAAACGCTTATTAAAACAATCAAAGAATAACGGAAACGAGATTGAACAATCCGAGATTTTTGACGCAATTCAACACCTTGATATGGATGATGGATCGATGGATGGACTCTTAGAGTTCTTCAGAAAAAACGGTGTCAACGTTTTAACTGATAATCCTGATGGTGATATTGACGAACTAGAATTCAGTGAAGATGCAGAAGACGATTTATTGGATGACGATTTAGATATAGGAGATTCTGATGTCCCATCTGAACAAGAATTAAATGATTTAAGTAAATTGGTTACCGGAGATGTTAAAGTTAATGACTCTGTTAAGATTTATCTTAAAGAAATAGGAAAAGTCCCATTATTAAATGCAAAGCAAGAACAAGAATTAGCTCAAAGAATTGTTGCTGGTGATGAAGACGCAAAGCAGCAACTCATCAATGCAAACCTTCGTTTAGTTATTTCCATTGCTAAACGTTATGCTGGTAGGGGAATGCCATTCCTTGATTTGATACAAGAAGGAAATATGGGTCTTATTAAAGCAGTTGAAAAATTTGATTACCAAAAAGGATTTAAATTTTCTACGTATGCAACATGGTGGATTAGGCAAGCAATTACGCGCGCTATCGCCGACCAAGCTCGCACAATTCGCATTCCTGTTCACATGGTGGAAACAATTAATAAGATTACAAGAGCTCAACGCGAATTAGTCCAAGAATTGGGACGTGATCCAACAGCTGAGGAAATATCTGATAAACTTCAAGGCGCTTTGTCTGCTGATCGAATTAGAGAAATTCAACGTGTGAATCAAGAACCTGTTTCTCTAGAAACACCAATTGGTGAAGAAGATGATTCAAGGTTATCGGACTTTGTTGAAGATAAAGAAACATTATCGCCTAGTGAATACACAACTAAGTCACTTCTTAAACAAGAACTTTATGATGTTATGGCTGAGAGTTTGACAGAACGTGAAGAAAAGGTTCTTCGTAGAAGATATGGCCTTGATGATAATCACCCAAGAACACTTGAAGAAGTTGGCAAAGAGTTTGGCGTTACTCGTGAACGTATTAGACAGATTGAAGCAAAAGCTATCCGAACGTTAAGAAAGAAAAGTAAACTCAAAAAACTAGGAGACTATCACGAGGTAGTGTAAATGTCGTTATCAAATCGACTTATAACAATTGCAAATTTTATCCATAAAGATGCGAGCGTTTTTGATGTCGGTGCTGATCACGGCTTATTAGAAAAGTATCTATTGGACAATTCTTTAGTTAGAAACATCGTAGCGGTTGAAAATAAAGAAGGACCATATAAAATTTTAAAAAATAGTCTAAAAGACTATAAAGCAACAGTTTTGTTAAGCGATGGAATCGAAGATTTGGATGATTCTTGCGACACGATAGTCATCGCCGGTATGGGTGGATTCGCTATTGTAGATATTCTTACTAGATTTATCCAAAAATTAAATTACATAAGTCAAATCGTTATAGATGCTCATAAAGATGTTGAGTTGGTGAGGCGAGAAATAACAAGAATTGGTTATTGCATTGAAAGAGAAAAAATCATTCAAGAGAACGGCAAATATTATTTTATAATATCTTTTGTGAAAGGCAATTCCTCATACAAAGATATTGAGATAGAATTTGGCTATCAAATATCTCGCGACCCATTATTTCAAGAATTTAAAACTCAAGAAATTAAAAGGCTAAGTTTGAACTTAATAAAACAAAAGAAAGCAAAAATTATCAAACCAGATCAAATAAAAAAACTGGAATCAAAAATTGAAAGGTTGGAATCACTATGAATTCAATAAAACTACTTAGGACTTTGGCAAAAAGATTCCCAAAGTCAATAAAAACTCCAGGCGATCATGTTGGCTTAATGACAGGAAAATTGCCAGAAGATATAAAGTCAATTGTTCTATGCCTTGATTTTGATGATGTCGCTCTTGATGAAATCAAGAAATTAGGCATTAAACCGGACTTAATTTTGACACACCATCCATTTATTTACGGCACAAAATATCGTGTTTTTAAACACGATGAGATAAAAAAGGATTTGTGTGAAAGGATTGATAATTTAGGCATCCCTGTATATAGCATGCATACAAATTTTGACACGGGCAAAGATGGAATGAACGATGCATTAGCTGAAGCTTTAGGACTTCAAAATATTGTTCAATTAGAAACATGCAAGATGGCTCGTGGTGGTGAATTAAAAGAAGCAATGGAAATTCACGAATTTGCAAAATATGCAAATAAATGTTTATCTATTGAATATTCGCATCTTGTTCATGGCGGAAAAGATATGATTAAAAAAGTCGCTATTATCGGTGGTGGCGGTTCATATAAATATGTGAATGCTATGCTTGAAGGATATGATATTTATATTAGTGGCGACACACCTCATCATATTCGTCGGGACGTTATATCAAATAAATTCAACTATTTAGATGTCTCTCACGAAGTTGAAAGAATTTTTATGCCACAAATGAAAAAAATACTTAGAGAAATTGATCCAGATATTCAAGTTACAATAATTAATCACGAAAATCTTCCTGAATTAATTACCGAGTAATTCAATATACGATTTTATTTCAGAAACAATTGATAACGGAGTAGATGCTCCCGAAGATATTGCGATATAATTAAGACCTTTAAGGTCTTTTTTATTAATTTCATTTTTATTTTCAATCATTAATACTTTTGAATTTGGAAAATTCTTTTTTGCTAAATTAAATAATGTTTTTGTGTTATTTGAGTTCTTCCCACCGACCACATAAATCAATTCAACATCTTTTGGTAATGAAAGCAAAGCTTTTTGCCTTGATGTTGAAGCATTACATACCCCATTATGAATTGTTGCATTAGGAATACAATTCTTAATTTCTTTATTCAAAGCATTGACTTCTAAATCACTAAAAGTGGTTTGGGAAATAACTAATGGATTTTTGTCGTTTGTAATAGACGGGTCGAATTTTTCATTAATATCAATCAAATGTACTTTGTTTGAAATGGACAATGCTGCGTTTGCTTCAGGGTGATTTTTCTTTCCAATATAAATAACTTCTTTATTAGTGTTTATTGCATTTGTAATAATTCTTAATGCTTGTTTCACAAAAGGACACGTTGCATCAATAAACTTAATATTCTTTTTATTCAAAATATTTTCAATATTTTTGTCGTGGCCATGGGCAGTTAATATTACGATTGTATCATCTGACAGACTATCAACAACAGACATATCATTATCCAATGTTTCTATATTCATTTTACTAAGTTCTTGCAAAGCGTCGTTATTGTGAACTAATTTTCCTAAGACACAAATCCTTTTTAAAGGATTTTCTTTTCTTGCGCTTATGGCAAGTTCTATAGCGCGATTTACGCCTGAACAGTACCCACTTGGTTCTAAAATCTCAATTTTCATGTCTTCATAATAACACGTGTGTAATATTTCGTGTATAATAAATCGCGGTGAAAATATGTCTTTTAAAGCGATAAATTTATCCGAATCAATGATTAAATCTCTGAATCGTCAGAAATATTTTGAGCCATCTCAAATTCAATTAAGAACTATTCCAAAGGCACTTAGAGGCGAAACATTAATGGTTCAATCTTCTACAGGAAGCGGGAAAACATTATGCTTTTTAATCCCAATTATTGATTCAATCAATTTAAGCAAGCAAGAAACACAAGCAATTATAATTGCTCCTACAAGAGAATTAGCACAACAAATTTATAATTTTGCAATTCCATTTGCTGATGAATTCCGCAGGTTAAAAATTCGTTTATTAAAATCTGGCGAAGAAATTGAAAACTCCATGAAAGGCTTATCTATTTCTCCACATATCTTAATTGGAACACCGGGAAGATTGTCTGAAGTTTTAGCTCAAAAACATTCTACATTATTAAATAATGTGAAAACTATTGTCTTTGATGAAGCTGACATGCTTTTATCAGAAGGATATTTTGAAGAAATAGACAAATTTGTTTTGCAAATAAAAAATCCACAATTTTTAGTTTTTAGTGCAACTCTTGAAGCAAATTTAGCCCACCAATTAGAAAAATACGTTGGGCCAAATACTCCTATTGTTAATGAAGAGGTCATGACATCAAGTAATGTCACTCATTATATGGTAGACATTAAGCATATTGACATTAACAATGCGACAAAGCAATTTATCGATGCTGTTAATCCTTATTTGCTCCTTATTTTTGCTTCTAAAAAAGAAACAGCGAATTCGGTTTATAAATTTTTAAAACTTAATGGCTATAAGGCTGGTTTATTGACTGGAGATTTATCTTCTAGAGAACGCAAAAATGTTATGAAGCAACTCCAAAATGACAAGATTTTTATTTTGGTTTGCTCCGATATGGCTGCGCGTGGTTTAGATATTCCTAACGTAACCGAGGTTTTGAATATTGATTTACCTAATAATCTTGAATTTTATTATCATAGAGCGGGCCGTACGGGTCGTTTTGATAAAAAAGGAAAATGTTTTACATTTTATAATAATGATTCCACGAGAAAACCATTAGCATTAATTTCTAATGGACTCTCTTTTGAATATCTCGCTTTAAAGGAAGGCGAACTCGTTAGCGGAAAGCCGATCGAAAGAACTCATCCTAGCAAAAAACATATCGATCCTGAGCTTGCAAAAGAAATTAAAAGAATAAGCAATCAATCATCAACTAAAAATAAAAAAGTTAAACCTGGTTATAAAAAGAAACAGAAACAAGCTATCGAAAAAGCTAAGCAAAAACATAGACGTGAGATTATAAAAAAAGATATTCGTCGTCAAAGAGTCGAACGTTATAAAAAAGAAGGTCGCAATAATGGATAAGATTTATATTGGTTCACATGTATCGATGTCTGGACCCGATTATTATATTGGCTCTGTTAAAGAAGCTTTAACCTATGGTTCATCTACTTTTATGTTTTACACAGGTGCTCCACAAAACTCCTTTAGAATACCAACAGATAAACTAAAAATTGCTGAAGGCAGAAAACTTATTAAAGAAGCGGGGCTAAATGAAGATAAAATTGTTGTTCATGCTCCATATATTTTAAACATTGCCAATCAGTTAAATGAATCATTATACCAAATATCTAAAGATAATTTGGTAAAAGAACTTAAACGTGTTCAAGATTTTGGCTTAAAAATACTTGTTCTTCATCCAGGCAGTCATGTTGGCACTGGTGTTGAAAACGGCCTAGATTCTATTGTAAAGGCTTTGGATGAAGTTTTTTCCAAAGATGGTACAGAAGTTAAAATTGCTCTTGAAACTATGGCAGGCAAAGGCGGTGAAATGGGTTCATCATTTGATCAGCTTCATTATATTATTACTCACGTTCGTAATCCTGAACGTGTTGGAGTGTGTTTAGATACCTGTCACGTGAATGATGAGGGCCTAGATATCAATGATATTGATAATGTTTTGAAATCGTTTGATGAAATTGTTGGTTTAAAGTATCTATTATGCATTCACATTAATGATTCAAAGAATCCAATGGGGTCGCATAAAGACAGACATGAAAATATTGGATATGGAGAAATAGGATTTGAAGCGCTTGCCAAATACGTTCATGATCCTCGGTTAATTAATATCCCAAAAATTCTTGAAACTCCATATTATGATGGCAAACCTCCATATAAAAAAGAAATCGAAATGCTTTTAAATAATAAATTCGAAGCTGACTGGAGAAAATAAAAAGAAGTCTTTAAGACTTCATTTTTAATATTTCAGATGTTAATTCTTTGTAGATATCCTTTTCAAGAACAGTTTTTAATATCTTGTCTTTTTTGAAAATAACCCATTGACCCTTGCCTCCTGCACAGCCAATATCTGCACGTTTGGCTTCTCCTGGTCCATTGACTATGCAACCCATTATCGCAACAGTTAAATTAATTTTATTTTCTTCTAAAAAATTCAATACTTGCTCTGCAAGAGGAACCAAATTAACTTGCGTTCTTCCACATGTTGGACAAGAAATCAACGTTGGATAATCAGTTCTAATTTCTAGATCTTTTAGTAATCTCCTACACGCCCTAACTTCCTCTTCTGGCTCATCGCTCAATGAAATGCGAATTGTATCACCTATTCCTTCTAACAAGATAGGAGCTAAGCCGGCGACGCTTCTAACTAGACCGATATCCTTTGGCCCAGCCTCTGTTATTCCGAGGTGCAAAGGATAGTTAAATGCGTCTTTTGCGAGTCTATATGCCTCAACAGTCTCTAGTACATGACTCCCTTTTAATGATATTACAATATCATAAAATTCTAAATCTTCTAAAATTTTAACTGTTCTTTTAGCTGATTCATTTAACTCATTTGAGCGAACTGATTTTGTTGAATTATTTATTTCTTTATCTATTGATCCAGAATTAACTCCAATTCTAATAGGTATATGTTTTTGTTTACATAATGAGACTACTTTTTCTATGTTTTCCTTAGAACCGATATTTCCGGGATTTAATCTAACAGCATCTGCTCCTGATTCAATTGATTTTATCGCCAAGCGATAATCGAAATGAATATCAGCTATCAAAGGGATATTTATCAATTTCTTTATTTCTTTGATTGCTTCAGCATCTTTTTCATCTAAAACAGAAACGCGCATCAAATCCGCTCCTAATTTTTCGCAACGATTGATTTGATCAGCAACTTCTTTATATCTTTCCGTCTTAATATTACACATGGATTGGATTAATACATTATTGGTTCCACCAATGAAAGTGTTTCCGATCTGAATTCGTTTTGTTTTTTCTCTTGGCAATTTGTTTTTCATGCTTTCATTATATAGTATAAAAATATCTTGTAGATATCTTTTTTTGAATGTGCTATTATTCTACTTGCGAAAATAAAAGGAGAACCTTATGCGCGACAACATTACATTGAAATGCACTGTTTGTGGTGAAGAGAATTACATTACAACAAAAAATAAAAAAGAGCATCCAGACAGATTAGAAACAAAAAAATACTGCAAAAGATGCAAAAAGCAAACATTGCACAAGGAGAAAAAGTAGGATTTATAATCCTTCTTTTTTATATGTTAGATAAATACGAAAAAGCACTTGGTTGTAACACTTATTTTTTATACAAAGATAAGAATAATGCGCTTATCGTAGACCCTGGATATAATGGCGGAAATTGTTTAATTGAGCATATTAAAAAGCTTGGTTTAACGATAACAGCAATTTTAATAACTCATGGTCATTTTGACCATATTGGAGCATTAGAAGATATTTGTTCTATGTTTCCAAATGCACAAATTTATTGTTCGGATCATACATTAATTGAAATTGGTGATCCAAAATATAATTTAAGAAATAGTTTAACTTATGTTCCAAAAAACGTAGTTATTTTATGCGACAACGAGCAATTTAAAGCGGGCGGCTATGAAATTACAATGATTCATACGCCTTTTCACACGATTGGTAGTTCGTGTTTTTATATTAAACAAGAAAATGTGCTATTTTCAGGCGACACATTATTTATGTCTTCAATCGGAAGAACTGATTTGCCTAGCGGATCCAGTAGAACAATTGAATCGAGTTTGAGAAAACTTTTGATTTTATCAAAAGAAACAAAAGTTTTCCCTGGGCACGGGCCAAACACGACGATTGAAAGAGAATCAAAATATAATCCGTATTTGCGGAATATATAAAAATAAGTATAATATTTTTACATTAGGAGGATTTAATGATGAACGTTACTGAATTAAGACCAGGAAACTATTTCATTGATGAAGGCAATCTTTATCAAGTTATGGATATTCTTCTTAATAAAACAGCCATGAGAAAAATGGTTGCAAAAGTTAAAGCTAAGAATATGCGCACAGGCGCAATCACAGAACTTGCTAGAAATAGTGGATATGATGTTGAAAAAGCCGTATTAGATAAAAAGAAAATGGCTTATTTATATGATGCTGGTGAAACTCTTGTCTTTATGGACAACACAACATATGAACAAATTGAGATTGCAAAATCAAGACTTGAGTGGGAACAAAATTTCCTTGTATCAAATGCAGAAATTGACATTCTCTTCTTTGAAGAGGAAATCTTAGGTATCACACTTCCTACAAGTGTAGCACTCAAGATTACTGATTGTGAGCCAGGAGTTCGTGGAGATACAGTCAATAAAGCAATGAAATTAGCTACTGTAGAAACAGGATTCCAAGTTAAAGTTCCATTATTCATTGAAAACGGTGAAACTATACTTGTTCGCACAGATACAGGCATATATGACGGCCGTGCATAGGTGATTATATGAATATTGAAGTAGGAGTATTTGTCGCTGCCCTAATCGGCTGTTTGGTTGGAGGATTGATAATCGGATTTATTGTCACGAGATGGTTTCTCAAAAGACAACTCCAAAAAAATCCACCAATAAACGAAAACATGATAAGAGCAATGTTTATGCAAATGGGTCGCAAACCATCTGAAGCACAAATCAAAGCTGTCATGAATTCAATGAAGCGAAATCAATAAAAAAACATGCAAAAAAATGCGTCGAAAATTCGGCGCTTTTTTTGTGGGAATTTTTGCGAAAAATATAAGCCAAAAATCAAAAATAAAATTATTACAGAAAAGGCGCTAGAATCACGCAAATAATAATAGGGTAGGGAATTGTTCATAGACATATATTACGAGGCTAAAATAGGCCTCTGTTGCAAGCTAAAAAAATCATAGTAGTGGAAGAAGTAACTTTTTCATAAGATACGAACTCTCTGTAAAAAAACGTCAATTAAAAACTCCCAATTCATCGAAACAATTTTGGGAGTCTTCAAATTATCTAGGAATTTCACACAATAAATAAAACTACTAAAAAACTACTAACGACATACTATTACTTCATCCATTTTATCTTTCTTTCTTCGTGTCTAACCAAACGGACGATATTTGCTCTATGGCGAATTATTAGCATTAAAGAAATTAGCGTTAATACAGATGCGAATTCCCACCCACAAACTAGGAAGGATCCAGCACCCCACATAACGATATCAATTTGGCTTGGAAAAACAGTGATTTTTAGAACAAACAAAATCCATGCCAAAATACTAGCGACTAGACTTGTGATTATTGATGCCAGTGAGACATATTTTTTTGCTTTTAATGTTGTGAAGAATGTAATAACACCCAAAATCAATATTGCCCAACATGAGCAAGCAGCGAATCCACAGAATGTCGCAACTGCTTTTCCGCCCTTAAACCCGCCGAATAATGGCCAGCAATGTCCTAAAGCTACGCCTAATGGTGTTAAATAAATGTATAAAATATGGAATTGACTCCAGGTATCTGAAGCTAATGCTTCACTTAATCCTGAAAAGCTTATAATTGCCCATGCAGAAATTGTTGGTAATACACATTTAAGCATATCTAATATAATTACAAGCACACCGGCTTTTTTTCCAAAAAGCCGACCAACATTAGTTCCACCTGAATTTTTAGAACCTTCTTGGCGGGGATCACGATGATATATTAACTTCCCAACCATAACTCCAGTTGGTATACTTCCAAAAATATATCCAAAAAATAATGAGCAAAATGCTGTTACTATATTATATAAAATAATATCCATGTTCAAAACCTCACAACCTCAACAATGATACTAAAAAAGTAGATTACTTTTCAACTTTTTTCTTGGTATAATCAATTTCACAAATTGAAGAGTTTTACATATATGGCACTAGAGAAAAGTAATAATTATTCAGCGGCTGACATCGAAATTCTCGAAGGATTAGCGGGCGTTAGAAAACGTCCTGCAATGTATATCGGTTCAACAAATTCGACCGGTTTACATCATCTTGTTTGGGAAATTATAGACAACGCTGTTGACGAAGCTTTAAACGGATATGGTGATAAAATCACCATAACTATTCATAAAGATGGTTCCGTTTCCGTTTTAGATGAAGGCAGAGGTATTCCGGTCGATATTCATAAACAAACTGGTATGCCAGCTGTTCAATTAATTTTTTCCACACTGCATAGTGGTGGAAAATTCTCATCTAAAGTATATGCTTCTTCAGCTGGTCTTCATGGTGTTGGATCAAGTGTTACAAACGCACTTAGTGAGTATTGCGACATTACTGTTTTTAAGTCAGGCAGTATCCATCATCTTCGTTTTGAAAATGGTGGTAAACTTGCTATACCTCTAGAGGTTCTTGGTAGTACCAAGAAGCACGGCACTTTAGTAAGGTTCAAACCTGATTCAAAAATATTTTCTACAACCAATTTTCAATTTGAGATTATTTCCAATCATATTCAAGAAAGTGCATTTTTGTTAAAAGGCGTAACTTTTGCTCTTACTGATGAAAGAAATGGAGAAAAAGTTGAGTTTTGCTATAAAGAAGGCATTAAAGAATACGTTTCCAATCTTTGCAAAGAAAAATCGCAACTCGGGGAAGTGTTAACATTTTCTGGCGAAGAAGACACGATCAAGATAGATATTGCTATGCAATATTGTTCAAGAGATTATGGCGAATATATTTATTCGTATGCCAATAATGTAAGAACAAAAGATGGTGGTACTCACGAAAGCGGATTTAGATCAGGAATCACGAAAGCAGTAAATGATTATGCTGAAGAGAACCAACTTTTAAAAGGCAAAATTAAATTAGAGGGCACTGATATAAGAGAAGGTTTAACCGCAGTTATATCATTAAAGATCCCTGAACAAAAGTTAGAATATGAAGGACAAACAAAGCAAAAACTTGGAACGCCTGAGGCACTAACTATTGTAAGTAACTTTGTGTATAATAACTTTAGTTATTATCTTAACGAAAATAAAGAGTTTGCTGTAAACTTAATTAAAAAATGCATTGATGCGCAAAATGCTCGTGTTGCTGCAAGAAAAGCAAAGGATGAGATAAGAAATACGAAACGTGCAAAATCTGAAATGATTTTGTCTGATAAATTAACTCCATGCCAATCAAAGGATTATGATAAAAACGAACTTTTTATTGTTGAAGGTGAGTCTGCTGGAGGAACCGCTAGAAAAGGAAGAAACAATTTACATCAAGCAATTCTACCACTTCGTGGTAAACCTTTAAATACGGATTCCGTATCAACGGAAAAAATGCTCAAAAATGAAGAATTTGCAACAATTGTTAATACTATTGGAGCAGGTTTTGGTGAGGACTTCAAAGCTGATAATTCACATTACGGAAAAGTTATTATTATGACAGACGCTGATACAGATGGTGCTCATATTCAAACATTGCTTTTAACATTTTTCTATAACTATATGAAACCACTTATTTTAAAAGGAAAATTGTTTGTTGCAATGCCACCTTTATATCGTGTTTCTAAAGAAGTGAATCATAAGTTAGTTTATAGATATGCATGGGATGAAGCTGATTTAGAAAAAGCAAAGAAAGAAATTGGCGCAGGATATAGAATTTCTCGTTATAAAGGTCTAGGCGAAATGGACGCTAATCAATTATGGGAATCCACAATGGATCCATCCCAAAGACAATTGTGCAAAGTCACTATTGAAGACCCTGTTTCTGCAGCTCGCGAAATATCGATTTTAATGGGAAATGACACAGTTATAAGAAGACAATGGGTTGAAGAAAATGTTAACTTCAACGAAGTTGACTCATTCATTGACGAGGTAAAATAATATGGCAAAAAGAAAAATAGAACCCGTCGAAATTGAAATACAAGAAAACATTCATAATGAAACAGTCGAAGAAATAATGGCGACTCGTTATGCGACATATGCAAAATATGTTATTCAAGATCGAGCAATACCTGATGCGAGAGATGGTTTAAAACCTGTTCAGAGAAGAATAATCTTCTCTATGTATAAAACTGGCAATATTTTCACTCGACCAACACGAAAATCTGCTCACACAGTCGGCGAAGTTATGGGGAAATATCATCCACATGGTGATTCATCAATTTACGAAGCTTTAGTGAGAATGTCACAAGATTGGAAATTAAATAATCCATTAATTGACTTTCAAGGTAACAATGGATCTATAAATGGTGACCCAGCAGCAGCATATCGTTATACCGAAGCCAGACTCAGCCAAATAGCTGAAGAAATGGTGAGAGATATAGATAAAGAAACTGTTGATATGGCCTTAACATTTGATGACACTGATTTTGAACCAGTCGTTATGCCTGCTAGATTCCCAAACCTTTTAGTTAACGGATCCGAGGGAATTGCAGTTGCTTTAGCAACTGAAATACCAACACACAATCTTTGCGAAGTAATAGATGCAGTTATTTATCGAATTGGCCATGTTCGTGTCGAACCTATTGATTTGATGCAATTTATTCCTGGCCCAGATTTTCCTAGTGGTGGATATATCTATAAAAGCAAAGGTTTAGAAGATATATATTTGACTGGGCGTGGAAGAATTGAAATTGCTGCTAAAACTGAAATTGTAGATAACAAAAACGAAAAACAAATTATTGTTAGTGAAATTCCTTATAAATCAACAA
The DNA here is from genome assembly GCA_024408105.1 of Bacilli bacterium. Lineage (GTDB taxonomy): Bacteria > Bacillota_I > Bacilli_A > RFN20 > CAG-826 > Fiminaster. Next base: position 74,701 of record JAKSVG010000001.1, on the reverse strand, counting down.
TAACAAATCTCGTTTACGAGATTGATAAATTAATTCATGATAAGGTCGTCTCCGGAATTTCTGAAGTTAGAGATGAATCAGGAAGAGATGGTTTACGCATTGCAATCGACTTAAAGAAAGAAGCAAATGTTGAAGTTATTCATAATTATTTAATGAATAAAACTGGACTAAGAACCTCATACTCAGCAAATAATGTTGCAATAGTTAACGGAAGACCAAAAACATTAAATTTATTAGATTTTATTGATGCATTTATTGACCATCAAGTTGATGTTATTACCAGACGTTCGAACTATGATTTAAGGAAATCTAAATCACGTCTTGAAGTCGTTGATGGATTAATTAAAGCAGTTTCAATTTTGGATGATGTTGTTGATACAATTCGTGCTAGTAAAGACAAGGCTGATGCTAAGAAAAACATACAAGAAAAATTTAATTTTAGCGAGCCACAAAGCGAAGCAATTGTTATGTTACAACTTTATAAGTTGTCCAACACAGATTTAACTACTTTAGTCAATGAGAAAAAGCAACTTGAGTCTACGATCGACACACTTAACGGAATACTTCAAGATAGAAAGAAATTAGATCGTTTATTAGTAAGCGATTTGAAAGCAATTGCGAGCAAGTATGGTAAGCCTAGAAAAACTCAAATTATTGAAAAAGAAGGCTCTATAAGTATTGATAAACGTGACCTTATTTCAAAGGAAGAAATTATGCTTGCTGTTAGTCGTGATGGATATATTAAATATTCATCAATTAAATCATATAGAAGCAGTGGAGTAAATCCATTGCCAGGTATGAAAGATGGCGATGCTTGCATTTATTCTGGAAAGGCTATGACAACAGATTATTTAATCTGTTTTACTAATGTTGGAAACTTCTTATATATTCCAATTCACGAAATTAATGAAAATAAATGGAAAGATGAAGGAAAGCACATAAATTATCTTATTTCCTTAAATCCTAATGAAAAAATTGTGCGCGCCTACGTTATCGAAAAGTTTAGAGATGATTTATTCTTTATTCTTGTTTCGAAATATGGCCAAATTAAACGTTTACGTTTAAGCGATTTCTCTGTAATTAGATATTCCAAACCATTAATGTGCATGAAATTGCTTCAAGATGATGAAATATGCGATGTTGCTTTCTCAACTGGAAATTCTAATATCGTCTTATTTACTAGTGATGGCAATTCTTCTATGTTTAACGAAAATGGACTGCCATCTGCTGGCATGAAATCAGGTGGAGTAAAAGCATTTTCTCACCTAGGAAAAGCAACTATTTCAGCTATAAAAACATATGATGCAGATAATACAAAAGGCAAGGTAATTTTGCTTACTGATAAAGGGTGTGTTCGCATCTATGATATTACAAATACAAATCTAACAAATAGACTTGGAAAAACATCTATCGTTTTCCGCTCATTTAAGAATGAACCACACGAATTAATTTATGTTAAAAAACTTGATACAAATTGTGAAAAAACACTCATTAGAGTGTTAAACAACATAAAAGAAGTGGTTGATATTGTTGTTGATGACTATCATGTTACACCGATAGATCGTTATGCGAAAATGACAATCGATATGCCTAAAAAATTATCACTTCAAATACCGTTCATCGAAGGCGATGATTATATCTCGAAAGACATTGAATCAAAGGAAATAAAAACTGAGCCAATTGCCATTGAATCTGACAACGAAAATTCTACTAATCAAACCGAAGAAAAAGTTGAAGAAGAAAAAGGCTATACACAAATCTCAATATTTGAAGATGATGATGATTTCTAATTAATGAAAATTGTGGCAAAAGTTGCCACATTTTTCTTTTCGTGCATATGTTATTTATATATTTTCTTTGCAAAAGATATTCTTTTGTAAATTTTTCATTATAATATGTATATGCTAAAAACTTACATTCCTTATGTTCATGCTAAAAATATATTCGATGTTGACGTTGAATTTTTTGTCGCAAACAATGTAAAATTTTTGCTTGTTGATTTGGATAATACTTTAGATTCATATAAAACAAAGAAACCATCCGAACAAGTTTTTCTTCTTAAAGAAGAACTTTATAATCATGGTATTGAGATGTATATCCTTTCAAATAACACAGGCAAGCGTGTTGGCATATATGCAGATGAGTTAAAGGTTCCTTATGTAAGTTCAATAGGAAAACCTTTTGCTAGAGGAATTAATAAATTTCTTAAATCAAAAAATATCAGTAAAAACGAAGTAATGTTAGTGGGAGATCAGTTAATGACTGATATTGCCGCTGCAAATCGTGCTAAAATAAAATCGTTATATGTTGAAAAGTTAGTTAAAGAGGATCAACCTACAACAAGATTTAATAGGATATTTGAAAGACCTATAAAAAAGAAATTGTTTAAAAAGAACCTAATAATTGATTGGAAGGAGAAATTATATGGCGGAAATAAGTAAAGTAAGAAGATGTTACAACTGTGGCGCAATACTTCAATGTGAGCACCCTTCAAAAGAAGGATATGTTAAAAAAGAGGTTTTAGAAAACGCGACACAAAATTTCTTATTTTGTGACAAATGTTTTGAACTCGAACGTTTCAAAGAAAGAAGTAACGAGCCATTGCTTGATCCTGACTTTTTAACTTTGTTAAATGACGCAAAGAAGAAAGGGTCCTTAATAGTTTATGTTGTTAACTTATTTTCTTTTGAAGCAGCATTTAATCATCAAATTAATGAAATATTAGAAGGGATGAATATTCTTGTTGTTGGAAACAAATTTGACCTTCTCCCTGCAAAAACAAGCAAAGAATTAACCAAAGAGTATGTTGCTCATAGATTTAGAGCTGCCGGTTTAACTATTCATTCTGAAAACGTTATTGTTGCGAATGCGTTTGATGATGAAACAGCTCGTGAAATCATGACCAGAATTTATGAATTAAAAAATGGCAAGGATGTTTATCTTGTTGGTAGTCAGCTTTCTGGTAAGTCAACATTACTTTCATCATTTTTAAGAGTATTTAACAATCTTTCCAAAGGAAATATTGTTACTGAACCATACAAAAACACAGATTTGAGTGTTATGAAAATTCCTCTAAGTACAAAATCAAATCTTTATAATACTCCTGGTATATCCTTAGATAACTCTATTCTATTTAACCTTGATAAGGCTACTATGCGTGAAATCTGGATCACAAAAAGTGTTAAACCACGTGTAGTGACATTGAATCGCAAACAATGCATGCTTATTGGAGGAATGGCAATTATTGAACTTGTAAGTGGCAAAAAAACTACGTTCTCTTGCTATTTCCACGAACATATTAAATTTAAAAAACACCATAACAAAGAATCACTGCCAATTGATGAAAGATTTGTAAAGATGATTTCAAAGAAATCATTAAAGCCAGCTTTATCGTATATTAAATCAGTAAAAGATTTGGATGTATATGATGTGGTGGTCACCGAATCAAATCAACGTGATATTGGCATATTAGGTCTTGGATGGGTTTCATTTGAAGCAAACAAACAAACCATTAGAGTTTATGTGCCTAAGAATGTTTCAATGTATCATTCACGTTCAAAAATATTAATTAAGAAGAAAAAATAAAATGAATTATATCCTATTCGGTGGAACATTCGACCCGATCCATAATGGACATGTGCGAATCGCGTCAGCTGCCTCTTTAAAGTTGAATGCTGATGTTATTTTCATTCCTGCTAGATCACCTAGATGGAAAACGCCATTAACGACATATAAAGAACGATTAGCTATGCTAAAATTGGCTATAAAGCAATGCCCGAGTGGAACTACCATATCAGATTTTGAAATTAAGAGTAATGCTGATATTAACTACACAATTGATACAGTTCGTCATTTCAAGAAAAAATATCCAAAAGATAAATTGTATTTATTAATTGGCGCAGACCAGGTCAATAGATTTAGTGAATGGAAAAACGCTGAGGAAATAGCTAATCTAGCTCAAATAACATTTGTTTCTCGACCAAGCGTAAAACTAGATCAAAATGTTATAAAGACATACCATATGCTTGATTTAAGTTTTCTCGAGAGTGGAGATGTAAGCTCGACTAGTTTTAGAGAGATGAAATCTATTGATATTCCTGAAAAAGTTTTAGACTATATTGAAAAACATAAATTATATTTCTTTTCTAAACTAGAAAAGATTTTACCAAAAGATCGTTTAGAACATTGCATTCAAGTTGCTAATCTCTCACTTAGAATCGCAAAGGTCAATAAATTGTCTAACTTAGAAAAATATTATTTTGCTGGATTACTTCATGATGTTGGCAAAACTTATTATAAAGAAGATGAGAATATGGTTTCGCTGATGAAAAAGTATTATCCAGAATATGTAAATTTTCCTTCGTTTTCATACCACCAATTTATTGGTGAATACCTTGCCAAAGAATTATTTAGCATTGAAGATGAAGAAATGTTAGAGGCAATCAAGTATCATTGCACAGGCAACGAGAATATGAGTCCATTAGGAATGGTTGTTTATACGAGCGATAAAATAGAACCTACAAGAGGTTTTGATTCTAGATGGCTAATTAATTCAAGCCTTGCCAATTACAAGCAAGGGTTCATTGATACGTTAATTGATAATAAAAAATATTTATTGGCGCACAACAAAGATATTACCAATGAATTAACTGATAAATGTTTTGAGATGTATTTACCAAAGGAGTTAAATAATGAAAAAAGATAAAACCGTGTCTTTAGCCGAAAAAGTTTTAAACGAACATAAGGCTGAAAATATTCAAGTAATTGATGTTAAGGATAAAACCCCATTCGCTGATTATTATGTTTTAGCAACAGCAGGAAGTAACAGACAGTTAAAAGCGCTTGTCGAATTGATTGAAGATGAATTTGAAAAGAATAAAATAAGCATTGGGCACATTGAAGGGAAAGCAGAATCTGGTTGGATATTAATTGATGCTCATCATGTAATTGTAAACATCTTTACGAAAGAAGAACGCGATAGAATTAGTCTTGATGAATTACTAAAATCTAAGTAAGAGAAGCCGTGCTGACTAAAAAGCACGTTTTCTTAAAAACATATAACTTCGTATAATCACTATTATGTTAACCAAAATGTATAAATATAAGTATTCATCGAATCTTTTTTGAATATTTTTCGAAAACAAATGATTGCATAAAATATCTAATAACCATCTTTCAACAATTATTTTTGTGGATAAAAACTACTAAATATCTACTAATTATGATTCACTACCACTCCAATTTTTGCTTGGTTTGCAAGAAAAAAAGCCACATTTCAATGGCTTGGTTATCTTGCATAATTTTTTAATTTTTTCTTCAGGAAATACATTCCTATATCAATTAACCCAATCAATATGATAGCGATTAACGAATAGGACAAAACGCCTTTCATATCAGCAATTGTCGCAGCATCACGAATTAGCTTTCCAAGCCCATTTGCCGAATCGCTTCCAGCTAATATTTCACTCATTATTCCAACTTTCATTCCTAAGCCAATGCTTGATACCAATCCTAAAAGAATATAACTCCATGATAATGGCAAATATATTTTGAATACTGCCTTTCTAACATTTGTTCCATCGATTTTTAGTGCGTCAACAATTGATTGATCTACGTTTGTAATTCCGCTGACAACCGATTCATAGAGAATTGGGAACACAATTAGAAATACGATAATTGTCGGTGCAAACATTGGTTTTAGCAAAGCGACTATAATGAAAACGACTGCTGCCGTTGGAATTGTTCTAAAAACAATAATAAACGGTCTCATAAATGCTCTAAACCCAACTGAAAGACCACCAAATATACCTAGAAGTATTCCAAAGAAAAAACCTAAAGCAATCGAGATTAATAACCTTATTAATGTTCCTCCAATTGCAAGATATGTGCCCCCTTTGCCTAAATGCGCCACAAATTCTGGAACAACCACTTGTGGGCCAGGAAACAATGTTGAATTTACAAGCAATGAAATTATCCACCAAAGTAAAAACAATGTTCCTGTTCCGATAATTGTCCAAATTAGAATACGATTATTTTTATAAAATCTTGTGATTCTTCTCATACTTCAATAAAATAATCCTCTGGTATAGGACTTTGTCCTAAGTATTCCAAAAATTTATTAACGTCAATTGATTCATTTTTCCCCACTAATCCGAATCCATTGCGGTTATCACTTTGGACTTGAAGAACTGTGTTTGAATTAAACCCGTATTTTTCAATTTGTTCATTAAGACTCAGCTTTGAATCCATATCGTGTTTTACACTTAAAGGATCGTTTATAGCGGTTTCAATAGCATTTTCTACATTAACAATATATTTATGCAATTCATCTTTTCTCTTTTCATATGAAGATTTGTTCACGAATATACCAGCTTGAGCTAACCCATCTTGGCCAGAATAAATTTTCCATTCTGAACGTATATTTTTAACTATGTTAACTTTTCCGTATGTTTCGCATGTTTTGTCGTTTAATGCTGCTGTTAATGCTGGTTCAGCAATAAATACGTAATTGGCATTTCCACCACTATATCTTCCACTTTTCAATACGGCCAAGGCATCGTTTACGCTATTAACGTAATGTGCATTATTTTCTATGTGCCAAAAGTCAGAACATAGTTTTGAATAAACTAAATCTGGTATTAGGTTTTGCCCAAACGAAACAACTATGTCATCACTCTTTGGGAGAGGATAACTTCCATCGCTTAATGGCTTTACATCAATTCCTACTAAATAGAAATTGCCACCTGTAATTAGCTTTGCTAAAGCATAGTTAGCTTTGTTTTTCACGCAGCTTTTTAATCCATTAATCGAGTCGAAAACAACCATATCAAAATCATTTTTTTGTAATTCTGATAAAACTAGTGTTGGTTCTGATCTGAATTCAATTTCTTCGAAATTTACGTTATAAAAACTAAGTGCAGGTGCTCCCTTAGGACACACGCACATGAGACTTTGCTTAGTTTTAGAACAACTAATTAAGGCTATTGTCAATAAAGGCAAAATTGAAATTTTTCTAATCTTCGAACAACTCATAGATTGGTTCTCCAATCTCATTGTCTGATTTCTTTAACCCAAAGTTTTTGAGAATTGTACCACCAATATCTGCGAATGTAGATCTTTCATCAAGATATCTTCCGTTTTTGAATGATTTACTATAAACAAGTAAAGGAACTTTTTCCCTTGTATGATCTGTCCCGGTATGGGTTGGATCGTTTCCGTGATCTGCTGTAATCATTAGTAAGTCATCGTCGTGTAGAACTTTTATGAGTTCGCCTATGCGAACATCGAATTCTTCTAATGCTTTTCCATATCCTAGTGCGTTTCTTCTATGACCATATTCGGAATCAAATTCAACTAGATTGACATAGCACAATCCTTCAAAATCGTGATTTTTAGCTTCGTCAATTGTTTTATCCATTCCATCCATATTGCTCACAGTCTTTTGGGTTTTGACAACTCCGACCTGGTTGAAAATGTCTCCTATTTTTCCAACGCAACTAACCATAAAATGGTTATCTTGCAAAATATTCATAACAGTCGTACCAGTTGGGCTGACAGCTATATCATGTCTATTTGGAGTACGTTTAAATGTTTCTGCGCTGTCACCAATAAAAGGTCTTGCAATGATTCTTCCGACAAAATATTCGGGTTTCATACATAGTTCGCGGGCTATATCACAGCATCTATATAACTCTTTTACACCAGTAGTTTCTTCATGAGCAGCAATTTGGAGAACGCTATCAGCGGATGTATATACAATTAAAGAATTATCTCGTTTTTGTTCTTCGCCTAATTCTTTAAGAATTTCTGTTCCACTTGCGGCTTTGTTGCCAATTATTTTGTGACCAGTGCGTTTTTCTAATTCTTCGATTAAACTTTGAGGAAAACCTGTATCGGTAAATGTCTGGAATGGTTTGGTTGTGTAAATTCCCATCATTTCCCAGTGTCCAGTCATAGTGTCTTTTCCAGCACTTGCTTCTCTTAGTCTCATGCAATATGAATTTGGATGAGAAACTTTGCTTGTTCCAAGGACAGGAGCTAATTCGCCTAAACCCATTGAATTCATGACTGGTACATTTAATCCGCCACACTTTTCTGAAGTATGAACAAATGTATTTGTTCCTGCGTCACCAAATTTGGCAGCATCAGGCATTTCTCCAATTCCAGCTGAATCTGCTACAATAACAAATATTCTTTTAAATTTCATTTTTTCACTCCCTTAGACGATAATTATATTATCACTATTTTCGTTTCACATACAAATCATACGCACTCATAATGCGCTTGCTTGAAATATTGGTATAAATTTGCGTTGTTGCAATATTTGTGTGTCCGAGCATTTCTTGCACCGCTCTAAGTTCAGCCCCATTTTCCAAAAGATGCGTTGCAAAGCAATGCCTTAAAGTATGAGGCGAGATATTTTCTTCTATTCCAACCTGTTCTGCATATTTTTTAACTTGTTTGAAAAAGAATTGCCTGGAAATAGGTTGACCATATCTATTTAAAAATAAATAAGGAGTATTTTTTCCTGGATTCTTATATCTTGCTGTCTGAACATATTTTTGGACATAATCCAAAGCAAAATCTCCGATTGGTACTTTTCTTTGTTTGTTTCCTTTACCGATAACATTTATGATGCCTTTGTCAAAATTGACTTGTGATATTTTTAGCATAATAAGTTCGCTAACACGAAGTCCGCTAGAATACATTGTTTCTAGCATTGCACGATCTCTTAATCCTTCAGGCTTTTCTTCATTTGGTGCATTAAGCAAATTCTCAACCTCTTCAACTGATATTGAAATAGGAAGATGTTTCATCCCTTTTGGCGTTTCAAATTTATTGATATTAAAATCAATAATATGTTCTCTTTGGCAAAATAAATAAAAGTTTTTTGTCGATGAAAGTCTTCTTAAAACCGTAGAACTTGATAGCATTTTTTTATTTTGTATTTTAATAAAGTCTGCTATATCAACTGGCAGAAATTCAGCTGTATCTTTTTTAGGCAACGCTAAGAAAAATTGCTTTAAATCATATAAGTATGACTTGACCGTATCCTCGCTCACGCCTTTTTCTACTCTAAGGTATTGGATAAATAAATCGATTGCATCATTTACTTCCATTTCTTTTTTCTGACTCCAATTCTGCAGCAGTCTTAAAAACAGACTTGTTCATTTTTCTATTTAGTTCTGAAATGAGCAACTTTGTTGCGCATTCTTCTTTTATCTTCTCAAAATCGTCAAAAATAGACATTTGAATAGTAACCTCCGAAGGGTTAATTAGATTTTGAAGTGTTACTCCTACTAACCTAATCATTTTTTCGCTATCGTAGTTTTTGTCTAACAATTGAATTGTATAAGATTTGATTACATCAAAATCGTTGGTTGGCTTGCTAAATGATATAGATCTATTGATAACTTTGAATCCGTTATCTTTTAGAACTACTTGAACTGTTGTTCCAACCTTATTTGCTTCTTTTGCTCGTTGTGATACTTCCTCGGCCAATATAACTAAATTTTCTTTCAAATCATTATAGCTATTTGTATCAAATGGAAGCGTATGGCTATTACCAATTGATTTTGGATCAAATGGTTCAGAGTCTACATAATCGCTGCTCTGTCCATTAATCATATCTTTTACCGCAAAAAAGAATTTGCCTAATTCGTTTTTTATGACTTTGTCATCATTATTTACTCTTATTGCTAAATCACCGATAGTTTTAATTCCAATCTTTTCTAATTTAGGCGTAGTTTTCTTACCAATTCCATAAAAATCACTAATGGGCAACGGATAAATCATTTTTCTTATGTCTTTTCGGCGAATTATAGTTAATCCCATTGGTTTTTTCATATCGCTCCCCATTTTTGCAAGAAATTTGGTGGGAGCTACGCCTATTGAACATTTTAACCCCGTTTTTTCATATAACTCGTTTTGCATATCTAAAAGATATTGCTCAACATTTTTTACGTCTTTTAATTCTTTTGTCATATCAACATAACACTCATCAATTGAGGCTTGTTCTATATTCGTTGCTTTTGTTTTAATAAAATTAATAAATTTTCGCGACATTGACGAATAAAATTTATAATCGCCTGGAATCATTATCACTTTTGGATTTAATTTAATAGCCATGAATGTTGGCATACCGCTTTTGATGCCAAATTTTCTTGCCTCATATGAACATGTTGAAACAATTCCGCCTCGACCATCGTGTCCAATAATAACTGGTTTTCCTATAAGGTTAGGATTTTTAATTTCTTCGCAGCGAACAAAGAATTGGTTCAAATCAATATGGAGAATAATCTTTGACATATTATTATTTTAGATAAAATAAAAAAGCATATCAATATTATGTTAACCAAGATATGCTTAAATGTTATTTAATTGAATCAATTATTTGTTGAGGCATTAAGCCATATCGTTCTAATTGTTTTTCAACTGTTGCCTGCGTAATAAACTCATTTTTTATCACAAACGGCGAAATTAGCCCTTTAAAGTTTTTTAACGATAAATTGCTTATTAGCGCATTTACAAAGCCTTCTTGGGTTGAATAAGGGTCATAAATCACGATTTTATCGTATGATGTGAGCTCAGAAATTGCTGCATCATCCATCGGTTTAATATAAATTGCGTTATAAATTGTACAGTCGATGCCATTCTCTTCAATGAGTTTTGCAAGTTCTCTTAAGAGTGGTCCAACCCCAGCAATTGCCAACTTTTTGTTTTGGGATTCTTTGAGTTTTGGCCATTTTCCGTACTCGTAGGATAAAGCGTGTATTGTTTCTTCATGCTTCACCATACATCTAGGTATTCTTATAAAGAATGGTCCATGATTGTTGAACGACTCTTCATACAAATAATTTGCTTCATCTATGCTTGAAGGCATTGTGATTACAGTATTAGGCACACTATATAAGAATGCTACATCATAGATGCCTTGATGTGTTTCGCCATCAGAGCCCACTAAACCAGCACGATCGACTAGAAATGTTGCATTGCAATTCATACGCGCTATATCGTGTGATATTTCATCGTATGCTCTTTGCATAAATGTAGAGTAAATGCTTATAACAGGATGATAGCCATTAACTGCTATGCCACTAGCTAGTGTAACAGCGTGTTCTTCAGCTATGCCAACATCGATAGAGCGTTCACGATATTTAGTAAACGCTTCATCCATACTTGCGCCTTTCATTGTTGCTGGAGATATGAGATAAGCATTATTATGCTTTTCCATAATTCTCATTGTTAAGTCTCCAAAGATATGAGACCAGGAGTTAAAACCAGGGTGTTCATTTTTTGGTTTTCCAGTTTCGACTTCAAAAGGGGTAACGCCATGCCAATATCCTGTTGTGTCATTTTCTGAAAATTTGTATCCTTTACCTTTTAAGGTACAGCAATGGACAACAACTGATTTTGTTGTGTTTTTAGCTCTTTTTAATGCTTTTTCAATAGCTTTAATATTATGACCATCTATAGGCCCAATATAGGATAAACCGATGGAGTCAAAAATAGTTTGTGGTACGACTTTTCGTTTAAACCAATTTTTAAATTTAAGAGTTGTGTTATACACGCTTTTACCGAATTTGGTTTTAAACATTACTTTTCTATAAGCGACCTTCATACGATTGTAGCCTGCAGCTGATGAGATGCGTGCGAACATTTTCCCCACACCACCTGCAGGTTTAGAAATAGACATACCATTGTCGTTTAAAACAACAATAACCTTATGGTTAGATGATGCTAGATTATTTAAACCTTCAAAAGCCAAGCCGGAAACAATTGAAGCATCACCAATAAAAGCTACAACGTTATATGATTCTTTATTTAAATCTCTAGCAATGGCAAAGCCATTTGCAGCACTTATGGAAGTTGATGAATGGCCTGCTTCATAACAATCATATTTTGATTCTTTGATTTTTTGGAATCCAGAAACCCCATTTTCAGTCCTCAACCCTTCAAGTGATCTTCCTGTTAAAATTTTATATGTATAGCATTGATGGCCAACATCAAATATCAACTTATCAGTTGAAAAGTCGAAAATTCTATTCAAAGCAATAGTTAATTCAACTGCACCTAAATTGCTTGATAGATGACCACCGTAAACACTTGTGACTCTTAAAATTTCAGAACGGATATCTTCAGCCAAAACTTTGAGTTCGTTAAAAGATAGCCCTCCTAAAAACTTAGGATTTTTTATCTCACTAATATCGATATGTTTAACTTTGTTAATTCTCTTTTTTGACATAAACTAAATAAATACTAAAAAAATACTAATAACACAATTTAACTATGTTATTTTGATAGTTCCTCTATTTTCTTTTCAGCCTCTTTTAGTGTAGACTCTAATTCCTTGATAAGTTTCTTGCCTTCTTCATACAATTTTAATGTTTCTTCCAAAGGAAGGGTTTCGTTTTCTACTTTTTCAACAATTTCGTCTAATCTTTTTAGTGATTTTTCAAAATCAAATTTACTACTATCCATTTTTGCTCTCCTTTTTTATAACTTTTGATGTTATTATTCCGTCAGCTAATACTGTTTTAACAGTAGAATCTAACTTTATCATCGATGTGCTGTTAATAACTGCGCCATTCTCGTTTTGCAATATTGAGTAACCTCTTTTTAAAACTCCATTGGGAGATAATGCATGCAAATGTTTGCTTTGAGAATTTATATAATTGATTTTCTCATCTATAAGATGCTTTACAACTAAATTAAGTTTATCACTAATGATTTTTAAATCCTTCAACTTATCAATATACATTGTTTTTGGATTAATAAAGAAAGGTCTTTTGCTAATTGATTCAAGCTTTGATCTATAACGTTCATTCTTGTCTTCTATTAACTTAGTTAATGATGAATCAGCATGATCTAATTTTTGAAATATCTCTCTTTTATCAACTGTTGCTAATTCTGCAGCTCCTGTGGGAGTTGATGCTCTGGCATCAGCAACATAATCTATCAGTGTAAAATCAATTTCGTGGCCGACAGCACTTATTGTTGGGACTGGGAAGTTTGCGAGTTTGCGCACAAGCGTTTCGTCATTAAATGCGCTCAAGTCTTCGCTTGCTCCACCACCTCGACCGATAATCAATGTATCTAAATTGCTGTTTTTGGCCTCATTTAAGGCATTTAAGAGCGATTTTACTGCTTCGCTACCTTGGACAAGGCTAGGGAATTTTTTGACCTCTACAAGAGGAAATCTGCGGAGCAAATTCGTGACTATATCAGCCATTGCCGCTGAGTTAGGCGCGCAAATAACGCCAACAGATTTTGGAAAAATATTAATTTTTCTTTTGCGAGAGATGTCGAATAATCCCTCTGCGGCAAGTTTCTTTTTAAGAAGTTCCAATTCTAAAAGCTGAGCTCCAGCTCCATTTAGTTCCATTGCGACTGCATATATTTGATATTCACCCCTAGATGGATATACGCTGACATTTCCTGTGACAAGTACCTCATCGCCATCTTTGATGTTTTGGTTGAGATGCTTTGCATAATCATAAAACATAACAGCTTTGATGACAGATTCTTCATCTTTTAATGAAAAATACACATGGCCGCTTGGATATTTTTTTAGATTTGAAATTTCACCTTTCACAGTTAAATTTCGCAACGAAAAATTATTATCAAACATAAGTTTGATGTATTTGTTTAAAGCTGTAACTGAGAAAGCTTCATTATTTTGCATCATAAAACATTATCCAATATTGCGTTCACAAATTTATAGTCGTCCTTGCCAGAATAGTCTGTTCCTAAATATTTTTTTGATAATTTTATTGCAGTATCGATAACAACTCTTTTATCAACCCCGCCAACAAATTTAAAATTTGTATAGCTCATAATTAGAATCGATCTTTCAAGTAAATTTAACCTATCAAAAGACATTTTGGGCATTTTTTCTTGAAAAATGGAAATAATTTCGTCTAAATGGGTAAGAGATTTTATAACAACTTCCTTATCGAAAGAAGGTATTTCAACATATTCTTTTTCAAATATGGATGACATAATTTCTTCAACAGAAAATTCTTGACCGGAATAGACGTATGTTAATGCATCATAGATGCAAATAGTATTCAATTCATGCTGTTTATTTCTTGATAAATTATTTTCCACGAGCAATTACCTCACCTTCTACTTCTTCATCTAATTTCAGAGCTTTATTGCCCTTAAACACTTTTTCAATATGAATAACGTTATAGTATTCAACTATTGCCACAATACATGCAACTAAAACGACGATATGAGTTACTAGAGTAAATGCATAGTTTGTCCATAGTCTTGCAACAAAGCCTGATTCATAAACAAAAAACATTATTCCAAAGTCTATTGCATACAAAGCGGTGCCGAGCAGAAGAACCCAACGTTTTCCTTTTGATGCGAAAAATCCTAGCGCAGCAAAAAGTCCTCCTAAGACAAGGCCGATTATAATCATTAAAATATCAGCAGCTAATGAATCTAATGATTTTATCATTACGCTGTTTAATAATATTTGTACGCTAAAACTCATTGCGAACCCTGATGTTGGCCAAGGGAATTGAACTTGAGTTGCTAATGAATTTGCAGCAAGTTGAATTACCCCTATTACGATAGCAAAAACGTTTACAACTCCAGCCCAAAGGAGGAAGATTGCACTTCTTTGATACATCTTCACCGCTTTATTATGGGCTTCACTATAAGTGATTTGGTGTTTTTGACGTTTTGCTTTTTTCATATTAGGCAATAGAATCTACTTTAATTTCAATGTCGAAAGGAACGCTTTCTGTGTAGAACAAAAGCGATTGAGCAACCTCTTCTTGAATTTTTAAACACACTTCGTTAGCATTCGCTCCTTTTGCTATGGTGATTGAAATTCTAATTTCAACCTTTCCGTCACTTCTAAATGTTACTTTCGTCGGACGGTAAAGTTTAACAAGAATTTTATTTTTTGATTTTACTTTGCTTACTTCTGCGCCAATAACACGATTGGCTGCTTCTGTTGCAAGCTCTTCAAAAACTCTGCGAGATATAGCGATATCGCCATCTTTTGCATAGTTTTTTACTTTGACATAGTCAGACATTATTTTTACCTACTTAATTGATTTCATTACAAAATCAGCTAAATCTTCTGGCATGAAATGGAACGATTTAATTGCATCTTTTGCTGGAGCGCTTGTTCCAAATGTATCTATGCCATATGTATGATTTGCATATTTATGCCAACCAAATGTTGATAACATTTCGACTGAAATAATTTTGTCTTTTGATAACGATAACACTTTGTGCTTATATTCTTCAGATTGTTTATCAAATAAGAATGTCGATGGCATGGAAACAACTCTAACATCAAGTCCTTTTTCAAAAAGAATCTTTTGTGCACTAATCGCTAAAGATACTTCGCTGCCTGTTGCAACTAAGATTGCATCAAGCTTTTTTGATTCCTTGCTTATTATATAAGCACCTTTAGAAACATCAGAATATGATGAATTTAGTAAAGGTAGATTTTGTCTTGAAAGAATTAAAGCTGTTGGAGTTTCCTTGCTTTCTAAAGCGATTTTCCATGCTGCATATGTTTCGCGTGAGTCGCATGGGCGAATCACATTGACATTTGGTATGCTTCTAAGCATAGCCAATGTTTCAATAGGCTGATGTGTTGGACCGTCTTCTCCAACTGCAATGCTATCATGAGAGAACAAATAAAATGCTGGAAGTTTGCTTAATGCAGCCATTCTTATAGCGGCTTTCATATAATCAGCAAATACTAAGAATGCTCCAACGTATGTTTTTACGCCTCCGTGGAGTAACATACCGTTTTGAGCAGCTGCCATTGCAAATTCACGAATACCGAAATTAATATTTCTTCCAGAAGGTGTTTCTTTTGTGAAATTTACACCATCAGTAATTTTTGTCATAACTGATCCAGCGACGTCGGCACTACCACCCATTAAGAATGGAACTTTACTATGTAAATCATTTAAAGCCTTACCACTTGCGACACGGCTTGAATCTGCATTGTCAGCGGCAAATTCTGGCTCTTTTCCAACATATGATGAAACATTGCCTGTGAATGCGTCCTCAAAGACTTTAATTTCATCTTTGTGAGCTTTAGCATAGCTATCATAAACTTTCTTCCATGATTCTTCTGCTTTTTCACCACGTTTAGCAAATGTATCTTTGAAGTAGTTATAAACTTCTTCAGGAATTGTGAATGCTGGGTAATTATAGCCATAGAATGCTTTTGCATGTGCGCCGTCTTCTTCACCGAGTGGGTTACCATGGACTTTTGAAGTGCCTTGTTTTTCGCTTCCGTAACCAATTACAGTTTTTACGATTATTAATGTTGGTTTATCTTTGCTATCTTTCGCTTTCGTAATAGCTTTATCGATTGCTTCGATATCGTTGCCATCATTAACTTCTAAAACATCCCATCCAGAAGCAAGAAATCTATGTTTAACATCTTCAGAGAAGGAAAGATCAAGTCCTCCATCAAGAGTAACATTGTTTGAATCATAAATAAGAATTAACTTATTTAACCTATGATGACCAGCAAGAGAAATTGCTTCTTGTGACAAACCTTCTTGCAAGCAACCGTCACCGCATAAAGCGTATGTGTAATGGTTAATTAACTTTTCTCCGTCTTTGTATTGAGCAGCTGTTGCTCTTTCTGCCATAGCGACACCTACTGCTTGTGCAATGCCTTGCCCTAATGGTCCACTTGTTGCGTCCACACCTTCAGTATGCTTATATTCAGGGTGTCCAGGTGTAAGAGAACCGAGTTGTCTAAATGATTTTAAATCATCAAGTGATACTCTGTATCCTGATACATGAAGCATTGTGTAAAGCAATGAACTTGCATGACCTGCAGACAAAATGAAACGATCACGATTAATCCATAAAGGATCTTTTGGGTTTGCAACTAGATGTTTACTGAATAGTGTGTAAAGTATTGGAGCACTACCAAGTGCCATTCCTGGGTGCCCTGATTTTGCTTTATTTACTACATCAATACATGTCGCTCTAATTGCGCTAACTGCTAATTTGTCTAATTCTTTTTGATTCATAATATTTCTCCTTAATTTATTAATAAATTATTTATCAACTTTTATTCCCAAATCTATTAGTTGTTGTTCATCAACTTGCTGTGGCGCACTACTCATTGGGCAGCTTGCTTTAAGATTCTTAGGGAAAGCAATGACATCTCGAATATTATCTGTGCCACAAATAATCATCGACAATCTTTCTAAACCAAACGCTATTCCGCCGTGAGGAGGAGTTCCGTATTCAAATGCCCCCACGAAATAGCCAAATTTACGATTGATATCTTCACTGGTGAAGCCTAGAATTTCAAATATTTTCTTTTGCATATCTTGATTGTAAATTCTTAGTGAACCACCACCAGCTTCATAACCATTAATCACAATATCATAAGCAGCTGATAAACATTTGCTTGGATCAGAATTAAGGTATTGAGCCGTTTCTGGTGTTGGCCTTGTGAATGGGTGATGTAACGGTTTATATGATCCGTCGTGAATGTCTTTTTCAAATAATGGAAAATCGACAACCCATAATAAATCATATGTGTTTGGCTTTACATAGCCCAATTCGTGGCCATATTTACTACGTAAAGCACCTAAACCAAAATTAACTTGTTCAGGCTTGCCGCTTGCAACAAGAATAATATCGTTTGTTTTTGCGTTAACTTTTTCAATAAGGGATTTTTGGATATCAGCGTTAACAAATTTTGTTAATGAACCATCCAATGAGTTTCCGTTAACCTTGTAAACGCCAATTCCGGATAACCCGAATTTCTTAGCTTCAAGATTCAAACCATCAATGACTTTTCTTGATGTGGATTCAGCAACATTAGGAATAACAATTGCTTTAATCATTAAAGCATCTTTATATCCAACAAAATCGCTTTGTGACAAAATGCCTTTTACATCAATTAATTTTAAGTCGAACCGAGTATCTGGCTTATCAGAGCCATAATCGTTAACTGCTTCAGCATAAGTCATTCTCCTCAAAGGAGTTTTAAGTTCATAACCAACTGTTTCTTTAAAAACTTTTTTTAGGAATCCTTCCATAATTGTTAGGATTTGATCTTGATCAAGGAATGACATTTCTAGATCGATTTGAGTAAATTCTGGTTGCCTATCTTGCCTTAAATCCTCATCTCTAAAGCATCTTGCGATTTGATAGTAACGTTCGAACCCTCCAATCATAAGCAATTGCTTAAATAACTGAGGTGATTGAGGAAGTGCGAAAAAACTTCCGTGATTGATTCTTGAAGGAACCAAGTAATCTCTTGCACCCTCAGGGGTTGATAGAGTTAAACACGGTGTTTCTACTTCAATAAAACCATTGTTATCAAAATATTCATGTGCAATTCTTACAATTTTTGCACGATTCATTAAATTCTTTTGTAACGATGGTCTACGTAAGTCAAGATATCTATATTTTAGACGAACATCTTCTAATGCATCTGTTTCATCAGCGATAATTAACGGGGTTGTTTTAGCTTTGCTAAATACTTCAATTGATTCAGCAATAACTTCAATTTCTCCTGTTTTTAATAACTTATTTGGAACCTCTTTTTTTGAAACAGTTCCTTTTACAGATATAACATATTCATTTCTGACGTCAGGAATTTTAACATCTTCATTAACAACGATTTGGATGATTCCACTTCTGTCGCGTAAATCAATGAACAATAAGCTTCCTAGATTTCGTCTTTTGCTTACCCATCCAACCAATGTAACTTTTCGTCCAACATCACTAAGTGATAAATCGGTGTTATAACAAGTTCTTTCCATTATTTTGCCTCCTTACGTAAATCACGCATATAATCTTCGAGCATAGATTTAAAGACAAGCAACATATCATCAGTTTTTACAGTTGTTTGTTCTTGAGTATTTAAATTCTTTACTGTCAAGGTTCCGTTTCTGATTTCATCTTCACCAACGATAATTGCAAATTTTGAATGTTTATGTTCTGCAATCTTAAATAAAGATTTAAATGATTTATTTTCGTAGTTCATTTCAACTGCGTATCCGTTCATACGAAGAATATTTGCTAATGTAAAGTTGAGTTCTATTGCGTGTGCATCCATGCCCATTAAATAGAAGTCTGGACCGTTAACAAACATTTCCTCACCAGCATTAACTTTATTGTATACATAGTATAAACGTTCAATTCCAAACGATAACCCAACACCTTCAAGATCTGGTCCACCAACCTCTTTTAAGAGATTTTTATAGTGGCCTCCACCGCCGATAGCTCCAACATCATCAGAGTCATTCATATGATACTCAAACACAATGCCAGTGTAGTAATCTAGACCGCGCACAAGCGTATCATCAATTTCAACATCGATGCCTACTTTTTTAAGCATGTCTACAACATTATCAAAATGTCCACGAGCAACATCACTTAAATAATCATGAATCTTTGGCGCTCCTTCGATTATTTTTCTATCTTCAGGAACTTTGCAATCTAAAATGCGAAGTGGATTGACTTCAAGCCTGCGCTTGCAATCTTCACACATGCAATCAATATGCTTACTGAAGTACTCTTTTAATGCTGCCCTATAATTCTCTCTAGATTCTTCATCACCAAGGGAGTTTATTAAGACTTTGACTTTGTCAATTCCTAATGAATCAAGCACTCTTTTTCCCAAGGTTATAACTTCTACATCTTGAAGATAGGAGGTTGAACCTATTGCTTCAACACCAAATTGATGGAATTGTCTATATCGCCCTGCTTGCGGCCTTTCATACCTAAAGCATGGACCAATATAGAAATACTTTAATGGCAAGTCATTAGTTGCATATAACTTGTTACTTACCACACTTCTCATGACACCAGCAGTCATTTCTGGACGTAATGTTAATGAACGACCGCCTTTATCATCGAATGTATACATTTCTTTTGTAACAATATCGCTTGATTCACCAACCGATCTTAAAAACAATGGAGTATGTTCAATGATAGGTGTTCTAATTTCTGAATATCCAAATAATTCAGCTAATATTCGGCAATCATATTCGATGCCAGAATAGGTATTCGCTTCGTCTGCGATGATATCATGTGTGCCTTTGACAGGATTTATAGCCATACGAAAATCTCCGTTTCTAATCTTTTGTATTATACATTTTATTATGTATAAATTCAATACATAGCATTTTGAAATTAAAAATAAAAAAAGTTACCTATTAAAAGATAACTTTTGTCTAACAATACTAATGAATCAATCTTTCCAATTGATTAACATTTTTAACATTTTTTAATATGTTAAATATATCTTGCAATCTTTCTGAATCACTCACATATATTGTGACATTTATCACTGTTTCCATTGTTGATGTATGCAGGTGTGCATTGATTGCAGTTACAGGGATTCCATTTTGATTTAGAACATTCATCACATCAGTAAGAAGATTTTGCCTATCATTGCATGTTATCCTAATATCAACAGGATAATTCCCCTTTTCAAGATTTGGCTTCCAAAATACCTCGATTAATCTTTGTTTTTCATTAATAATATTTGGGCAATCTTTTCTATGAACAGTTATTCCTTTACCTTTGGTAATATAGCCAACAATTTCGTCTCCTGGAATAGGCGTACAGCATGGTGCAAGATTAATTGCTATTTTGCTTGCTCCGTTAACATAAACTGGGCAACCATCATTTTCAAATCGCTCTTTTTTGTCTAATCTGATTTCTTCTTTAGGTCTAATTCCTAAGAAATCGATTATTGCTGCAGGAATAGGATTTTTATTCGAAATAGCAACATATAAATCATCCACTTCATCAAAACCAAAATGACTTAGCACTTCTGGTTTTTCTATATATTGGAATGTTTGTGATTCGCCGAATCCAATGTTCTTAAATGCTTCCAAACAAGCCTGTTTGCCACGAGTTATTTTTTCATCTTTAACAAAGTTAGCATTCTTTTTCGATAAGAATTTTCTAATATGGGATTTCGCAAATGATGTTGTGGCTATTTTTAGCCAGTCTTCATTAGGTCCAAGTGAAGTTTTAGAAGTCTTTATTTCAACAATATCACCTGTTTTTAGAACTGTGGTTAGAGGCACCATTTGATTATTTATTATGGCTCCAACCATTTTTTCAGCAACACCCGTGTGAATCTTGTAAGCAAAATCGATAGGAGTTGACCCTGCTGGAAGATCAATGACTTTTCCTTTAGGTGTAAAGCAATAAACGTTTGCTTCAAAAATATCGTGAGATAAAGAATTCATATATTCTTTAGCGTCAGATGTTTCTTCGTTTTCTGATAAATTCACCAAATCTTTGAGCCAATGCAATTTTTCTTCAATTTCTTTTTGCTCTTGTTTTGGGTTGTAATTTGTTCCCTCTTTATATCTCCAGTGAGCTGCGATACCACTTTCAGCAATTTCATCCATTTCCTTGGTTCTTATTTGAACTTCGAAAATATTACCATCTCCAGAAATTATGCATGTATGTAGAGATTGATACATATTCGGTTTAGGAACAGCGATGTAGTCTTTAAATCTCCCAGGTAGAGGAGTATAAGTTGCATGAATGATTCCGAGAATCTCGTAACACTCTAACTCTGTATGAGTAATTATTCTAATAGCGAGCAAATCATAAATTTCCTCTGGCTTGTGGTTTTTTAAGTAAATTTTTCTATAAATAGAATAGATTGATTTAACTCTTGATTCCAATTCAAAAGGAATGTTTTTCTCCATCAAGATGCCGACAATTCTTTTTGTAAATGAGTCCAAGGATTTTTGACCATATTTTATTTTTCGGTTAACTAAATCTACAACAACTTGATATTTTTCTGGTTCAAGATATTTTATGGATAGATCTTCGAGTTCAGTTTTGATGGTATTAATACCTAATCTATGCGCAATTGGAGTAAAAACTTCTAACGTTTCTTTAGCTAATGCTAATTGCCTATGAGGAGGCAAAGAATCTAATGTCCTCATATTATGAAGTCTATCTGCCAATTTAATGACAATGACGCGGACATCTTTTGCCATTCCTAAAAATATTTTTCGATGATCTTCGGCTACAAATTCATCTTCAGGTCGATGAGACAATTTCATTCTTTGGATTTTTGTTAAAGAATTAACAATTGAACAAACCTCTTTTCCAAACGCATTTTTAATTTCTTCTAAAGAAGTATCTGTATCTTCGATAATATCGTGCAAAAGACCGGCAGCCAATGTCGTCGGACCGCAGTTTAAAGTGGCAAGGATATAACAAACCTCAATTAAATGATGAATGTATGGTTCGCCGCTTCTACGAAATTGAGTTTTGTGTTTTTCTTTTGCTAATTCGTATGCATCTTCGACAAGTTTACGTGATTCTTGGTTTGTGATGTAGGCATAGAAAAGTTCTTTTACATCATCGAATGAATGTAATTTACTATTTTTAACTTTTTCTTGAATAGCATCGTTTGACATATTGAACATATTATACTCCACTTTATTTAAATTAAAATAAAAACGCCTATAGACGAATCTATAAGCGTTGATATTTAATGATATTACAATTATTCTGCTGGATCGTATTTTAATTCGAAACTGAATAATCTAATGTTATAACCTGAAACTTTTTTATGAGAGATTCTAACACCGTAAACATCTAGCCCTGATAACTCTTGCTCACTGTATATTACAGTGTATTCTGTTGCTTCTTTTACTAATGATGCTGCAAGAACTTTTGTTGTATTAGTTATTTCGTTTCCACTAGCGTCAAGTAAAGATGCTTTAACGTAATAATCTTCTGAGGTAAACTCTTTTGCACTTCCGGCACCTATTAATGCTGTTAGTGTTGCAGATTTGGCGTTCATAATTTCTTCAGTTCCATTTAATACTTGAATATATCCAACTGCATCGACTGCACTATTTTCTGTAACACACTTATTTGTTGTGTCATTTTTTAGATTAGTTTTTGTGAAATCGCCACCTGTTGCAACTTCAGGATATGCCCAGCTTGCAGCTGTTGGATAAGATTGTTCTACACTTCCTTTAAGTGTAGCTGATCCTGTCTTAGAGACGTCTTTTTGCCATTGAGCATTTACGACAACATCCATTTCTGCCACTGGAGTTAATGGAATAGGTGTTGTTGATGAGAAGTCACATTCATCTGTAATTTCTCTTATTGAATTATCGTTATATGTGGCAATTGCTCTAACATTTTCAAAATTCCAGCTTGTTTCACCAGTAGATGATGATACTGTTCCACTTAATTCGATTGAAGCAACCTCGATTGCTGTTCCGTTAAGGTCAGTTGTTTGGGTTTTTGTGGTATCTGGTAAATATGTAGATTTCACAGACACTTGATGGCCTTCAACATGGGAAGTTGGTACTGGTGTTGTTGAAGAGAATGAGCAATAGCGAGTGACATCGACTTCTCTAGTATTGCTAAGTTTACCTTTAACGGTAACATTTTCAAAATTCCATGTATCATCTGCACTACATTCTGCGTGAACTGTGCCAGAAAGTGTCATTGAATTTAATGTTGCTGGTTTATCTACATCAGACCATGAGCATACAAGTGAGTCTAAGTAAACTGAACCACTTGACTTGATACCAATATAATGAACACCTCCAGGCATCATAAATGTTTGTGAGGCATGTGCTGGATCAAATTCA
This sequence comes from Bacilli bacterium, assembly GCA_024408105.1. GTDB lineage: Bacteria > Bacillota_I > Bacilli_A > RFN20 > CAG-826 > Fiminaster. The sequence continues at coordinate 51,083 of JAKSVG010000001.1, read as the reverse complement.
AATACTTTGATTGCATTGCCAACTTTATATGCATCAAGTTTTAAATCATTAACATCAACAAATGGTAAGTCATTTTCACCAGCAAAAAGATAAATCTTTTTACCTTCGTTTCTATATTTGGCTTCGCCACTACTTTCAACTTTGTCTTTTCCTGTTGCCCAGTTAATTGTAACTTTTGCAACTGCACCATTTGCTCCAAAAATTGATAGGCCAGGTTGCCCTTTATCGTTGGTGTTTGTGAAGCTTAATTTATAATCTGCTGATTTTTCTTCGCCATAATAGATATCGTTCTTTTTAATCATTCGAGCTTTATATTTCGCTCCACTAACTGGTGACGGAATAAGAACTGATTCAGCTTGATATGTACCACTAATTCCTGAAACAGCATCAACTGTTAACTCTTCATCAATTAATTCAACGACAGTAACACTAAATTCCTTTGTGAATGTTTTATAATGCGCAACTGCTGTTAAAACGTCACCCTTTGATGCACTAGATGTGTCACACTCTACTGACTCTGCTGATTTTTCGATTGTTCCTCCATTATCTAACTCAATCAATAGCCTGACTGTAGAAGGATCAATTATTTCACCCTTTAAAATATAATCTGGCTTTGAAATAATCGATTGAATTCCTACGGGAATTGGATCAGGTATTGTTGTTGATGTTGATGAAGATGTTGAAGTTTCTGTTGACGAACTTGAACTTCCACTAGATTGGCTAGTTGATGTTGATGTAGATGTTGAACCACTTGATGATGTTGTTGTCCCACCACCGCATGATGACAAAAGTAAAACAACTGAAGTAGCCAACAATAATGCGCTTTTTTTCATAAATTGCTCCTCGTTCTTATATGTATATTATATATAAAAAAGATTTAATAACGAAATTATTCTTATTTAATATATAATAAAATTAATATAAACACTTCTTAAAAATGAGAAACGATCGATCTCATTTATTGAGTGTCTTATATAAGTAATAGAAAAGGAGGACACACAATTAAATGAATAAAAAATTATTCGTTCTATTACCAGCTGCTGCATTATTACTCGCAGGCTGCAATGGCAATAATTCGTCAGGAAGTACAACAACTTCATCAAGTTCAAGTTCAACTACTTCTCAACCAATTGGCCCATCAGCAGAAGACTACGGTACAGCAGAAGCACCATTAACAATTGCAAAATTCTTAGCAAATGTTGATCGCCTTGTTGAAAAGGTTGATGAAGTTTTTTCAGACTTCCCATTCTATGTCAAAGGTTTATCAGATGGCAATGCTCTTTGGGATAGTGGTTACAGCCAATTCAACACATTCTATCTAAAAGATAGTCTAAGTGACAGCAAAGGCGCAAAAGTTCAAAGATCAGTTCCAGGAGCAGGCGTTGCAAGCGAACCAATTGGAAAAGGCGATACAATCGCACTTGTTGGTTACGCAGAATACTATAATGGAGGATATTCATTCTTCCCTAATGCTAACGTTGAAGAAGGCGGATCAGTTACTGTTTCATCTGTCACACGTGCTCAATCAACACTTACGGTTAATAAAGCTGCTGAACATGTTAGCGTTGTTTCACCAACATCATTTGCAGAAAAATATGTCAATGGTACTGTCATTCCAGTTGAACTTTCAGTTGATTCTGGATGGCTTGTTGAAGTAAAAGTTAATGGAGTTGCTATACAACCTGGAACAGATGGCAAATATAGTGTTACCGTCTTAGGTCCAACAACATTAGATATCGAAGTTGAAATAGATGCTGTTAGAGAAGATTTACCAGCAGGCAATTATCAATTAGTAATTACAAACACTAATAGTGGATTAGGCGAAAGCTCAGCTGGTGCTGTTGCTGTGAATAAAAAATATTCTTTAAAAGCCGATGAAGATCCACATTACTATAAGAGATTAGAGGCAAAATATAGCAATAAGTGCTATAACCAATCAAATTATGGTGAATGGACAATCGGCAAAGGTGGAAACGTCTTATTCGCAACACCATGTGGTAAAATTACCACAGTTGTAGCTGAATTCTATAAGTCACAAAGCGGCGACTTCTATGCTAATGAAATGGCTTCAGGAGAAAAACTAAAAGGCGTTCCTGGTACAGCTACAGGTGATCATGTTCCATATACATTTACAGTCAATAACGACAAATTGTTTATTGATGTTCAAACAGGTGCAGCCTACACACAAAGCTTCTATTCATTAACAATCAACATTGTTGTTGAATAATAGATTAATCTATTAATAAAATTGACCGTTAGCAATAACGGTCTTTTTTATTTGTATTTTTGGATTCTGTATTCTAGCGTTTTAATACCTTTAAATTCGTTTAGATTAAAGGTGCCGATAATGTCTATAGTTTGATGAGATTTAACTTCACTTTGATTCATATTAAAACCAAGTAATTTCGTTTTCATTGTCAAGGATGTTGAAAGATGTTTTTCATCAGCTGTAAATTTAAGGTTTTTAGTTGGTAAATTCTTTACAATAAATGTTGGTTCATTAAACCCCATTCCAAACGGAGAAAAAGAATTAACTATTTCGTAATTTTCTAAATTAATATCGCTGATGGATATTTCAATATTTTCTTTATCATCTTCAATAAATTGATGTTTTGAACAAAGCTCAATAAATTCGTTTTTAAATAAATCAAAATCACTTGCTTTAATTTCTAATCCTCCAGCAAGAGCATGACCACCACCATTTATTATGTATTTTTCAAGCGACTTAAACGCTTTTGAAACATTAAATCCATTTTTTGATCTTATTGAACCTTTTAATAAAGTGTTATCCTGTGCATTTTTTGTAAAGATGATTACTGGGACATTATGAATTTGCAATAGCTTATTGCACATTAAACCAATAAGTCCCTCTTTCATCGTTGTTAAAAGGCAAATGCCTTTTTGCGTGTCAATGGATGGCAATGTATTTATTGCTTCAATAGTTAATAATTTTCTTTCTTCATTGATATCATTAATCCATTCTTTTAACAAAAATATTTCTTCGTCTTTATTGTTAAGAAGATATTTTACCAAACGATTTATTGTTGTATCTTCGATAACCCTTCCGATTGCGTTTATTTTAGGAGCTATTTCAAGAGAAAATGATTTTTCGTTAATTACTTGTTTTTCAGTTAACAGTCTTAAAGGTAAATAACGATATCTTGATAAATTATCGATTGCAAGTCTAACTAAATCTCTATTGTATGATTTAAGTTCCATTAAATCTGAAATAGTTGATAATCCAGCAAGAGTTATCAAATAATCATCGTATTTTCCAAGCAATGCTGCACTCACAAATAAAGACATGCAACCACCCGAACCTATTACATCGCCAATTTTGCATATTGTTGGATGAATAATTCCTTTTGCATCAGGCAATTCTTTGCTTGGTTCATGGTGATCAATAATAATGACATCAACTCCAAGTTTTTTAGCCTCTTCAATAGCATCGTTTGCACTAATGCCATTATCGACGCAAATAATTAATTTATATCCTGCTTTTGCAATCTTATTAACATTTATAATGTTAAGTCCATTACCATCTATGTATCTGGATGGAATGTAATAAGCAGCATTATAATTTAATTTTTCAAAAGTTTTTATCATTATTGTTGTTGCGCATATTCCATCGCAATCATAATCTCCATATACAATAATTTTTTCTTTATTTTTAATCGCATTGTTAATTCTTAAAACTACTTTATCCATCCCATTTATCTCTTTTGGATTTGGCAGTTTAATTTCACTGATTGGTTTGGTTAAAGATTGATATTCTTCTAAAGAAATAGAATAGTATGCTAGTAATTTATTAAATAGATTTTCCATAAATAAAAGGGCTACAAAGTAGCCCAATTAATAATTAGTCATTAATACCAATAAATGTTGTTTCCTCAGGTTCGCTTGTTTTTGGTTTACCCTGAAGTTTGATTCTTTGACGTTTTGCACGATCAATTTTAATTGTTGGTAATTTAATGTGTTTGAATAATTTGCTAAACAATTCTGAAGTTGGTCCTAACAATGTTGTTACGAATAATGCACTTAAAACAATTGATAATAGCATTCCAGCAAAAATAATTGCGAAACTCTTATAACCAAAACCAAAATAGTTAATTGAAATATAAGCAGTTAAAATAGATGAAATAAATAATGGAGCAGCACATAAAGATGATGCTTTAACCATAATTGATTTTCTAACTTCAGGTTTAAGCTCTCCTTTTACTTCTTTAGATAAAGATTTTTCTTTTTCAAAGAAAAGCATGCAAAATACTAATGATAATACCGTTGCAATTGGCATAACGAACGAGCAAATTGCTGTGGTTTGAATTCTGCACATTACAAATATTCCAAAAGTGATGAGAGTTGTGACGCTAGACACTGCTAATGCAGCAAAACCACGTGATGGTCTATAACGTAACGAGTAATAAAGCGTTAATCCAACAATGGTTATAGCACAAGCCAGTGCAACATAGCCTTGGTGAGGTGTTGTTACTGTTTCATGCGAAACAAGTGCTCTAGTTTCACTATATTCGACACTTGATTCACCTTCAATTGTATATACAATTGCGCTAATTGCTGATTCAACATTATCATATGGTTCCATTAATGTGTCAGAAACTTTAACTTCAACTTTATCTTCTGCTTTAAATGTCGAATCAATTGATGTTACGAAATAAATTTCTTTTGTTGTAATATCTGTTTCATAATCATATGTTTCACGATTTGTAACAGTAACATTTTGATAAGCTAATGGCTTGCCATTGATATAAACTTTTGCAAGAACGTCATCTTTAAATAATTGCTCTGTTGATAATTGAGGATTATCTAATTGAATCGATGTGTAGATTTGAGTTGTGTCTCTTGTTGCATTAGAAACATTAAGAGGAGACCCTTTTAAAACACCGAATACAGAAATAAGAGCAATTGAAGCTACAGCCACGATTCCAGCAACAATAGCAACTGGTTTCTTTTTAGATGTGAAATTTGTGTTTTCATATGGTGCAACATAAGTTGACTTTTCTTCCTGCATAATATTTGGGACAAGTTTTTCATCAATATTCAAAGCTTTGAAATTTGTTTGCATTGATGTTGAATTTGTTAATAGCCACATCATAATTCTGAAAATAATTTGTGTGACGAGTAATGACATTATTCCACCAAAGAAAATTAGAATTCCGAGAGGTTTTAAGGCGTGACCACCTAAGAAATAAATCATTAAGCCTGCAAATGCTAATACAACAGCAACATCTATAGATGGAAGATTAATTTTCTTCATTGCTTCTTGATGAGCTTTTCTTAATGCGCGGCCTTTATAAACTTCCTCTTTAAGTTTGTTCATGTATAAAACTGAAACAACTAGTGATGAAGCAGCAACTAGGATGCCACCAATAATCGCGGCAACATTAAATGTTGCTCCCATTGCAAAGAATATGGTATATCCGAGGAATGTTGATCCTAAAACTGATGCGATTATTCCTAATGCAGCAACACGATAGAATAAAACAAGAATCAAGAACACAATAGCAATGGCTACAAATGTAGCAATTAATGTAGTTGATAGTCTAACATTGATGTCTGTGCCAAAAACCAGCAAACTTTCAGCTGTTGGCTGTGTTGTAATTTGATTGTTTGTTACACCGCTAGCTGATTGACTTACAAACCAGTTTTCAACTGTATAATTTTTGTCTGCGAAAGTAAATGCTGGAGCATTAAGCATATTGACTAAATAAGTAGCAAGTTCATTTGCTTCTCTAAGTTTATCTGTATCGTAATCTGAGCCACCTTCTTTTGCATAACCACAAAGGAATTGAAGCTTAGATGGTTCTTCATCCTCTTTTAAATCATCAGTGTACCAAATATTGTCACTGACAAATTGCATGAGAATTTTTTGACCTGTGATAGCTTGATCTTTTTGAGCCTTTTCGTATGTGTCACCTTCAACATGGTTTGCCCATAGGAAAATATCTGGACTCTTTGGTTCTTCTTCGCCTTCACCTGCTGTTTCGCCAGCGCGTTTCACATGGATAGCACTTTCTTCATGTTGCTCTTCTTGCTCTTCTTTTTGAACAGCTTCAATAAGAGTCTTAACAGCTGCGGTATCACTTACAGGAATGATGACATAAGGAACGATATCTTCTTTACGAAGAATATATGCTTCTGTATTAACAAAGATTTTATCGCCAGTTACTCTTGTTTCTTCTTCAGCACCAGCAAGTGAGAAGTTCTTGCCGTTAAAAGATAAATATTTTGAGATGTAATTTAATTGTGATTCACTCTTAACACTCAAAGAGACACGAACTGTGTCGTTTCCTTCAACCTTAACTGAATAATCTTCAATTTTATATGTTTCTAGTCTTGAACGCATTTCTGCTGCAACTTTTTCAGCAACATCATTTGAAAGTTCGCGTTCTGGTTCTTCTGTTTCACTAATTTTGTAAACAATCTCATTTCCAGTTGTGAATTCTCTTCCAGGTTTCATTTGAGTGAACACTGGGGTAAATGCAACACCAACACAGATTAGCGCTGTGATAGCCATTGCAATATAGGCAATAAATCTTCTCATAATCTTTCCTCTTTCAAGTGTATCGGTAAATTATAAATTTACGTTCGCGTATAAGAATACTACACATTCGCGTATAATGCAACGAAATATGTGCACGTATATGCAATGTAAAGTTTAAAAAAATAAAAAGTAGGAACAAGTTCCTACATTTTCTTTAGAATAATTTGTGATTGTGAAATTTTTCTAAGTGCGCATACGCTTTATCAGTGACGACGCGACCGCGAGGTGTTCTATTAATCATACCTATTTGTAATAGATATGGCTCATAGACATCTTCAAGATTCATGACTTCTTCTCCGATTGACGATGCTATAGTTTCTAAACCGACTGGACCACCATTAAAACGATCTATTATTGCTTCTAAATACTTAACATCAACGTCATCTAGTCCAACGCAATCAACACGTAACGCAGTCAATGCATTAAGTGCGTCATTTGTATCAATTGTATCTTTTCCAGCAAAGTTGGCAAAGTCTCTTACTCTTCGGAATAATCTATTTGCAATACGAGGTGTTCCCCTGCTTCTTTCAGAAATAAGTTTTATAGCGTCTTCACTAATTTTGGTTTTGTAAACGCGAGATGTTCTTCTAATAATATCTGCAATTTCTTCATTAGTATAATAATGTAATCTTTCGGTTATACCGAAACGAGCTCGCAATGGAGCCGTTAAATCTCCTGCTCTTGTTGTTGCACCAACCAACGTAAAAGGTGGTAAGTCGAAACTAATAGAATTTGCACCGCCTTCGCGTGGCAATATAATTGAAACCTTATAGTCTTCCATTGCACTATACAATACTTCTTCAACAACTTTTGGAAGACGATGAATTTCATCAATAAATAAAACATCACCTGGTTCAATTTCATTTAAAACAGCAATTAAATCGCCTGTTTTTTCAATCGATGGACCAGTAACAGTTCTTAACTTTGTCCCCATCTCATTTGCAATAACGTTTGCTAAAGTAGTTTTGCCTAATCCTGGTGGTCCGTAAAGCAAGATGTGATCGAGACTTTCGTCTCTATGTTTTGCTGCGCCAATAAAAACTTCAAGATTTCTTTTTAGTTCTTTTTGTCCAACATATTCACTTAAAAATTGCGGTCTTAATGTGACTTCTTCATCATCTTTATTTCTTGCGTCTAATAATCTAGCCATATTATTTTTTAAGTCTACGTAAAGCTTCCTTTAAGATTTGCTCATTTGTAGCATCTGGAATATTTATTGATGCCAAAACTGTATCGATTTGTTTGACTTTAAAACCAATTGATTTTAGAGCATCTCTGACTTCATCATATTGATTTGGATTTGCCTCGCTGCTTGTTAATTGTCCCTTTAAATCTAAAATAATTTGTGAGGCAGCTTTTCCGCCAATTCCAGGCAGTTTTTTTAAGTATGTAACATTGTTCGCACTTATTGCAGCAAATAATTCGTTTGCAGTTGTTTTCGATAATGCACCAAGAGCTGTTCTTGGTCCTATTCCTTTAACAGAAATAAGCGAAATAAATGCATCCTTTTCTTCTAATGAAGAAAATCCTGCTAAATATTGTTCATCCTCTCTTACGACATTATATAAATAAATTGTTGTCTCTTTTCCTAATGAAAAGTATTCGATGTGAGGAACAAAAACTTGATATCCGATGTTATTTACTTCTATAACAATGAAATCTTTTCCAATGTATGTAATTGGGCCTTTAAAACTAAAATACATAATTAATGAAATACCATAACAAAAAAGAATATGACTAAAAACATAATAACTGTTGCTGCTAATGAAGCAATTATAGCTTTGTCAATTTTCTTTTCGTTCATGTTTCCTCCTTTTTTATTTTATCGTTAAGATAATAATTATCAAATAAACATTTTATTTCTGAGACTAATCTCTCAAAAAAGGCTTTGGTCTAGGAATTGGAGACCTTTTGTGTTCGCTTATTTTATGCATATGCTCAATTTTTTCTTTCACTTCTGAAGGCACGTTTTTTCCTAGAAGGAATGCATCTAAATCTTTATATGAAATTCCCATTTCAGCTTCATCTGTTTGACCTTCGAATAATCCAGCAGAAGGAATTCTATTTGCCAAATCATCACTTACACCGTAATACATGCATGCTTCTCGCACTTCTTGTTTTGTTAGATATACTATTGGCAAAAGATCAACTGCTCCATCACCATATTTCGTAAAATAGCCTACATAACTTTCATCCATGTTGTCTGTTCCTAAAACCAAACCATGATGTTGTTGGGCATAGGCGAATAACGCTACCATTCTCATTCTAACCTTAAGGTTAGATTTTGTTAATCTATCAAAATTTTGACCATTAATATCTTCTATATATGAGTCATATGTTTTTGACAAATCAATTGTTTCAAAGTTTAAATCAAGTTGTTTTGCAACCCGCTCCGCATCCTTTTGATCTAACGGATTTGAATGGATTGGCAATGAATAACAAAATAATCTATCTTTTCCGACAGCTTTTCTTGCTATTGCCGCGACAAGAGAAGAATCGACTCCACCACTTAAACCTAAAATATAAGCTTCACAATGTGAAGACTCTAAATAATCTTTTAAAAACTTTTCGATAATTGAGCAATATTCTTTTAAATTCATATTATTCTAAGTATTCAAATTCGAAATCACATAGAAATACTGAGTCACCACTTTGGGCTCCTTTTTCTCTAAGTGCTTCTTCTACTCCTATTTTTCTTAAGTAATTAATTAATCTCATCATACCTTCATCAGTTGAAATATTAATTAAACCATAAGTTCGTTCAATACTTTCACCTTGAATCCTATATATGTGATCTTTTTCTTTAACAATATTATAAATAGGCTTATCTTCTTTATGCGCATCGTATATTTTTGTTTTTGATGAACTTTCATCCATTACTAATGCGAATGGTTCTGTCACGGACAAGACTTCGAATATTTTTTTGATAAGTTTATCTATTCCCTCGTGTGTTATTGAAGAAATCTCAATGACATCCACTTTTAGTTTCTTTTTAAACTCATTTAATTTTTCATGAGCGCCTTCAGAATCCATTTTGCTCGCAACAATAATTAAAGGTCGTTTGTCTAGACCTAATCCATAGGATTTCAATTCGTTTTGAATAATTTTGAAATCTTTAATTGGATTAGAATTTTCGTCCATGGATACAAGGTGAACAATTACTCGGCATCTTTCAAGGTGCCTTAAAAAGGATAATCCTAATCCCTTTCCTTCACTTGCTCCTTCTATTAATCCTGGCAAATCTGCCATAACAAATGTTTCGTATTTATTCACATTTACGACGCCTAAATTTGGCTCAATAGTAGTAAATGGATAATCAGCAATTTCTGGATTTGCATTACTTACAACACTTAAAAGTGTTGATTTGCCAGCATTTGGAAGCCCGACTAAACCAGCATCTGCTAATAATTTTAATTCAAGGATTAATCTTTTTGTTTCGCCAGGTAATCCATTCTCGGCAATTTTAGGAACGCGATTTCGATCAGATTTAAATGCGGCATTTCCTCTACCTCCACGTCCACCTTTAGCAACTGTAATCATTTGTCCATCTTTAGATAGATCAGCTAAAAGAGTGTGGTCTTTTTCTAAATATATAACCGTTCCTAATGGCACATCGACAATTACATCATCTGCTCCACGTCCATATTTATTTTTTGTTAATCCTTTACCGCCATCACTGCCGATAAAAACTTTTGAATGTCTGAAATTATATAAAGTATTAATCGATTTATTTGCACGGAAAATAATTGATGCACCACGCCCGCCATTTCCACCGCTTGGTCCACCTTTTGGCATATATTTTTCATGTAGAAACGCAATCATTCCGTCTCCACCTTTGCCTGATCGTACTTCGATAACCGCTCTATCAATAAACATATATTTATTATAACCGCTTTATTATTAAAATAAAAGATGCATAATATCTAGCTTGTAAAATAACAAAAATAAAAAGACACTCATTGAGTGTCTCTTATATTCTTTACTAAACTATTTAGCGTAGACGCTGGCACGTGTCTTATTTTTGCCAACTCTTTCGAATTTGACGATACCGTCGATTGTTGCGAATATTGTGTCATCTCCACCGCGGCGTGTATTTACACCAGGAAGAATTTTTGTTCCTCTTTGACGATAGATGATGCTTCCAGCTGTACAGAACTGACCATCAGACAACTTAGCACCAAGACGCTTTGATTCGCTATCACGGCCGTTTTTAGTTGAACCGACGCCTTTTTTACTAGCGAAGAATTGTAAATTTAATTTAAATAACATATTAGCATCCTTTCTCGACTATCCTAATATATTTTGGAGCACTTTCTTCAATTGATTTCAATTGAATCATAATTGTGTCTAATACTTGATAATCGTGCAATGAGACATCTTCTTTAGCTTCTACATTTAGAATCCCTTTTTCTTCATCAGTTTCGATTTTAAATGCTTTAGCATTTTCTAAGGCATTTAATCCACCGAATACGACAGCACTTACTGCACTACAGATTAAGTCTTCACCGTGTGGAGCGCTATTTGCGTGTCCCTTGACGGATAAATTAAGAATTTTTCCGCCTTCTCTTTGGCATTCAATGCGAATCATTTTAGGCATTGATGCTTTCGATAACTAAGCAAGTGTATGGTTGTCTATGACCAATTGTCTTACGTTCGTTATGTTTAGCTTTATATTTGTAGATGCGAATTTTCTTGCTTAAGCCATTCTTTACGACTTTTGCATTAACCTTAGCACCTTCAACATATGGTGTACCAACTTTTAATGATTCACCGCCGACAAGTAGAACTTTTTCGAAAACGTATTTATCATTTTCTTTAACGTCTAACTTTTCGACAAAAACCTTTTGTCCGACTTCGACACGGACTTGTTTTCCACCAGTTTCGATTATAGCGTACATATGATACCTCCTATATCTCACTAAGGACTCGCTATTAAGGTCTATTACAATGTAATAAGTTAGGCAAACCTTTTCTATGCGGTTGTAGCTCGTGAGGCGACAACGAGTAATATTATAATTACTTTGCTTATTTTTACAAGTGATTTATCAAATTTTTTTAGAAACTCTATTCATGAATGAATAATATCCTTTTGAACAAATAATAAGATGATCAAATAATTTTAAACCTAAAAATTTAGCCTTCTCAGCAATAATTATTGTTGACTCTTCATCCTCTTTTGACGGAAAGCAATTTCCACTTGGATGATTGTGTATTATGGCAAAATATTTTGCCTTTACCATTAGAAGTTCTCTAAGTATTTCTTGAAGATTTATTTCTATCCTATTATTTGTTCCTCGATAAATTGTTTTTTCTTTTAAAATCATTCCTTTATGATTAAGCATTACAACAATAAATAACTCTTGATTCTCGTAGCCAAGATACCTATACAATTCGTACAAATCGTTTGATGTATTAACGCATATTTCATCTTTATATTTTGGCTTATTTAACCTATGACAAAATTCAAATGTAGCTTCCAATTTTAAGGCACTTATTTGGCTTAAGCCAAATTCTTTCATTAGCAGAGCGTTATTGGAATTTGATAATTGCAACAGATTTTTGTAGTTATCAATTAAAGAATTTGCAATATCTAATGCAGATTTATTTTTAACACCGCTGCCTATGATTATAGCCAACAATTCAGCATCTGAAATTGTTTCTATTCCGTATGTCAATGCTTTTTCTCTAGGCCGATCTTTTTTAGGAATTTCTTTTATTTTCATTTCCAAGAAAATTTCCAACCACCAGGTATGGAAGTTTCCCCTGATTTAGATAGAAAAAGCTTATATACAACAACAGCAACGATTGCGACTGCACAAATAGCCATAATAGCTGTTAAGGTAATAGCCTCTCCGACAAATATTTTGTCACATTGTGTTTTTGTTAATTCAACTTTCATAAATGATCCTCCATATTTTAGTAGTCATTTTAAGAAAGATAAATGTCGAAACAAAAAAGGGAAGCAAAGCTTCCCAATTTTTTAAAATAATAATTATCTTGTTTCAATTTTCAAGATTTCAACTTTATATTCTGTTGAAACTTTAACAACACAAACATCACCAACATGTTTGCCGACAATAGCTTTTCCAAGAGGTGATATATTTGAAATCAAACCTTTTACTGGATTTGCTTCGATTGTTCCTACAATTGTGTATGAGACGACTGAATTGTCACTTAAATCTTTCAATTCAACTTTTGAACCAATAGACACTACTTTTGAATTTTTCTTTTCATCAATAATCTTTGCATTGGCAAAAATGTTTTCTAATTGTTTAATTCTTCCTTCGATTTCGGCTTGTTTATTTCTTGCCGCATCAAAATCTGCATTTTCGCTTAAGTCGCCTTGAGCTCTTGCAGCATTTAAATCTTCTAATACTTGTGGACGTTCAACATCAACAAGGTGACGGTATTCAGCTTCTAATTTAGCTTTTCCCTCTTTGGTTAATTCAATAATTTCGTTGGCCATAATTATGTCCTCCTAAAATGCACTTAATGAGTTTATAACAAAGTTGGTTATAAAACAAACTTTATTTTTTTGCCTCAGCTATCTTTGGGTCTTCGTTATATGCGTTAAATACTTCCTCGACCTCTTCATATTCTTCATCATCTTCAATTTCACTTATTGTTTCGTTTTGCTCGTCATAAATAAACGCCATAACGTTTTCTTCATCATCTTTCTCATAGAGAAAAACATAAGATTTTCCTCGTTCTTCATTCATATAAGTAAAAAGGATATTTAAAACAGTCTCTTCACCTTTTTCATTGATAATAATCATCTCACTGTCTGATATTTTTGCACTCATCTTATTTTTCCTTTCTTGTAGCCATATATGATTCTAAAATTACCACAGCTGACATTTCGTCAATCACTTGTTTACGCTTATTTCTTGATAAATCAGCTTCAAGCAATCTTCTATTTGCAATAATTGTTGTCATTCTTTCATCAATCATCGCAATCTTTAGATTTGGATTTTCTTTCAGCAAGTCATCTTTGAATCTAATTGCTGATTCAGCTCTTTGAGACATCTCGCCAGACATGTGCAAAGGTAGCCCAAGCGCGATTTCTTCTATGTTTTCTCTTTCAACAATTTCGAGAACATGCTCGCGTGCTTTTTTATAATTTCCAAATTCAAAAGCAAAATTTTCTAAACCATGAGCTGCGATTCCTAAAGAATCGGAAATAGCAATTCCTAATGTTTTAGTTCCTAGATCTAATCCTAATATTTTTTTCACTTAATTAATCCTTTAACTAAGGCAAATCCTTTATTTAAAGAAGATTTATCTTTTCCTCTTCCGTTTGCCATATTAATTCTACCACCACCAGATCCACCTAATGCACTTGCAAATTGCTTAACAAGATCTCCTGCTTTGTTATCGTTTTGCGCTTTTCCGTTAACGAATACAACAAGAGGCATATCATTGCTATTTCCACCAGCTAAAACAATAATTGAATCAGGTTCGATATTCTTAAGAATATCTCCAACTCGATTTATTCCATTCATTGAAAAATCTTCAATATAACTTTCTAGATATTTATAACCTTTTAAATCATTAAAATTGTTCGCTAATGATGTTGCTGTAACTTGAGCAATTTTATCCATTAATTGCTCATTTTTCTTTTTAGCTTCATTCTTCTCATTTATTAATGCTAATAAGCGATCGTTTATCTCACTTATTGATGATGCGCTTAACATATCACGTGTTTGGTTGAGAATCTCTTCTCTTTCTTTTAATAATTTATACGCGCCTAAGGATGACCTTCCTTGAATACGTCTAACACCTGAGGCAACAGATTCCTCGCTTTCGATTACAAATAAACCAATATCTTTGGTGTTAGAAACATGGCATCCCCCGCAAAATTCTATTGACTCGTCGCCAAATGAAACAACCCTAACATTATCTCCATATTTTTCTGAAAAGAATGCCTTTGCTCCTAATTTGTTGGCTTGTTCGATTGGAAGAACTCTTATGTTTGATGGAATTGCTAAAGCAATTAATCTATTTACTTCATATTCAATTTCTTTCAATTGAGATTCTTTAATCTTTTCAAAATGAGTAAAGTCAAATCTCATATATTCAGAACAAACATATGAGCCCATTTGTTTAATGTGGTCTCCAAGAACTTTTTCTAAAGCAGCTTGAAGCAAATGGGTTGCAGAGTGATTTCTTTTTACAAATTCTCTTTCTTCATGGTCGACCTCTAGCAAAAATTCATCACCAACTTTTATTTCGCCCTTAACTAACTTTACAAAGTGGAGGTTTTCTTTGTTTGGCGCCTTTTGAACATTGCACACTTCGGCAAATGTGGTCTTGTTTGATATTTTGCCATAGTCAGCAACCTCACCACCGCTTTCAGCATAGAATGTTGTCTTTTCAAAGACAACTTCACCTTCATCAGTTAATTTATCAACTCTTACTCCGTCTTTGAATAAGCCGATGACTTTTGACTTAATTGGCGTATCATCATAGTCAAATTCACTAGCCAAATTAAAATCAAGTAAGTCTTTTGACTGTTTGTGCATACTTTGTTCGCCACTTCTTGCATTTCTTGCGCGAATTTTTTGTTCTTCCATTTCTTTGGCAAATCCTTCTTCATCAACTTTGACATTGTTTTCTAAGCAGATGTCTTTTGTTAAGTCTAATGGGAAGCCAAATGTATCATATAAGCGGAAAGCGTCTTTGCCTGATAGACTATTCTTTCCTTCAATCATTTCACGTAAAATAATCTCACCACTTGATAAAGTTTTAATGAACTTTTCTTCTTCTGCTTTGAGCATTGAAGAAATAGAATTTCCTTTAGTAAGTAGTTCTGGATAGAAATCTTTATATTTGTCAATTACAACATCAACAAGAGTGTATAAAAACGGTTTAGTAATTCCGATTTTTTTAGCAAAACGCATTGCTCTACGAACAAGTCTACGTAAAACGTAGCCTCTTCCTTCGTTAGAAAACACTTCTCCATCACCTAGTGCAAAAGTAACTGCACGTATATGATCAGCTATAACTCGATAAGAAATTAAATTGTTTTCATCGTATGGAACATTAGCTAGTTTTTCTGTTGCTTTTATTATTGGCATAAATAAGTCAGTTTCAAAATTTGACGGTGTTTCTTGCAAAACTGACGTAATTCTTTCTAATCCAGCTCCTGTATCGATGTTTTTGCTAGGCAATTCTTTATATTCGCTTCTTGGTGTGCCGGGAACAGCATTATATTGAGAGAAAACTATTCCCCAGATTTCAATATAACGATCATTTTCTATTTCCTCTTTAAGAAGTTTGACTCCTAATTTGTTTGGATCGTATTTTTCACCCCTATCAAAGAATACCTCTGTATTTGGACCTGCTGGACCTTCACCGATTTCCCAATAGTTTGCATCAAGTGGTATAAGATGATCTTCATCTACACCTTGAGCAAGCCATAAATCATGTGATTCTTGATCAATTGGGTTATAAGTCATATATAGTTTTTCTTTAGGCATTGCAAAATATTTCTCACTTGTGAGAATTTCATAAGCCCAAGCAATAACTTCTTTTCTAAAATAATCTCCGATTGAGAAATTGCCAAGCATTTCGAAAAATGTGTGATGTCTCGACGTATATCCAACATTATCCATATCATTTGTACGGATAGATTTTTGAACATTTGTGATTCTTCTTGAAGGTGGAACTTCGCTTCCATCCATATATTTTTTCAAAGCAGCGACGCCAGAGTTAATCCAAAGCAATGATGGATCTTTATACGGAATTAGTGATGCGCCTTTTTCGACATGGTGACCTTTTGACTTAAAAAAGTCTAACCACATCATTCTTACTTCTTGACCTGTTAATTTTTTCATTTATAGGTCCTCCTAAATAAAATAAAAAAGTATGTCCAAGGAACGACAAATCGCGGTACCATCCTTGTTCAATACTTTGTATTGCACTTAATTTAATGTCTTTAACGCAGAACTACGATGACTTTCATCATCTCCAAAGGAGTGGCATTAGTTCCTTTATCGGAGCAAAAATAATATATCACATTAATGTTTTTATTAAAACATAAAAATAATTTTCTATACAAAAGTATTTCTTTTTTGTAGAATATATCCAATAAGAGAAAACTTATGAACAATTTAGCAAGTTTCAACTTTTATTTCTATTACTACTACATGTAGTTTGTTTCTTGCTACGCATAAAGGCGGGAAACATTGTTGAACGCCTTGCTAAAAAGAGCCCGGCGTTTGACCGGGATTATTTATTTCTTAAGGAGGTAAGAAAATATGAAAAAAACGAAACTATTAACTTTGTTAAGTGCTTCACTAATGATGGTGACATTGTCAGGATGTGATAACACTTATAAAATCGGAATTCTTTTACCTGTTGAACACGCAGCATTACAATCATGCACAGATGGTTTTCTTGCAGGGCTTAAAGAAGCTGGCCTAATTGAAGGAAAAGATTTTAAAACAGTTATCAGAAATGCTGGTGGAAAAGATTCTGATTTGGTCAATTATGCTAAAGACTTAGTCTCATCAACCAACATGACTTTTGGTTTAGGAACAGGAGCATCTCAAATGCTTAAATCAGCTGCTAAAGATAAAGGATCAATAAATCCAATTCTTTTCTCAGCAGTTACAGATCCTGTTGATGCAACTTTAGTTGAATCGTTAGAAAATGGAAAAGGTTTTGTAACCGGTGCATCAGATGCTCAACCAATTAATGACCAAATTCAAATGATTAAATTAATCAACCCATCTGCCGATAAAATCGGAGTAATTTATACTCAAACAGAAGAAAATTCAAAAGTTCAAGCTGAACAAGTTAAATCAGCAGCCACATCTTTAGGAATGAGTACGGAAATTATGACTGTTACAGGTCCTAGTGACATTAGTGCTGTTGCACTATCACTTGCATCCGTTGAAGGAATAGACGCTATCTATGTTCCTACAGATAATAATGTTGCTGCAAATATGAATGCTGTTTTACAAAGCGCAAATTCAAAAAATATTCTAGTTGTTGCTGCTGAAGAAGGTAGTTTAACTAGCGGCGGACATATTTCTTTCTCCTTCAGCTATAATGATTTAGGTAAAGCCACAGGTAAAATGGCGGCACAAATTATCAAAGGTGAAAAAACTGCAGCTCAACTTCCTATTAAATTAATGGGAAAAGAAGATTGCAAATATATGTATTCATCAGCAAATCTTGTTGGGACTTCAATTGTTCTACCTGAATCATTCACAAGCAACGCTGTAGACGTTTCAAAATAATAAAATGGAAGTTCTTGACGTAATATTAAATATTTTATCTAGTGGATTACCTTGCGCTTTACTAGCTCTTGGCATTTTTCTGACATATCGTTTGCTTGATTTTGCAGACCTAACCGCAGAGGGCTCATTCCTTATTGGCGCTGCAACGTCTGCTGTCTTAATTTTTAATGGTGTTAATCCTTGGATAGCAACTCTTGCATCAATTATTGCTGGTGCTTGTTGCGGATTAATTACCGGATGTTTAAATAGATATTTAAAAATTCCGAAATTATTAAGTGGAATAATTACTATGACTGCTTCTGCATCAATCGCAATGATAATTATGGGTGCTCAGTCTGGAAATTTGAATATCTTTGCATCACAGGTTTCATTTACCAATATTACATATCAAGGCGATAAACAAACAATTTATTCACTTTTGTTCCCTTGGCAAAATATTGATGGTGAATGGCTGGTAGTTAACCCTTGGGGAGATGTTATTAAAGTCGCAGTAATGTTTGGTGTTGTTTTATTAGCAATGGGTATCATTTATTTCTTCTTTGGCACAGAATACGGCATGGCAATTCGTGCAACCGGTATGAATGAAAAAATGGCTAAATCACAGGGCATCAATGTTGACATAGCAACAATTGTTTGCGTTAGTATCGCTAATGCTTTAATTGGACTCGCAGGTTCACTATATGTCCAAGATACAAAAACAGTTTCAACAGCCTCTGCAACAGGTTATTTGGTTGTAGGTCTTGCTTCAATTCTTATTGGAGAAGCAATATTTGGCAAACGTTCATTTAAGAATTGGCTAATATCTGTTGCCCTTGGTTCTGTTGTTTATTATGTAATTATTACTCTTGCCACAAGATTTGGCTTCCCTACTGAACTTAAGAGTTTGTTGTATGCTTTATTAATTACGTTTGCATTATGTCTTCCTTTAATAAAAGAAGGATTTAAAAAACTATTTAAGCTAAGAAAGAGGGGTGCATAATATGATTGAGTTACGCAATGTTACAAAGGTTTTCAATCTAACAGGCAATGCATCCGATCAAAGAACTGCTCTCGATCATGTTAATCTTAAGATTAATGACGGAGAATTTGTGACAATCATTGGTTCGAATGGTTCAGGCAAATCCACCACTATTAACATCATTTGTGGTTCCTTAATACCAGATGAAGGACAAGTTATTTTAAGTGGGATGGACATTACAAAAATAAAGGAACATAATCGAGCAAAATATTTTGGTAGAGTTTTCCAAGATCCTATGATGGGCACTACTGCTGAAATGTCATGCTTAGAGAACTTAGAAATTGCGTTTCGAAGAGGAAAATTACATTCCGCAATTAAATGGGGCTTTTCTTCTAATGTTGTTAAACGTTATTTTATGAATCTTCTTGAAGAATTTGATTTAGGCTTAGAAACAAGACTAGATCAAAAAGTTGGTGTAATGTCTGGTGGACAACGTCAAGCATTAACTTTGTTAATGGCAGCAACGGATCCACGTTTAGATACTAAGCATGAATTTATTAAAATGTATCTTGATATCCGTTCCGGAATTCTTCGTTCAAAAATGGATGAAGCAAAAGCATGCAAAGATAAAACTTTAGTAAAATCTATTAAAATTCAATTAAAAGAACTATATTCAGAAAAACGTTCTACAGCTGAAAGATATTATGATGAAAATAAGCTTATTTACATTAATAAAGTAAGCGAAATCAAGAATAAGCAAATTTCCGCTGAACAAAAAGAGAAAGAACTTCTTACTGCATATATTGAATTTTCAGATGCATTACATGAATTTAATCAAGATAGAAGAATTCTTCTGCTTGATGAACACACAGCTGCATTAGATCCAAAAACGGCTAATAAAGTTTTATTGTTAACAAATAAAATAGTTCGTGAAAAGAAACTCACAACTCTTATGGTCACACACAATATGAAAGACGCTCTAACTTATGGCGATAGATTAATTATGTTTCATAATGGAAAGATAATTCATGATTTTTCCAAGGATGAAAAAGCTAAATTAACTCCTAGCGATTTAATAAAACTATTTGATAAAGCCGACCAAGAATTAATTGAAAAATAAGCACCGCAAGGTGCTTTTTTTCTAGATATCTATTCTTTTATCGTCTTTATAAACTTCATCAATAGTACCTGATGCAATCAATAAACCATCTTTATTGTAAAAGACAGCCTCCTGACCAGGCGTAACTGCTTTATAGTCAGAATATACGCAAACAATTTCTCCGTCTTTTAAATCAATAGTAGCTGGATGATCTTTTTGCCTGTAACGGAATTTTACCCCTACATTTTGGGGAAATTGTTCGTTTGGATTTATTATATTTAGTTTTCGAACAATGCATTTATTTGATAATAAATATTTTTGAGTATCGCCTCTAGTTACATAAAGAATATTATTCTTTGCATCTTTTTTTACAATAAACCAGCCCGAGGCTGTTTCACCGCTTATTCCACCTATACCTAAACCTTTATGCTGACCTATTGTGTAATAGTAAACCCCTTTATGGTCACCAATTACTTTACCGGAGTCGATATCGATAATTTTGCCTTTCTGGGCAGGAATATAATTTTTTAGAAATTCTCTAAAATTTCTTTCTCCAATGAAACACACACCAGTTGAATCTTTTTTATCTGCAATAACTAAATTCAATTTGTGCGCTATTTCGCGAACTTTTGTTTTATCAATATCGCCAAGAGGGAAGAGGCATGACTCAATTTGTTCTTCATTAATTTGACTTAAAAAATAAGTTTGATCTTTATTTTGGTCGTAGCATTTTTCCAAATACCAGTGTCCATTAACAAATTTCTTTTTTGCGTAATGCCCCATTGCAATTTTTTCACAACCATTTTTCTTTGCGAATTCTCTAAAGGCATCGAACTTTATGTATTTATTACATAAAATATCGGGATTTGGTGTTCTTCCTTTTTCGTATTCTTCGATAAAATATGAAAAAACGTGATCCCAGTATTCTTTTATAAAGTCAATTCTTAATAAAGGGATTCCAAGTTGATCTGCTACTTTTTGAGCATCTTGATAATCTTTTTCTTGTGGGCATTGATTGTCATTTATTGTTGGATTGCCTAAATAATCATTATTTGCCATTGCGTCCCAATTGCGCATAAAGCAGGCAATAACTTCATATCCTTGTTCTTTTAATAAATAAGCAGCAACAGCACTATCAACTCCGCCACTTAAGCCAATCATTACTTTCATTTGAATAATTCCTCGCTATCCAAAATCATAGTAAAAGGACCATCATTAACTAATGATACTTTCATATCTGCCCCAAAACCACCTTTTTCTATATGAAATTCACTGTCTTTTAAACAATCATTGAAATAATTATAAAGATGAGATGCCTTTTCAGGTCTCATCGCATTGACAAAAGCAGGTCGTCTACCATCTTTTACAGACCCATACAAAGTAAATTGAGAAATTGATAGAATTTCTCCATCTATATCTTTCAAAGAAAGATTTGTTTTGCCGTTCTCGTCGTTAAATAATCGTAAACCGATAATTTTGTTTACCATTTTAGAAACGATGTTTTCGTCATCACCATCAGTGAAACCTACAAAAAGACAAAAACCGCGGGAAATTTTTCCCACGATTTTGTTATCTATGCTTACAGAAGCATTAATTACGTTTTGGATTATTACTCTCATTAATGAATATATGCATGCACAGTTGGAGGAACTTCAACATATTCATCTACAATCACAAATGCATTTTCGATATCTTTTAGAATCTCGCTAAATTCCTCTTTATTAGTGTGGACTGTGCAAAGCACATCACCTTTATTGACTTTATCTCCGACTTTCTTTGCAAGAACTATACCTGCAGACATATCAATCACATCATCAAAGGTTTCTCTTCCTGCACCTAATCTCATAGCAGATTCGCCAATTTCAAGTGCAACAATACGTTTGATATAGCCATCTTTTGCAGCCTTGATTTCAACGATATTTTTAGAAAGTTCGAATTTTTCAGGATGTTCAATATAGCTAACATCACCACCCTGAGCCTTAACCATTTCTTTTAATTTATTTAATGCTGAACCATCGGCAATCACTTTCTTTAGCATAGCTAAACCTTCTTCTTCTGACTTAACTATTTTTGCTTGTTCAAGCATAATTGCACCGCTTCTTAAGCAAAGTTCAGTAAAATCTTTCGGACCTTTACCATTTAATGTTGCAATTGCTTCTTTAATTTCTAAAGCATTACCAACTGCTAATCCAAGTGGTTGTTCCATATCAGTCAATACAGCACGTGTGTCACGTCCGAGTGCGTTTCCAATTGAACACATAATTTTTGCTAATTCCTCTGCTGATTGTGCATTTTTCATAAATGCGCCATTGCCGAATTTGACATCTAGTAATATACAATCTGAACCGCTTGCTAGTTTTTTAGACATAACTGAACTAGCAATTAATGGTGTTGATTCAACAGTGCCTGTGACATCTCTTAAAGCATACAATTTCTTGTCTGCTGGAACTAATGTTCCAGTTTGACCTATAATCGCGATGCCGATTTCATTAACTTGTTTGATGAAGTGTTCTTCCGAAACAAAAACTTGCATCCCAGGAATTGATTCTAATTTATCTAATGTTCCACCTGTGTGACCAAGTCCTCTTCCGGACATTTTAGCTAATTTAGCACCGCATGCTGCAACCATTGGTCCAAGTGCAATACTAGTTTTATCACCAACGCCACCAGTTGAATGCTTATCTACTTTAACTCCTTTGATTACGCTTAAGTCCATTACATCGCCACTACGCTCCATGCGATCTGTCAAAGTGACAATTTCGCGTTTAGACATTCCTTTAAATAGAATAGCCATTAGTAATGAACTAACTTGGTAATCAGGAATTTTGCCTTTAACATATCCATCGACAAAGAAAGAAATTTCTTCATCGGTTAATTCGTGTCCGTCACGTTTTTTTGTAATAACATCAACCATTCTCATAAAATAATACCTCAGTGTAAGTATATCATAAGCTCAAACTAGATAAAATTAATTTATTAATTAATGTAACATGTAGTAATATATATCCATGGAATTTAAAGAACATCTTCTTAAATATTTGGATGAAACCTTTGTGGATGAACTGATTTCGACATTTGATAAAAAGGAACACAAAGGATTGATTTTAAACACAAATAAAATGAGCGATGAAAAGTTCAAAGAACTTTTTCCTGATGTTATCAAACATCCAATAGTTCCACATTGTTTTTTATATGACCAAGATAAGTATGAATTTGGCAAATCAATTTACCATGATTTAGGTTGCTTTTACATCCAAGATCCAAGCGCATCACTTGTTAGTTATTTTCTCTCTCCCAAGATGCACTCGGACGTTTTAGATTATTGCGCTGCCCCTGGCGGCAAATCTATTGAAGCTTCTTTACTACTTGAAGAAACAGGCATTATTTATTCAAATGATATTTCTCAAACAAGAGCTAACATTTTATTAAGTAATGTCGAACGCTTGGGGTTAGGAAATATTGTTGTTTCATCACTCGATCTAACTAAAGTTAGAAATCTTGAAGAACGTTTTGATTATATTATTTTAGATGCACCATGTTCAGGTTCAGGCATGTTCCGTAAAGATAGTGAAGTGAAAAAAGATTGGACATATCAAAAAGTACTCAAACAAGCAGAAATTCAAAAGAAATTAATTAAGCACGCTTATTCATTACTTAAAAAAGGTGGTTGCTTAATTTATTCAACATGTTCATATTCATTCGAAGAAGATGAAGAAGTTGTTGAGTTTCTTCTACTTAATAGTGATGCAAAGTTAGTTGAATTGCCATCATACGAAGGATTTTATAAATCAACTAAATTTCCGGAAACAATTCATCTATTCCCAAATCTATTTTGCGGTGAGGGTCACTATATCGCATTAATAAAAAAACCTGGAGTTTTATCCATTAACGAAAATAATTGTCAATATTTATTAACAAGAAAAAGTATCGGAAAAGGTTTAAAGCCAATTATATACAATTTCTCTTTGCCAAAAGAACCAATCAAGCATTTAATTGATTTATCAATTAGACCAGGATTACTAACCACATATGAAATCGCCAATAAAGGGTATATTTCGCATCATTATTCTCATTATCTAGATTCAACGCAATCATATAAGTTGTCTGACGAGGAACTTAAAAAATATCTGCATGGCGAAACACTTAATGTAAAAGAAAATAAAAACTACGCCCTTGTTTCATACGATAGTTTAAACGTTGGCGCAGTATATCAAGTTAATAATGTTTTAAAAAATCTTTATCCAAAAGGATTAAGAAGATAATTTAATATTATCTGGTTCTATCTCATATAATTTACGTTTTTTAGTTAATCTTTGAGCGCAAATTTCTTTTTTGTCTAATAATCTGAATCTATTAACATTTTGATCAATTTGATGTCTTAATTTATCAGACAATTCAACGGAGCTAATATTTTTATATTCTGAAGGATAAATTGGCTTTCCAAAATCTACGTAAACAGGATATTTTCTTAAGAAATGTTTTGCAGAAAATATTCTCCAAGTTCCATACAATGTAATAGGAATAATTGGTGTATTAGCCATATATGCCATTTTAATAGATCCAGCGTGGAATTCTAAACAAGGGTTTTTAGGTTCTTTATTTCTAGTGCCTTCGGCAAAAATACAAACATTTGCATATTTTTCAGATTTTATTGTATTAACAAGAAGCTTAATTTGGCTTAATTGATTCATTATGTTGCCTCTATCTAAAGGTACACCATCAAGAGCCAATAAAACTGCACCAACAAATGGCATATCCAGTGTTTCTTGTTTAGCAGCAAAAGTTATTGGTTTATCTAGCAAAGATACTAAAGCAACTGGATCAGCTGTTGAAAGGTGATTTGAAACAAACATAACTTTACCATCAACATTGCTTAGATTTTCTAGTCCAGAACAATGAATATCAACGCGATATGCTTTTATAATTCTACTTAAAACAGTACGTGCATTTTTGTATCGAATATCCAAAGGATATTTTTCAGGATGTTTTGCGTATTTATGCATTTTTGTTAAATGATAAAAAAGAATAGTCGGACCTGCTTCTAACACAATACGAATGTAACTAAATAATTTTCTTGCTTTTCGCATATTATTCCCCTTCTACTTCAACAAAAATTGATACTTGATTTGGTGAAATTCCAATCGTGTTTCTTGGGTGTTTTTCTATTTGCTTTCTATATCCATATGGATAATAAACGTCGACAAATTTATCTAATTCAATATGTCTTCCATTTTCAGATGGATTTACAAAGATATGGAATTTTTGTTTATTTGCCTTTAGATCGACAAATGAAACATGCATGATTTCATCATTATCAAAAAATTCTAAATTTTTTATAACCAAATCTTTATCTAAACATTTAAAAATTTGTATTTCTTTTCTAGCTGCTATATAAACAGATAGACTTTTTGCCATATCAATTCGTTCATCTAATAAATCATATTTAAAGGAATTAAATCTATCTCCTTCATTATATGTGTTATGGTGAGAATATTTGCTTAGGCCTATTTCTTGCCCAGCGTGAATAAATGGTATTCCAAAGGAAAGAAGAAGGACCTTGTTAATTTTACGAACTGTTCTTAATGGATCATCAATATCGGTAGAATTTTTGATGCTATCAAAAAGTGTAGCATTATCATGACATTCAACATAATTTATAGATGAATCAATCTCGTTAAACAATTTTGGAAAAACCATGTCATAGGTTGAACCGCAATAAACAAATTCGAATCCTAATTTATAGGATGAATTTCCTAATAGATAGCCACAATCGTCTAATTTAGATGTAGAACCACATCCTCTAACTATATTTCTATATCGATCATTGAAAAAAGCAAAATCCGGAATCAGTCGTTCATTGTCCATATTGGCCAATGGTGTTCCATCTTTTGTTTCAGCACACATATTCCATCCTTCGCCATAAAGCATGATATCGTGTCGAAGAATTTTTGCTTCTTTTGCCACTTCATTCATTGTTGTTACGTCTATTAAACCCATTAAATCAAAGCGTAATCCATCAATGTGGTATTCTTTAATCAAATATTTAACTGAATCAACAATAATTCGTCTAGCCATCGGCCTTTCTGAGGCGAAATCATTTCCACAAAATGAATGATTGATAAATTTACCTTTATAGTCTCTTCTAAAGAAGTAATTAGGCGTTATTAACTGAAGAAGCGATGTTTTAGCTTCGTAAACATGATTGTAAACAACATCAAGATTAATTCTTATTCCTGCTCTATGAAATGAGCGAACAAGTTTTTTAAATTCGATGATTCTTGAGTAGGGATCATTCGGATTTAATGAATAACTACCTTCAAGTGTAAAGAATTGCTGAGGATCATAACCCCAATTGTATGTATTATCTGAGTTATTTTCGTCAACAGTTTTGAAATCTAAAACCGGCATCAGTTGCAAATGTGTAAATCCTAAGGATTTTAGATAATCAAAACCTGCAGAATTTCCGCCTTTTGTATGTTTATCTTTTTCTATTAATCCTAAAAATTTGCCTTTATTTACTATATCGGTATTTGGATCAATAGTCATGTCGCGTACATTTGCTTCATATATAATTGCATCCAAATATGAATCCATACGTGGAAGGCATTCGTCAAACATATCCATTTCAATTTTTGATGGATTAATGACAGCCGATGATTTACCGTTGCTATTTGATGATTTTCCATAAGGATCGCTCACAACGACTTCTTTCCCGTTAATTACAACTAAATAGTTGTACAAAGCACCGTCAAAGTTGCCATCTAGCGATTGGAAATAAACACCATTCTCCAATCTATTCATAGGTATTGTATTTCCGTTTATTAATATGGAAACTTTACTTGCAAGAGGCGCCCATAGTTTAAAATCTGTTCTATCGCTATAGTAGGTTGCGCCTAAATCATCACCATAGTATGAATAGCGTTGATCGAAGTCAATGAAGTCTACTGCATCGGTTACATTGACATGTTTTTCATTAAATTCAAATGTTTTGAAAATTAACTCATGCCCTAATAAATCGATATTTTCAAGGATATTATATATAAGTGTTTCTCCGTTGTTGGATGAAAGTTCTATATTTATAGGATTACCATCTACCAATAAATCAGCATGCAATGACGATGGTTTATCTAGGATAACAATAAGTGATTTCCATGAATGTAGGCGAACGTCTTTAACAGCCATTTTAGTTCTCTCCTAAATCATTATTTTCTATTGTTTTTTCTTCTAAAGAAGAATTTTGTTCATTTTCAGATGTATCTTCGTAAACATTTGATTGATCTATTGATGTTGGAGAGGAATCACTTTGTTCAGTTAAATGAACTAGAACTTTGCATCCTCTTGCATCACCACTAGGGGCAACAATACCTTCTTTTACTAATTTATTAAATAAACGCCCAGCTTTTGGGAAACCGACGCCATATGTTCTTTGAATAAATGAAATCGAGCAATATTCTTTATTAGCAAGATCTAATTTAATTGTTTCGTAAAGTTTTTCTTCACTTTGTTCTTTCAATGAAGCTAAATCGACGATAGTTTCAGATGATTGAGTTGGCATTTCTTCTGTGTGCTCAGTTAAATCTAAAAATTCAGGATCATATAATGGTGCACTTTGTTTTCTTAGATAATCTGTCACTCGATTGATTTCAGGAGTATCAACAAAGCATCCTTGTACACGAGGCTTACTTGTCTTTGATATTGAGGCACAATCAACAATCATATCGCCGTTGCCTAATAATTTTTCAGCACCACTTTCGCCGATAATTACAGATGAATCTGCAAAACTAGAAACCATCAATGCAACGTGTGTTGAAATATTCGCTTTAATAACGCCATCAATAACGTCAACAGATGGACGCTGCGTTGCAATAATTAAATGGATACCAGCACTCCTTGCTTTCTGAGCAATTCTAACGACTGGATCGCGTATTTCTTTGCAGTCATCGCTTAAGTCAGCGTATTCATCAACGCAGACGACAATAACTGGTAATGGTTCAATTCCGTTTGCTTTAGCAAAAGCATTAAATTCTTTTATATCACGAACTCTATTTTGCTCGAACAAATTGTATCTACGTTGCATTTCGTCGACAAGTTTTTTCATAGCTACTAGAGCTTTACGTGGTTCGCTAATATTTGGACAAAGTAAATGTGGAATTTCGCGATAATAGGACATTTCAACTTTCTTTGGATCGATTAAAAGTAATTTAAGTTGATATGGCGTGTTTCGCATTATAAGTGCGAGAATCGTAGAATGCATAAATATTGATTTTCCTGATCCTGTTGTGCCAGCAACAAGCATATGAGGGAAATCTTTGACATTAGCATGTACAAGTTGACCTGAAATATCTTTACCAAACGGAATATTGCAAAGAAATTTCTCTCCTTCAGGTAATTTCTCCATCGCCTCTCTTAATCCAACATTTGTTCTTATTGCATTTTCAATTTCTAATCCTGATGTTGGCTTACCTAAAACAATTGGCTCAAATCTTGCCATAACACCACCGAGACGAATCGAAATATCTTCAATGATTTTCTTAATCGCGCTTACAGAAACACTAGTATTTGTTTTTATATCGTAACGTGTAACTGAAGGTCCAATTGTATAGCCACTAACAGAGGCTCCTACTTTTAAGTCTACAAATGCTTGGTTTAATAATTCAATTCTACTTGCACAGGATTCGTCATTTTTTGTTAAATCATCAAGATTCTCATGATAATCAAGTAAATTTAATGGTGGAAGTTTGAATTCCGGTCTAATAACAGCCTTAGGCTGAGGCCTATGCTGAGGATCTGTCACAACTTCTGCAACAACCTCTTTAGGCGGTTCTTGAGTTATTGGAGTTTGAACATTTGTTTGATTTATTGCTAAATCGTTGATTGGACTTTCAGTTTCCATAATTTTTTCTTCAGTTTCAACAGGCGCTATTTCTTGAACAGGAATACTGACATCTTGTTCAACGACTAGCTCGCTAACACGTGCAAACGGATTTGTTTGATACAATTGAGTTTGAGAATTAGCGTGTTGAATCTCTCCATTTAACGAAAACTTTGGTTTTTGTAGTCCGTGAGTGCTATTGTAAGTTCTCATTGTTAGATCACTTAACTGTTGATTTGATGGCTCATCATTATTTTGCGTCTCAATAGTTGAATCATCGATTTCATTTTGCTCAAATGTGTTTAATTCATCATATGAAAAATTATGCATTCCAAAATCATCGTCAACTTTTTGCGAATAGACATCTTCTATAGCGGCTTTTTGAGCAGCATCATGTTTAGCTTTGTTTTTGATTAAATAAAATAATTTTTTGATTTGTCGATTTAATACAAGGCATAATCCGACTACTATAATTAGCCAAGAAATGATTGTTGTGCCGATAGGTGTTGTTGCACTATTAAGTGCACCACAAAGAACATAGCCTATGTATCCACCGCCTAAATTTATGTTGGCAATGTCAAATCCTTTAACTAAATCATCTGTTTGTTTGTGTGCGATTGCAAAATTTTTGGCAATTTGTTGTATGTAAGCTACGCATGTATTAAATTGAAGAAATTCGTAAGTGTTGCCTGCTGAATCTTTTCCGGTATTAAACATCGAAATAACGACTGTTGGATTTCCTTCAATCGTCTTTGATATTACTCTTTGACCTTCACTGCCCCATGCTGATGAAAGGATTAAAATAGCAAGAATAATTAGGTATATTCCCCATAAAGAAATATCTACTCTAAATTTTATTAGTTTACGTCTAAGCAATAAGTAAACTCCAAGTAAGAAAACAGCAGGAATTAATATCCAAAAGCCGATAAATCCAAAAGCCCCTAGAATTCCTACCGATAAAAATGAAAAAATAGAATTTGCTGAGCAAATAATAACAAGACAGAAAAGACAAATGGCTATGCCAATAAGTGATAGTAATGTGTCTTTAGTAATTGCAAATCTTTTTTTCATATCTCAATTTTAATATATATTTTTTTAAAATATAAGTAATAATAAATAAATTACGATATAATCGAATTTATTTTTCTTTGTTTATCATAGAAATTATCATTGGAGATTTTGTTGTAACACGCTTAATGTGCTTAAACAAATCATCTTTGATTTTTTCTTCTATATTTTTTAAGTTTGGCTGTGCGCATTTAAGCTCTTCGTTGATTGCGTTAAGACTTAAACGTTCCAACTCTTTTAGCAATGATTCGCTTTCTTTAACATAAACCAAACCACGAGTTTGAATATCAGGACCGTATGTAATTTTTCTTGTTTCTAAAGAAACAACTGCTCCAATCACAACAACACCATCATCTCCTAGTGTACGACGTTGTTCCATTGTTTTTAGATCACCTAAACCAATGTTGAAACCATCAACATATAGTTCACCAGTCAGCACCTTTTCTTTTGATATGAATGCACCTTTTTGGTCTATGTCTAAAACCATGCCGTTATCTAAGATAAAAATATTCGTATATGTTAGACCAATATTCATATTTACTGCAATCATCGCATTAGAAAGAAGTTGCTTATAAGTTCCATTAATTGGCACATAATATTTAGGCCTAAAAATAGAAATCATTGTTTTTAAATCTTCTTCGCTAGGATGCATTGTTAAAAATTCATTCTTTTTGAAATAAATGATTTTTGCCACATCATTATGATAAAGTTCATCAACTGCTTCTGAAGCAAGCAATTCTGTTGAATTTGAGGCGTGCAACCCCATGATAAATGTATCATCTGGTAAAAGTTTTAGACGCTTATCTTTGTGTTCATTGCAACCAAATAATGAAATTTTATGATAAATGCGCGTTCCAAAACCAGTTATAAAAATAGCAACCTCTTTAGGAGGCAATCTTAGTGCATCGTCAATAGATGCAATATTTTTTGTTGGAATTCTTTCTTTATAAAATTTATTAACTGTTTTATATAACGTTTCCGTGCCTTCATCAAAAAAGATTATCTTTCTCCCATATTTAAAGGCTAGTTTTGAGGCCATTTCGATATTATAAATATCGAGTGATTCAAGAGCTATATAAATTCTTCCTGGTGCATCCTTAAATGATGATTCAATTAATGGTGCTAATTTAAATGATGGAATTGTATAGCCTGGTCTTTCTGAGAAAAATGAATCCAACATTAATAAAAGGGTTTCTTCACTTGCGATATCTGCCATTGCTTTCGAATTTGAAATATAACCATTATCGCAGTTATTATCAATGACAAAGTCATCAATAAAAACAATATTGCCTTTATCTGTTGAAATAGCTACACCATTACTTCTTGGAGTGTTGGTTGCTGTTGGGAAAAATCTAATTTTTCTTCCTGCTATCATCCTGACGTCGCTAGGCTCAATGATATCAAAATCAAATTCAACCTTTGCATGAGCATATTCACAAAAAGATTCTAAAAAGATCCTTGTTATATCAGTACATATTACTGGCGCAGGTGCTCTTTTAATCAAAAATGGCAAGCCAGCAAGGGCTATATCGTTTCCTCTAGTTAAAATATAAGCTTTAATTTTGCTTTTATGTTCGATTAAATAATCGAAACGAGGAATTATAAAGTCAATTCCGTGTTTTGATTTATCAGGGAGTTTAAAACCACAATCTAAAACAAAAATATCGCCATTTATTTCAACAACAGTAAGATTCTTTCCAACCTCATCTTGTCCACCGAGGTGAAAGATACGAATATTATCTTCCATATAAAACTCCCAATTATTTATCTATCTTTTTAGTGGCAACAATATCAACGCCACTTCCACAAACATTTTTAATAACTATATCACCTATATTGATAGGCAATTTAACAACAACCTTATTAATCTCGTCCATCGCCTTGAAGATTAATTCTTTAGGCAAAGGTTCTTTACTCTTAACAGGACACCTTGGATTCAATTCGCTGTTTGTTTTTATTGTTGATGTAAGTGTCCTTACAGGATGCGTCAATTCATTAACAGCATATTTTGCTCCGCGAGGGCAGAAATTTCCGGTTACATTCATATTATCATCGACTTTCAAATGACATCCACGTGGACAAGTAATGCAAATTAGTTCTTTCATTTTTTCTCCTCCACATAAACATCAATTGTGTTATCTAATGATTTAAATAACGATTTATCAAGTTTTACTATTTCCATTTCGCTTGGAATAATTGCAGGCTTAAATATTTTCTTTATTAAGTTATCATTTTCTTTTATAAAGATATTGATATCTTTAAATGGACGTGTCACTCTAAATTTTAATATTATTTGTTCGCCCGCATCTTCTATAAATATTCTTTGAGGCACTACATAACCTATGCCATAACCAGGTTTTAGAGAATAAACATGCCCTTTGTGGGTTAATTTACCATTAAGATATTTTGCAGCGCCTCTTCCGGCTTCTTTTGCCTCACTTACAACATAATCAACTAAATCATGAACATGTAAAACATTGCCTGCCGAAAATATTCCTGGAACATCTGTCTCCATATCTTGTGTGACATTAGCACCGCGAGTTTTGCTAAATGAAATATCTAATTTGCTAATTAAATCGCAATTTGGTATCAATCCAACTGATAAAAGTAATGTGTCCGCATCAAATTCTATTTCTGTGCCAGGAATAAAATTAAATTTTTCGTCAACTTTTGCAATAACAACTTTACTAAGTTGTTCTTTTCCTTTAACTTCTTTAACTGTATGAGATAAATATAAAGGAATGTCAAAGTCTTTTAAACATTGTACGATATTTCTATTCAAACCAGCGCTATAAGGCATTAACTCAGCAACTCCAAGAACTTTTGCTCCTTCTAGCGTCATTCTTCTTGCCATAATTAAGCCGATATCACCACTGCCGAGAATAAAAACTCTTTTGCCAACTAAATAACCATAGCAGTTTAAATATAATTGTGCTTGACCTGCTGTATATACACCACTAGGCCTTGTTCCAGGTATTTGGATTGCACCAGGACTTCTTTCATAGCAACCTGTAGCTAAAATAATAGCTTTAGCTTTAATTTCAACAAGTCCCTCATAACTATTTGAGTATGTTACTACTTTATCTTCAGATATACTTAAAACATTTGATAGTAAGCGGTATTCGATTTTATTTTTTTCAATTAGATCTGAAAATCTTGTCATAAATTCAGGACCTGTTAGTTCCTCATTGAATTCATGCAAGCCAAAGCCATTATGAATGCATTGATTTAAAATCCCACCTAAATAAGGATTCTTTTCAAGAATCAATATGCTTTTAATGCCTTGATTATGTGCTTCTAATGCTGATGCCATACCAGCAGAGCCGCCACCGATGATAACTAAATCTTTTTCAATCATTTATCGTTACCACCTTTTGTTACAAATTTGCAGATTTCAGAACCTGGTCCATCTAATGGAACTTCTGAACAAGGAATATCAAAATGTTTTGCTAATGCTTTGATTACTAAAGGCTGACAAAATCCACCCTGGCATTTTCCAAAACCTGCTCTAGTCCTTTTCTTTAAGGCTTTCACACTTCTTGGAGGAACGCTTCTAGAAAGTTCGTCTAAAATTTCTCCCAAAGTAACTTTTTCGCAATTACAAACTACATATCCGAAGTTAGGATCTTTTTTGATTAGTTCGTTTCTTTCTTTATAAGATAATTTTGCTAAGTCAATTCTCTTTCTAACATAAGGATTAAAAGATTCTTTTTTAGTTAGTGTTAAAACTTGACTTACAAGTTCGTTAACTACATATTCCGCGATTGCTGGCGATGATACTAATCCTGGTGATTCTATTCCAGAAACATTTATAAAATGTTTATCGCATTTTGCAAAGTCTATAATAAAATCATGAGTCGATGGAGTTGGTCTATTCCCAGAAAATGTTCTTATCGCTTGATTGAATGGAATTGATGGAACCATATCCAAAGCTTGTCTTTTAACTTCATCGAGTGTCAATTTATCTGTAGAAACATCCTCTCTATCATCATTTATTTCGCTTGATGGACCAACAATGTAGTTTCCACTTGTTGTTGGACTAACTAAAATGCCTTTGCCTTTTTCGCTTGGTAAAGGAAAAATGACATGATTAACTAATCCCTCTTTGTAATGATCTAGGACAAAATATTCTCCTTTTCTAGCAGTTATTTGATAATCTATCGGTTCCACCATTGCGTGAATTTGATCTGAATGAACACCAGCAGCATTAATAACTACTTTTGCTTGATAGGAGTTACTCTTTGTCACAACGTTATAGAAATTGCCGTTTTTAACAATTTTAATTACTTCTTCATTTAAATGAAGACAAACACCATTATCAACGGCATTTTCCATAGCGTGAACAGTTAATGTAAAAGGATTAACTATACCAGCAGTTGGCGCTAGTAAAGCTCCTTTTACCTCACTTGAAATGTTCGGTTCAAGTTTTCTAACTTCATCTGCTGAAAGGAGTTTGACTTTAACGCCATTTTCTTTACTCCTTTCAGCGAGATTTTCTAATAATTTAAGTTGTTCTTCATATAAAGCGACAGTTAATGAACCTATCATCTTAAAATGCACATCGAGTTCTTCACAAAGTTTAGGATACATCGAATTACCAAGAACATTGAATTTTGCTTTTTTTGTTCCAGGAACAGGATCATATCCAGAATGAACTATTGCTGAATTTGCCATTGATGTGACATTTCCAACATCGTTCTCTTTGTCTAAAACATGAACATTCAAATTGTATGATGAAAGTTTTCTCGCTATAAGCGAGCCAGTAATTCCAGCGCCTATAATAAGAACATCAATCATTATTTTTTATGACCTTTAAAAGGCTTCTTTTCTACTGGTTTTTCAACATAGCCAGCAGGTTTTTCAACAAATTCGCGATGTGATACTTTCACTTTTCCGTGATCATCAATTTCAGTAACGCGTACTTTTAATACATCGCCAACTTTTACAACGTCTTGTGCTTTGTCGATAAATCCCCAGCCTAAACGTGAAACGTGGCATAAGCCTTCACAAGCACCAAATAATTTTACAAATGCACCGTAATCTTCTACACGAGTTACTTGTCCTTCGTAAACTTCACCAACTTTCGCTTCGCGAACGATATCTTCAATCATTTGTTTTGCTTTGTTAATCATTTCACGATTCATATGGTAAATTACTACGTGGCCATCATCATCAATATCAATTTGTACTTTATCGCATTGAGCAATGATTTCATTGATGACTTTGCCACCGGTACCAATAACATCGCGGATTTTATCAACATCAATTGTGAGCTTATCGAGTTTAGGTGCAAATTCTGCAACATCTTTACGAGGTTCAGCAATTGCTTTTGACATAACATCACGAATTTCTTTACGAGCTTTATGCGCTTGAGCTAATGCTTGAGCTAAAACATCTCTTGTAACACCATCGATCTTGATATCCATTTGAAGTGCTGTAATACCTTTTTCTGTACCTGC
Organism: Bacilli bacterium; assembly: GCA_024408105.1. GTDB lineage: Bacteria > Bacillota_I > Bacilli_A > RFN20 > CAG-826 > Fiminaster. Next base: position 15,822 of record JAKSVG010000001.1, on the reverse strand, counting down.
AACCTTAAAGTCCATATCACCGAAGTGATCTTCTAGACCTTGGATATCGGTAAGAATAGTATATGGGTGATCATTTAAGTCACCTGTGGAGATAAGACCCATAGCAATACCGGAAACCATTGCTTTTATTGGTACACCAGCAGCCATAAGTGACATACAGCCAGCACAAATAGAAGCTTGTGATGAAGAACCATTTGATTCGACAACTTCACTTACTTGTCTAATTGTGTAAGGGAATTCTTCTTCTGAAGGAATAACATATGAAAGGGCTCTTTCACCTAATGCACCATGACCAATTTCTCTACGTGCAATAACACCGAGTTTTCCTGTGCCACCAACACACCATTGTGGAAAGTTATAATGATGCATAAATCTCTTTGATTCTTCTGGAGTTAAATCATCTATAATTTGTTTATCAGATAATGGTCCAAGTGTTGTTACTGAGATGACTTGTGTTTGACCTCGTGTAAACATGGCAGAGCCATGAACACGACGCCCAAGAATATCAACTTGAGCATCTAATGGACGAATTTCGTCTGGTTTACGGCCATCTGGTCTAATCTTGTCTTCAGCAATTAATCTACGAACTTCATGATGAACGATGTCTTCTTGAATTTCATGGACTTGTTGAACTACTTTTGCATCAGCACCATTGGCTGCGTATTCTTCTTCAGTCGCTTTTTCGATTGAATCAATTTTTTCTTGTCTTTCTAATTTATCTTTTGTTGAAACAGCTTTTCTTAATTCTTTATCAACTTTTGCTGTAACTTCAGCACGCAATTCATCTGGAATAACCTTGAATTGAATGTTTTTGTTTTTCTCAACGCCGATTTCTTTAATAATTTCTTTTTCAAAACGGCATAATTTCTTGATTGCTTCGTGACCAAACATCAAAGCATCAAGCATGTCTTCTTCGCTGACTTCAGCGGCGCCTGCTTCGACCATGTTAATAGCTTCTTCAGTACCAGCAACACATAGATCGATATCAGATACTTTTCTTTGTTCAACTGTTGGGTTGATAACAAGCTTGCCATCAACACGACCAACGTAAACACCTGCGATTGGGCCATTAAATGGAACATCGCTTATGCAAACACATAATGAGCTTGCAAACATAGCTGTGATTTCTGGTGAATAATCATAATCAACAGCCATTACTTGTGAGACAACTTGAACCTCGTTACGGAATCCTTCAGGGAATAAAGGACGCATAGTTCTGTCTGTAATTCTACTTGCTAAAATAGCATGATTACTTGGACGTGTCTCACGTCTTAAGAATGAACCTGGAATTCTACCAGCTGCGTACATTCTTTCTTGGTATTCTACTGAGAGTGGGAAAAAGTCCCAATCAACAGTGTGGTTTGACATTGTAACGTTACTTAAAACGACCGTGTCTCCATAACGAACCAAGACTGCCGCTTTTGTTTGTTTACCGATTTCACCGGCTTCAACAACCAACTTACGGCCATCGAATTCTAATTCGAATACTTTTTTCATTATTAATTTTTCTCCTTTTATGAAACTATTAAGATTTTAACATAAATGTTATTAAAAGAATAATAAAATAAAAGCATAAGAAAAGACCACCATAGGTGGTCATTTTCAGTTTTGTTACAACTACTTACGAATTTCTAATGCTGTAAGAAGTTTCACATAAGCATCACGATCTGTACGATTTAGATAATCGAGTAGACCACGACGTTTACCGACTAAAACGAATAATCCACGACGTCCTGAAGCATCTTTTTTGTTTGCTTTCAAATGTCTTGTCAATTCGTTAATTTGTTCGGTAAGTAAGGCGATTTGAACTTCAACAGAACCAGTGTCCTTATCGTTCTTGCCATACTTCTTAACGACTTCTGCAATTTTATCCTTTGATAATGCCATCGTTAAATCCTCCTATAAATACTTGGCTTATCCCACGTTAAGCGTCGGATTATTCGCATAACATAGCATAAGCTGCACTAAATATTATACATACATAAAATGTATTAGCAATTATATTATTATTTTTCTTCAAATTGAAGAAGATAGAGTTTGTAATAATACCCCTTGTTTTTAAGAAGGGATTGATGCGTTCCTTTTTCAACAATTTTACCGTTTTGTAGACAAATAATTTGATCAGCCTTTTGAATAGTAGAAAGTCGATGTGCAACTATGAGCATTGTACCTATTGATTTCATCTTTTCTAACGATTCCTGAATTAATAATTCAGTTTCAGTATCAATATTTGCAGTTGCCTCATCCAAAATTAGTATTTGAGGTTTGTGCAAAACCGTTCTCGCAAAACTTAATAATTGACGTTGTCCTTGTGAAAAATTTTCACCTTTTTCAATGACTTCAGTTTCTAACCCTTTTTCGCTCTTATCGATGAAAGAATCTGCATTCACATATCTGCATGCCTCAGCAACTTCCTCATCACTAAATTCAGACTCATGCAATGTTATATTAGATTTAATTGTTCCAGAAAAAAGGAAAACATCCTGAAGCATTTGCCCTATTGCTTTTCTTAATGACTCAATTTTAATTTTTCTAATGTCAATTCCATCTATCAATATTTGTCCACGTTGAATTTCAAAATTTCTCACTATAAGTGAGAGAATAGTTGTTTTTCCTGCACCAGTAGCACCAACAAATGCACAAGTTGTTCTAGGCGAAATTGTGAATGAAACATCCTTTAAAATCCAATCCTCGTCCTTGTAAGCAAACCAGACATGTTTAAATTCAATTTTGCCTTCAAAACGATCAACTTCAATCGCGTCATCGCTATCTAGGACTTGAGGCATAACATCGAGTAAATTGTATAGTCGTTCCGATGCTGTTTTAGCTTTTTGAATTCGGTTAAGTTGATCAGCTAATTCTTGAACCGGATTGAAGAATCTACCTAAATAAAGGTAGAATGCGACAATAGAACCTGCTGATAATGATAGATTTACACCTACTATAAAGGTTATAGCAACGGAGGCATAAAATAAGAATGAAATAGATGGTCGATAGATAGCAAACAAGGATACAAGTTTAAATCTTTGTTTTCTTAAGTTTGTGTTTTTATCTTTAAATTCTTCTTTTTTGCGTTTTTGTTGATTGAATAGTTGAGTAATTTTCATTCCTGATAGGTTTTCACTTATATATGAATTTAAATCTGAAACCATTGAACGTTCTTTTCTATATTCTTTTGAAATGAAATGACGTGTGATAAATGTTATTCCAAAAATTAATACCATCATTCCTAACATTATCAAAGATAAAATTGGGGAATAATAAATCATTAACGAGTAAACACCTATAATCATTAGAATGTTTTTTATTAACGAAACGATTGTATTAGTGAAAAACTCACTCATTGCGGTTGTATAATTACAAACCCTCGTGACTAATGATCCTACCGGCATTTCATTAAACTGATTAATGGACATATTTTCAATATGAGTAAATATTTCCAATCTTAAATTATAAATTATTCTCTGACCTGCTTTTTGCAAAATCATGGATTCAAAATATAAAAATACTTGTGAGATAACTGTTAGTATAAGTCCACCACCAACTAAGCCAAAAATAGCAACCATTGTAATTTTTAACGGATCTTCAGTTTTAAATAAATCAATTAAATTTTGGAATATTATTGGTGTGATAATGTCGCACACTATATGCAAAGCAATCAAAAACAATGCTAAGAGCATCCATTTAAGTTCTGGCTTAACATACTTCCATGTTCGTTTTAAAAGAACCCCAGTTGGAATTGGATGATCACCATGAAGTTTTAATAAGTCTTCATCCATGGTTATTTACCTCCTCCCATAACTTCTTTTTCGAGTTCTTGAGAACGAACCATTTTCGCATATGTTTCGCTTGTTTTTATAAGCTCACTAGGAGAACCAAAAGCTTCAACTTGTCCATCTTTTAAAACAAGTATTTTATCAAAGTGTGATACGGTAGAAACGCGAGAAGCAACAACTATAGTTGTTTTTCCGTTTCTTTGTTCTTCAATATTCTTTAAAATAATGCCTTCTGTTGAAACATCAACCGCACTGACAGAATCATCTAAAATCATTATTGGTGAATCTTTCACAAATGCACGAGCAATACTAATTCTTTGTTTTTGTCCTCCACTTAGTGTGACACCTCTTTCTCCAGAAACTGTTTCATAACCTTTTTGGAAACTTGATATATCAGCATCAACATTTGCAAACTGAGCAGCTGCTTTTGCCACTGTTAAGTCGGCTTTTGTATTTGAAAAAACAATATTATTTTTGACTGAATCAGAAAACAAGAAATTATCTTGTGGAACATATGCAACAGCATTTCTCAAAGAATCAATATCAGCCTTCATAATATCGATATCGTCAATAAATACTCCACCTTCATTTACATTGTATAATCGACATAAAATATTTGCGATTGTGGTTTTACCACAACCTACCTTTCCTACAATACCAACTTTTTCTCCGGGCATAATTTCAAAAGAAACATTTTTTAATGCATCATCCGCGCCGTCAGGAAATTTGAATGAGAAATTTTTAAATGTGATTTTTCCTTTTATGTTGTTCAAGAGCACTGCATTTTCTGGATTTTTAATAGTTTCAGGTGTATCCAAAAATCTTGATATTCTTAGTAATGAAGCTTTCGCTCTAGCTTTCATAGTAACGATTTGTCCTAAGGCAATCATCGGCCAAATAATTGAATCAAAATATCCATAGAATTCAACCAATGTTCCTGCTTTTAATGGATTTTCAACCATTGAAATATTTAAGCCAAACCAGGTGAAATTCATCCCGTTTACTGTTAAATAAACTAGATATCCACCAAACATCAATATCAATACGGTTATCAAAGATAGCAAAACCTCGATAACAACGTCGAAGATAACACTTATACGAACAAAATTAACATTAACATCTTTATCTTTAGCAGCTACTTTTGCAAAAGCACGAATTTCTTTTCTTTCTTTGACGAAAGCTTTAATAACTCTAATGCCTGTAAAGTTTTCTTCACTAAAATCATAGAGTTTATCATTAGCAACTTGTCGCTCATCCCATTTTTTGGACATTACTTTCTCAACTAATGCGCCCCAAATAACAATTAGGATTAATGGGATAAGTGAAACTAAAGATAAAATTAAATTAGTTTGGAACATCTTGATGATGACAAATATTGATAAAAATATCGCATCAACAAGCATAACTGTGCCCCAAGAGAAATATTCTTCAATGGTTTCAACATCATTTGTGAACCACGCCATTATAGTTCCAACTTTATTGCTATGGTAGAATTCTTGTGGCAATCTTTCGGCTTTTTCAAACATTTCTTGTCTTAGATTTGCTTCAATTCGTTTTGATGCGTTAAAAATTGCAAAACGCCATATAATTCGTCCTGCCATCATGCCAAAAGCAATCAATAAGACATAAAGCGAAATCATTAAAATTTGTGAAATAATTTCTTTTGCAATATATCCTTCAACAAGTAAATTAACGATTTCACCAAGATATTGAGGTATATATAATTGTATCCAGTCAACAGCTATTAATGTAATGAAACCTATTAAAAATAGGTACCAGTACCTTTTGTAATATTTGTTGATGTGTTTTCCAAGTAACATATGTGTAAAAAATCGACAAATTATATTGTCGATGTAAGATTACACTATTTATCTAACAAAGTTAAATCTTTTTTTATTTGACTAACTAATTCTTGAACCGATTTGAATCTCATCTCAGGGCGAATAAAATCTAAGAATTCTACCTGTATGTTTTTACCATAAAAATCAATGTCTATATTAGGAATATGCACTTCAATAAGAGGACTATTTTCTTCATCAATTGTTGGGTGAACGCCGACATTGGCTAATGAGCGATACGAAGACCCTTCTATATGAGTAATAACTTTATAAACACCGTATCGAGGTATGATATAGTCATCATTCAATTTTATATTTGCAGTTTTGATTCCAATTCGGCTTCCGTTTTGATGGCCTTCAACAACAATACCAGAAACTTTGTAATTTTGCCCCATTAATGAGTTTGAATATGCCATATGACCATTTTTTATCTCATTTAATATTGTTTGAGTTGATATTTTTTTGCCTTTAAATGTAACACAGTTAATCACAAATACATCAAAATATTTTTTCAATAATTTGATATCTCCAGATGCATTTTTGCCAAACTTATAATCCTCACCAACATATATTTCTTTGACGTTTAATTTCTTCAAATAATCAATAAATTCAATTGCGCTCATGCTAAGAAAATCTTCATCAATGTGTTGAACGTAAAAATAATCAACTCCATAACGATCAATTATTGAAAATTTATCATCTAAAGAAGTTAAAACTTCTTTTGATTTTCCGTTGTTTATAAATGTTGAAACAGGCTTATCAAATGTTAATATAGCAAGTGGTAGATCCGTTTTATTAATTGCTTTTTGAATAATTTCCTTGTGTCCTAAATGAACACCATCAAAATATCCAAGAATGATAGCAATATCTTTTTCGTTAATGTTTATGTTATTGCTATAAAGTTCAACTTTTTTCATCTTAAGCCTCTTAAACAAGAGTATACATCTAAATTTTTTCTTTGGTACATAGCAATTAAACCATTTTTATCTTTAACTAAAACCAGATCATTTTTTGAAGGCAACATTAAGTCAACTCCATTTATTGCTTTGAAAGCATTTTTCCCATCTAAAAGAATTGACTCATAATCCTTCAGCATTTCTTCTATTGGGATTAATTTCTCTATTGTAACTTCATCAGAACTTATTGAGTCTAAGACATTAATTGAACCAATTTTAGTTCTTTCTAAATTAATAAGATGGCCAACACAATTTAATCTTGAGGCTATATCTTCGCCTAACGTGCGAACATAGCATCCTTTTGAAACATGAACTACAAAAGTGATAATATTATCTAGATAATCTAACAGCATAATATCATAGATATTAATCTTACGAGGAGTTCGTTCAATTTCTTTTCCTTCTCTTGCGTAGTCGTAATAATGCTTACCATCCTTTTTTAATGCCGAATACATTGGCGGTAGTTGTTCACTCTCGCCAAGAAAGGAATTAAGAACATTAGAAATATCTTTTTTCGTTATAGTTGGAACAGACATAGATTTAATTATCTTTCCATCTTTATCACCGGTGTCAGTTTGTTCACCTAATTTTAATGATGCTATATATGTTTTGTCTTTAACTTCTAAAAATTGAGAAATTTTTGTGGCTTTACCGACAAGAACAATTAATAGACCAGAAGCAAACGGATCAAGGGTTCCGATATGTCCGCATTTCTTTTCATTAAGAATTTTGGAAACTTTGTTAACTTCATATCGTGAAGTAACTCCAACCTTTTTATTTATTAATAAACAACCAGATAATGCATCCATGATTAAAAATCATTATAATATATTTTATGAAAGCATTAAAAGGTATTTTAGGTGGAATAAGACAAGCTGACCAAAAGTTTACTCTTTTTAATGAAAAAGATAAGATTTTGATTGGCGTTTCTGGTGGGAAAGACTCCATGGTTTTAGCCTATTCCCTTATTCAATATCAAAAATTCGAATTTGTTAATTTTGAAATTGTATTAGCTATTCTAGATTTAGGATTTCCAAATTTTGATGCAACTGGTATCGTCAAATATTTTGAATCGATAGGTCAAAAACTTCATGTTATTGATTCAACTGATGTATATAAAATCTTGAAGATTCAACAAAAAGACTCGAATCAACTCCCTTGTTCGATATGTTCAAGAATGAAAAAAGCCGCTATCAATAAAGTGGCGAAAGAACTAGGTTGCAACAAAGTTGCATTTGCCCATCATGCAGATGACGCAATTGAAACTTTATTTCTAAATGAAATATACGGAGGTAGAGTCGCAACATTTCAGCCAAAAATGCATCTCGAAAGAGCTGACATTAACTTTATAAGACCATTTATTCTTGTTCGTGAATCAGAAATAATTCAATGTCAAAAAGAGGAAAATATACCTTCTTTTTCATCTCATTGTCCTAATGAAGGAATAACAAAACGTGCTGAAATGAAAGAACTCCTTAATCAAATCTATAAAAAATATCCTTCTGCAAAAGAGAACTTTTTAACTATGTTATCTAATTATGAAAAAGAAGGATTATTTTACGAAGACATTTATTATAAACTCGAAAGGAAGGATTTGTCCTTAAAGCCTGTTATTTCGTTAAAAGATAGTCTAATTGAACAAAATCTAAGGACTAAGTTAAATAAGCCAAATTTAAGTCAAGAACCAAGCTTAAAACGCTTTATCATATATAAACTTGATAAACCAATAGGAGTTATTGCTTTAAAACAAATAGATAATCTTTTTATTATTGAAAAACCATCTTTAGTTAGAAATAGTGAAAAAACTAAAAACGATATTCTAAATTTTGTAAAAAAAGAGATTGAAAGAAAAGTTGATCCTGTTTCTTTTAAGATAAGAAATAAAATATAAAAAGAAAAACCCACTAATGTGGGTTCTTCATTTTTTCTATAGCTTTTGCATCTTTTTTTAATATTTCATCAAGATGCTCACTTTTTTCATATGTTTCATCTAAATAAAACGATATTTCAGGTGTTTTTCTAATATCAATCTTTTTTGCTAAAGATGAACGAATATATCCTTTAGTCTTATTTAATTCTTCAAGATTTTGCTTAGGGTATTTTGCTCCTAAAAATGAAACATATACTTTTGCATATGAAAAGTCAGAACTAACTTCTACTTCACTTACAGTGCAAAATCCAATACGAGGATTTTTGACTTCAAATTGAATAATTTCAGTTATGTTTTTACCAATGATTGATTGAATACGTTGTGTTCTATCAGCCATTATTCTTTCTCCACCATTTCATAGCCTTCAATAATATCTAGTTCTTTTAGGTCATTGAAGTTTTCTATGTTGATGCCACATTCATAGCCTTCTTTAACTTCTTTAGCATCATCTTTAAATCTCTTTAGAGATTTTATTTTTCCTTCATATGTAATGATGCCGTTGCGAAGAATTCTAACATTTGAATTAGCTTTAATCACTCCACTTGTGACATAGCAACCAGCAACTGTACCAATTTTAGAAATTTTGATTAGAGAACGAACTTCTGCTTGTCCAGTGACACTTTCTACTTTTTCTTTTTTAAGCATGCCTTTCATAGCAGCTTCCATTTCGTTTAATAGATCATAAATGATTCTATGAAGTCTAATTTCCACCTTTTCTTGTTCAGCTTTTTGGCTGATGGTTGATGAAGGTCTAACATTAAAGCCGTATATAATTGCGCCAGAAGCGCTTGCGAGCATAATATCGCTATCACTAATTGCACCAGCAGTACAGTGTATGATATTTAATTTTACTTGTTCATTATTTAGTTTTAATAAAGAAGATTTAATTGCTTCAGCAGAACCTGTTGTATCTGCCTTAATAATAATGTTAACAACGGAAACCTCACCCTCATGAATTCTATTGAATAAATCATCGAGTGATGCACCACCAGAAGAATTTAATTCTTCTTGTTTCTTAATTAATGAACGTTTCATAGCGATATCACGAGCTTGCTTTTCTGTCGGGAAAGCCATAAAGTGATCGCCTGCATTAGGAACTTCACTTAAACCAATAACACTAACAGGGGTTGATGGTGTCGCGATTTTGACAATTTTCTTATATTCGTTTGTCATTCTACGGATTTTTCCATAAGCTGTACCAACGACAACATAGTCTTGGAATGAAAGTGTGCCATTTTGAACGAGTAATGTTGCTTTAGGTCCTTCACCCTTATCAAGATTTGCTTCAATAACTGTTCCAATAGCATATCTATCTGGATTAGCTTTTAGTTCAAGCATTTCAGCAACAACTAAAATTGCTTCTAATAATTCTGAAATTCCAAGTTTCTTTTTAGCGGAAATTTCACAGAAAATATTTTGACCACCATATTCTTCAGGAATAATGTCATATGCCATTAATTCGTTTTTAAGTTTTTCAGGATTTGCGCCTTCTTTATCAATTTTATTGATAGCTACAATAATTGGGACACCAGCTGCCTTAGCGTGACTAATTGCTTCAACTGTTTGAGGCATAACACCATCATCAGCTGCAACAACTAAAACAACAATATCTGTTACAGCAGCACCACGGCTTCTCATTGCAGTAAAAGCTTCGTGCCCAGGAGTGTCTAAAAAGGTAATCTTTTGGCCAGAAATTTCTTTTTGGTAGGCACCAATAGCTTGAGAAATTCCGCCGACTTCAGTGTCGACTAACTTAGAACTTCTAATTGCGTCGATTAAAGTTGTTTTACCATGATCAACATGGCCCATAATTGTGACAATTGGGGCTCTTGGTTTAAGATCTTCTGGTTTATCAACTATTTCCACTTCTTCGAAATTTTCTTCGCTAACAACTTTTTCTTTCTTAAAGTCATAGCCAAATTCAAGACAAATTAAACCGATTGTTTCATCGTCTAATGTTTGGTTAATAGTTACCATTTTCTTATTTAAAAATAAGAATTTGATTATATCTGTCGCGTTTATATTTAGTTCTTTTGCAAGTTCTGCAACGCTCATGTTACGTGTATAAACGAACACACCATTATGAACCTTAACAGTTTCTTTATTTTTAAAAGAGTTATTTGCGGGTATATTAGCGCGGCGAGAGTCTTTTTGCTTATTTGCCATATTTATTCCTCCTTTTTCTTAGTAATTTCTAAAAGTGAATCATATACTGAGGAATCAACATTTGTTGAGAATGCTTTCGAAAGAACATTTTTCTTTTTAGCAATCAAAATAGCGTCTTCACTTTTAGATATGTATGCTCCTCTACCAGGAGCTTTTCCGGAAGGGTCATAGAAGATTAACCCATCTTTATTTTTAACAACACGAAGAAGACTATCCTTTGGATACATCAAGTTTGTTGCTATACATTTTCTTAGGATAATATTCTTCATAAACTTATTTATTTTTCATCATCATCGTAGTAAGAATCATATTCATCGTAATCGATATCTTCATCTTCATATGTTTCTTCATCTACGTATTCTTCGTTTTCAAGATCCTCAAGTTCTTCTTTGGTGTAAATATCCATTTGAGGTCCTTTTTTCTCAACTGGTTTAACCTCTTCAAGTTTTTCATGAGGTAATTCCTCGTCAGTGATATTATGTGGACGTTTTGAAGTTTTATGAGTTGCTTTAAATGAAGGCTCTTTCTTCTTTTCATTTTCAAGTGAAGCTTCTAGAGCGTCAAGAGTTGTTGTTGTTTTAACAACAGTTTTGCTCACTGTTGGTTCAACTTCTTCAACTTTTGGAGCTTCTTCAACGACCGGTTTAACTTCTTCTACTACTGGTTTTTCTTCAGCAATATCTTCATCGAGAATTTGTTGAGGTTTTGCCTTCTCAAAGCCTTGTGATAAATCTTCTTTCACAGGTTCTCTTTGAGCACGGGCAGATTTAACTTGCGCCAAATAGTTTTCATAAAGTTCTTTTTTGGCTCTGGTTTTCTCTTCTTCTTGTAACTCTTCAACAGATTTAAATGAAATATCGGAGAGATTATCCATTTCGCATTTTTCATGAATATCAATGGACCAGCCAGTCAAATGGCACGCTAAACGAGCATTTGCGCCACGTTTTCCAATTGCTAGAGAAAGTTGACCATCTTCAACAATTGCAATAGCTTTCTTTTTGCCATCTTCGCTGACTTGTTCATCAAGATGAATATAAAGGACTTTAGCAGGTCGCAAAGCATCGACAATATATAAACCATCGTTCTTTGTGTACGTAATAATATCAATTTTTTCTTTATCACGTGAGTTTCCTAATTGTTCAACAATTTTCTTAATTGCAGATCCGTTAACACCAATGCATGAGCCAACTGGATCAACATTAGGATCGTTTGTGTAAACCGAGAGTTTGCTTCTAATTCCAGCTTCACGAGCAAGAGACTTGATAATAACTGTTCCGTTATAAATATCTGGAACTTCTTCTTCAAATAGTTTCTTCAAGAAACCAGGATCACTACGTGAAACTTTAATCATTGCTCCTTTTTCACCGTTTGATACATTAGCAACAAACATACGAATTGATTGATCAGGTTCAAATGTTTCATCACCAATTAAATCACGGCGTGAAAGATAAACTGATGTACGACCAACGTTTACTACACATCCACGATCATCGCAATGATCAACAATGCCAGTAATCATTTCGTTAATTTTGTCTTTGTTTTGTTCATATAAAACATGTTTTTCTGCTTCAGCAAGTTTTTGTCTAAGAATTGATTTGACTGCATTTGCAGTAATTCTTCTTAAACTCTCAACATCGACATTAATTACTAAATCGTCTCCAATTTTAGCTTTTTTGCTAACTTTCTTTGCGTCCTCTAAGCTAATTTCAAGATAATCAATTATAACTTCTTCAACAACCTTTTTTGTGATAGACATGTTGATTTCACTTTCAGTGATTGTAACATCAACAATAGCTTCTTCATCCCCATCAATCTCTTTGATGTAGGCTTTTTTTAGAGCTTCTTTTAAAGCTTCGATAATTGACTCTTTTGAAATGCCTTTTTGCTCTTCTATTGCATTAAGAGCTTCCATAAATGCTTTTCCATCCATGTTCTTATTTCCTCCTTAAAACTTGATGGCTAATCTAGCTTTGTCAACATCTTTTCTGTTAACTTCTGCTTTGACTAAGCGAGTCTTTTCTCTGAATGAGATAACTAATTTATCTAAGGATACTTCTTCTAATGTACCTTCTAAATAATTCTCGCCTTTATAAGGGTTAGTCAAATGAATATTGATATATTTTCCGATATATTTTTCTAAGCGATCAACTTTTATTGGTTTTTCTGCTCCATAAGATGAAACATCAAGATAGTATTCACTTTTTATTAAATCTGCTTCATCTAGTAATGGAGAAATCAAATCGTTGACTTTGATAATGTCATCTAGTGAAATTGCGTCATCTTTATCAATTAAAACACGCAAATACATCACGCCATTTTCTCGGACCAAAGAAACACTGACTTCATCGTAGCCCAAGTCCTTAATAGGCTTTTCGATTAAAGACGTTACTTCTTTTTCAATACTCATATTTTCCTCCTAACAAAGACAAAGAGTGGCCGTCAAGCCACTCTTTTTCAGAGTTTGCTCAAGATAAACTTGAGTAAAGTTAATATATACATTTTTAGACAATTATGCAAGTAAAATATTATATCTCTATAAAAAAATAGAGATTCGCACTTGCAAATATGACTATCAAAATATATAATTTATCGTGCTTTAATAAAGGAGTTATTTATGAAGAAATTCTTATCACCTATATTGAATATTATCTCAATGATTCTTGTTGGCATTGCTTATGGTCTTGGTGGCATAACCGCTGCTCATAACGTTGCTCAACATAGTATTGGAAATTATTATCAAATTGTTTGGGGCGGAAATAGTCTAATTGCATTAAATGTTGTTGGATTCTTCCTCATTGTTGCCGGAAGCGCATTCTTACTTCTTGTTTTTATTCCAAAATGCAGAAAATACACAGCATTTCTTACAGCAGGTTTATTAATCGCAGGTGGCGTGCTTGCATTAATGTCACCAGCCAATTTAAATTCCACACTTCCTGTTTATAATCAACCAGGATTAATTGGAATGGCCTCATTATTATTTGCAGCAGGATTCTTCTCATTACTAATTTCAGTAATTGAATTCGCTTCAAAAGAATAATCATTCAAAAAATAAAATGCTTCCTCTCTGAGGAAGTTTTTTAATGCTTTGTTGCTCTATTTATATATAAGATTTATGTCTTAACGCACAAAGCACTCATAAGAGAAACTTCTTGAGATATTATACAAACATAATAAACCATGCTTTATAAGGCTTAAATAAGTTTTAGAAACAAAAAATGCAGAACAACTTCTGCATTATTTTGAATAAGTAAGTTATTATTTTTTAACTTCAAGTTCTGGCATGTAATAATGACATTTAAGGTTTGGATAAACCAAAAGTACACTATAAACAATGCTGAGTGTTCCAAGAACAACTGCAATGACAAAACCAGCAGCATATCTTGTTGTTTCTGTTCCTAATAAGACAAAAACAAGAACAAGTAATGCAAGAACAAACACGTTTTCTCCTAATAAAATCCAAGTTAAGCTGTGATCTGGAGTTTCTCTAGTTTTTGGCATAACAAATTTAAATGCTTTGCCAATAACAACAATACCGCAGACAATTGCTAAGATAGCAAAGATAAAGAATAACATTCCAAGAGCCTGGTTTGAGGCAAATGCATTTGTGATAACTTCTTCACCCTCTTGATTTATTTTTGTGCCACTTGTTTGATAAAGGATTAAACACAATGCGACAGTAATTAAGCCAACAAGAGATCCAATTGAAATCAATAATGATGATAATCTGAAATTGTTAAGTTTTTTTAAAGTTTCTTTCATAAGTTAACCTCAATATTAAATACATTTAAATTATAATCGTTATTTCGTAAAAATAACAACCACAAAAATTAATTATCAAAATTAAAAACGTTTAAACCGGTTTTTGAATCGATTTTTCTGGTGATTGAAACATTTGAAATTTCGATTTTGCATTCAAACGTTCCAGATATATGGCATCTATTAAGATGCCCACCTATAACAATGTGGTCTTCTCCAGAGCAACCGATATGAACATGGATATATGGCATTCCATCTTTTTGAGAAATATTGCCTAAGAAAGAGACAATTTCGAATTCACCTTTATAATGTTTTGAATAATATTTTTGCTCTGATACCGAATATAAGCCTACTGTGAATTCATCACACGCACCGATTGCTGTCATATTACCTGATTTAATATTTTCTTTTTTAACAACTTCAAGAATCTTTTCTAATACTTCCTCACCACGATCAATTCGCAAGAAAATTTCGTTTTCGTTTCGCTTATAATCCATTTTTGTTCCCCTTTGCAAATATCCTTTCTTTAACAATGTTAACAATATAATATATTGTCGGCGATAATATTGCGTTGACTGCAAACTCAATAATAAAGTTTATTCCTATAACACTCATAATTAGATAGCTTGGTGTTGGTTCTGGAAAAATATCCATGAAAAAACCCAAACAAAATAATATGAATATTCCTGTGTTAATAATAGGCACCAAAATTGAAGACATAATAACAGCTACTTTTTCGTGCTTTTTCATTAACAAAGGTAATAAACCTGCTATTAAACCAGCAACTCCAGTTTTAGTAAGACATAAAACAATTGTTATTCCTAAATTATGAGAAATAAAAATTCCTGTACTAGGGGCTAATAGAACTATCGCTCCATTAACAAGACCTAAAAACAATCCTGTTATTGGGCCATAAATCACCGCGCCAATAACAATAGGAATAAGAGCTAATGTAATACTAACTGGACCGAAGGAAATATAATTTGAAAAGAATGTTAAAGCAATTACTATTGCAGATAATATTCCCGTTCCAACTATCTTCCTTACTAAAGACATAAATAAATAATACAATATTCTAATAATTTATATAATTTAAAGTGCTTTCATTTTCTTAAACAAGCATCAGAGATGTTACTTATTGCAATATTGCACTTAATTTTTGAGTCAATTAATTAATACAATTCAGTTTTATTCTAACTAATTTTGCTTGAATTAGGGCCAAAGTTTAAATTGAATCAATGATAAAAATTCGATTTATCATTTCTTAAATTTTTACATTAATAATAAAAAAGCACGAATTAATCGTGCATTTTTCAAAAACTGGTGCCTCCACGCGGAATTGAACCACGAATTGATCCTTACCATGGATCCGTTATACCACTTAACTATGGAGGCAAGTG